>NZ_BCVI01000020.1 GCF_001591665.1 Neobacillus soli NBRC 102451 | reverse complement strand
GATTGCAATATTTGGGGGAGTGTGGAAAAACATCCAAAGTTCAAAGAAAATGAGCCATAAATTAGATTTTTTGAGCCAATGTCTCGCGAAAAAGAGCCAATACATAAAAGGAGCCCCTCTTTACCCAATAATATTGTAGGAATTATCTAAAAAGTATATAAAAAGAAAGGATTAGCATTTATAATAGAAACAAATTTTTTACTTTTTGGAGTGAACATTGGGTGAACAGTATGATTCAAGATCAAGTTGAAGAGGAATTGTTTAAAGAGTGTCCGGATTGCAAAGCTAGTATCCCTATTCATAGTGGGTACATCACGTGGTGTGAATGTGGGTATAATTTGCATCCCAAAATTGAAGGCGATAAGAAGAAATCGCGAATAGATCGGCTTTATGAACATTTAGGAAATAAAAGTGGTCAAGTTGTTTTTAATAAAATGATGAACAGCCCCAATGTAAAGCCGAAAATATCATTCGTAAATGGGTTGGCATTCATAATAGCCACCATTGTCCATACTCTAAGTTTCGTTTCTTTTTCATTCGGGATGTATCTATTAACTTTTCAGTATAGCCATTTTACCTGCTTGTTTTTTGGGCTTATTTTAATAGGGATTGCCTGGTTTACACGGCCGCGTTTTGGTAAATTGGAGGACGATGAACGGATCCTCCCAAGAGAAGAGATCCCTGCTGTCTATGCCGTAATGGATGATCTCACAGCCAGCATGGGCCTGAAAAAGATTGATGGGATTATTATTGATCAGAATTATAATGCCGCGATTACGAAAATTGGCTGGAGGAGACGAACCATTGTTATAATTGGGGTCCCTTATTTTGCAGCACTGAGCCCAGAAGAACAATGTTCAGTCATGGCCCACGAGTTAGGTCATTATATTAATAAAGACTTAACCTATGGTTTTTATATCGGGACTGCTCTTAATACGATATATGATTGGTATACACTATTAGATCCCGTCCCTTCGGAGCAAACCTTTGAGTATAGCTTGCTAGATATGGTGACTAATTTCCTGATGAAAGTTCTTGCACAAGTCCCTTTTTGTTTCTATTGGTTATTGCTGCATCTCATCTGGAACAAGTCGCAAATAGGGGAGTATTTAGCTGATTACCGCGCTGCTCAAACATGTGGCAGTTTAGCTGTTGCTAATGACTTAGAGAAACTTCATTATGGTGGTGTTTATTTTCACTGTTTATCAAAAGTTTCATTGGATGATGGACAATCAAATGTAATTGATGAATTTAGAAAAGCTCTATCCTTAATGCCAGAACGGGAGAAAAAAAGGTATAAATTACAATGCGCGCGCGAGAAATTCCAATTGGATGCAACCCACCCGCCGACTACTTTTCGAATTCAATTTATTGAGAAACAAAACCTGCCTGGCACTTTTACGATTGATTCTGAGAAGTCAAAAAAGATGTTTGCAGAGCTTGAAGCGATGAAAGAAACGATTCATAAGATTGCCGTTGAGGATTATCGATATTATTGGCTTAATTAGTGTTAATTTTAACAATAATTTGAACTTGGATGCTTTTAAAAGGATTATTCAACAAACTGCCGAAGTCCATAGTAGATTTGGATAAAGCTTGTTAAATCGACAAAAATAGTGAAAGTTTTTGCCGCCGTAAGACAAATGTTTCATTTGTGTTTTCTTATAATGGATAAAAGGGTTATCAACGAAGGAGAGAACCGTGGTGAGAAAATATCAGCTATATTTAATAGAAGATGAATTTGCCGCCCATTACTTCGGAAGAGAGCGATTGTTTTATCAGCTTTTTCAGGAACATCAATTAGCAAACGGTGAGCTAAAATTTATAACGCAAAAGCAAATTTACTATATAACGAAAAGGGTAGAGGTTTTAAAAATCCACCAGCTGATTCAGAAACAGCTGGGGAAAATCAAGGGATTTAGGGCCGAGCAAGGTACATACTCGATAGAATTAAGCGGAAAACTAAGTACGGCAAAGTTAGAGGTTTTTCAAGAATTAATAACTGTAGATGCAGAGGGCAGCTATGAAGCAGAGACCGCATTTTTCGAAGTACTAAGAAAATGTGAATCTTCCTTTTTGGCGCTTGACCTCGACCATCAGCGCTATGGCTGGTTAAAGCCGATAAAAGAAAGAAAATTTGTCTAATTGAAAGCAGATATTGTCTAATCCTGTTTTTTTTAGTACACTGTATGGTAGACAACACGAAGGAGGAAGTTTAATGGGTACAACAGGAATTGCGATTCTAGTTGGTATACTGGCATTAGCTGCTGGTGTAGCGCTAGGATTTTTCATTGCTCGCAAATATATGATGAGCTATTTGAAGAAAAATCCGCCAATTAATGAACAAATGTTAAAAATGATGATGATGCAAATGGGACAAAAACCATCACAGAAGAAGATCAACCAAATGATGGCAGCCATGAACAAGCAGCAATCTAAATAAAACGGACAAGCACTCATGTAAATCAAGGGTTTGAGTATTTTACTCGAAACGGATTTTTGGGTTAGGAAAACGGAAAAAATCGCTTATTCTGAAACCTTCCCAGAAAAACCGTAAAAAAATGCTTAAACCTTCTTACTCATTTTGATATTTATACCAATAAGTCACATTTTCTGATGAAGGATTAACCAAAAATTCAACAGAAAAGGTGGCTTTTTATTATGAATGAAATTAAGTTTCTTGATGCAATGGACGAGTATTTAGTTCACTGTCAGGCTAGCGGCTACACTGCCAAAACAATGAAAAATAAGAGACAGGAATATAAATTCTTGTCCAACTTCATAACCAAGAAAAGGGGAACTGATGATAAGCTTTTAAAAGATATTGCTGTGGTTGATTTAAAGGCTTATTTCAGAGCCAAACAACACAGGGGGAATAAACCTCAGACTATCCTTACAACCTTGAAGGCAGTCAATGCTTTCTTTAACTGGTGTGTTGGTGAAGGGTATCTAAAAGAAAATCCAATGGACAAGGTAGAAAGACCGAAACAGCCCAAACTCATGCTTAAAGGATTCACTGATGATGAAGTAAAGGCAATGATTGATTCATTTGGCACTAAGACGTATTTAGAGGCACGGAACAAGGCTATCATTGCCATGCTTGCCGACACTGGACTTAGAGCCATAGAAATTCGTACCTTCAAGGTCAAAACACTTATTGACAAAGATAATATAGTGATCATGGGTAAAGGTAATAAAGAACGAAATGTTCCAATCACTCCTGCATTGAAGAAATTCTTAATCAAATTTGAAAGACACAAAGAAAAATATTTTAAAGGTTTTGCATCAACTGCAGATAATTATTTCTTGAACTATACTGGTGGTGAAATCTCCCACACTGCATTATGGAACATCGTTAGGGAAGCAGGGAAGAGAGCCGATGTTAAAGATGCAAGGGTTTCACCACACACATTTAGGCACTACTACGCTGTAAATGCTTTGTTATATGGTAAAGATCTATATACGCTTTCAAGGCTTCTAGGGCATTCCTCTGTCTCTACTAGTCAATCCTACCTTAGGTCATTGGATGATAGGACATTGATTCAGAGAGGTATTGATATTAGTCCATTAATGAATTTTGGAAAGAATTTAAAGGTCTGATACATGCCACACAACTGTGAGCATTCCTCCTAACAAGGGGATAATTGGTCTACTTTACGAGAGAATAGAATTTGAGCCAAATGGGGATGTCTTAGGTATTGATTTGTAGGATAGTGTGAAAGAATATTTAGCAGCAACAGAAGGAATTGAAGGGAGCAGTCAAATGAATGTTCTCTTTTTATTTATATGATTATTCTATATTGCAATACTTTTGTTTAAGCAGTATTCCCTTGTATAAAAAAATAAAAAAGCTTATATTGCAATGGTTTTATTTATTATCAGAATTATTTGACGAGTAAATATAATTGTTTTAAGATAATAAAAGAAAAAATCTAAATTATTGATTGTTGGAGAAGGTGAATTCATGTTTATTGGATATTCGGATGCGTCAGTCAAAAACATGAAAGCGTATCTTGCGTTCGTAATTGTCTTTGAAGACCAAAGCATAATACGTAGACGGATTGTAGTTAATGAATCGGATAATAACATTGCAGAAGCATTAGCGATCAAGGAATTACTATCTTTTCTAAGATATTACAACATGAAAAATGGATTAATCCTTTTAGATTCAAATGGTGTTAAGAACCAACTTAAAAAGAAAGGGAGGCAAATTCACAAATATTTATCCAAGGATACGAAGAAGACGCTTAGAAATCTACAAATTCGAACTCAAGTAATACCAAGAAAACTAAATGTGGCTCATAAGATATGCTATAAAGACCAATTTTTTGAATCTAGCCCCCTCCTAGGTATTGACCGTACGTATTATAAACGAGTAGAAGGTTATCCAGACCTATTCTTACAATTATCTGCATTTGAAGAATATAGGCGATTATTCAATAAGACATTTGCTACCTTTCATGAGGCACAAATGAAGCTAAATAAGAAAATATGGGTAGCTGACCTTGTAGAAGATTTGGACGGATTTACGGTGTTTCAGTTACATAATAAAAGAATTAAGGTTCATGGAGATACCATTGTAAAGATTACTAAGGTTAATTATGTGCAGGTTGGTAGTCATTGGAGAGTGGCGAGAAAGAAGAGGAGATTAGTGAAAATTTTAAAGATTAAAAATGATTTTCAAGGAATATTTTAACTACAACAAACTAACTTTATAGAAAGAAGAAAAAATAGGGGGATTATGATGAGCAGGAAGAAAAGATTTGAGTGGGAAGAATTTATTGATAAATATAACAAACCTCTATTGGGTCAGGAAAAATATGCAAGACTGAAAGTAGACAATGATACAATGATGAATTTCATAGAGTCTGAGGGAGAAATGGCTACAAAGGAGTTAACAACGAAAGTAGTACGGGAACTGCTAAAATTGATAAGCCTTCCGGATGAAGTCTATAATGCTGTAAAAGAGAAGCAAGACCGCATCATTAGAGAGAGGGAGATGAACTCCTTTAGAAAAACTTATGAAAAATCAGAGCAGGAAACATCTCTTAAAAAAGTAGGTTATGTTTACTTTTTAAAAGAGTATCATGGAAATGCAGTGAAAATAGGATGTGCTAAAGATCCAAGGAAACGCATAGGCGAAATGATGTTTGTTCCGTCTATTCCAGTTGAAATAATACACACAATAAAGTCAAAAAATGCACATTGTTTGGAAACGTTGTTTCACCGTTACTTTTACAAACAAAGAATTAAGGAAGGATTAAGCACTGAGTTCTTTGAGCTAACAGAAGAAGATATGCAACATATTTTAAAGCGTAATTTACCTGAGGAAATGCTAAATCTTATTATTGAAGAAGAGTACGAACTTCCTCCACGCTTAAGGAGATTGGAGAGAAAAAAACAATTAGAACAAATGAAAAAGGTATAATAAATCAAATTCTGATTTATGGGTGGGACTATGTTTATTGGCAATACAGATGCATCTGTAAAAGATCATTAAATTTGCTTCAAAGACCAAGTTTTTGAATCTAGCTCCATCCTAGCAATTAACCGTTCTTATTATTAAAAGGTTGAGAATTAATCCGATTACTTTTACAATTTTGATGAATAGAAGCGGTTATTCAATAAACTATATTCTACTTTTCATTAGGCACAGATGAAGCTGAATAAGAAAATTTGGTTAGCTGACATTATTGAAGAATTTAGATGACAACCAAGTAGAAAGAATTGAAGCTTCAAAGCACCCCAATTCACACGAAATGGTAACAAAAAATCCCGATACGAGACAGATATTTTGCTATATTATTGTCAAAATAATACGCAATCCTCAGTGTTTTTATTACTAATCTCGATACAATCTACTTAAGTATTACTAGGAAGTGTTAGAAAGACACTTAAATATGGTAAATAGATGTAATTTCTGTCAGTCGGTTGTATTGCAAAATGAATAGTATTATAATGTAAGAGTTAATAATTGAACGAATAATAAACTATGTAAGGAGTGAGTTTACATGCAACCGCCTCATTAGGAGGCACACTTATACTGTTTTTCCTATGATCACTCATAGGATAGGCTGATGTATGCCTATTTTGGACAGGGTTAAGTGTGCTTTCTAACGAGATAGGTGCATGTAACCTCGCTCCTTTTTTGTGTTTCTAAAGAGAAGCGAAAAACAAATCAAATTAGTAAATCAATAGCAAGGAGGGAACTTTGGAGAATCCTGCGTAAGCAAATCGAATGTTTATATGAGGGTCGTCACCTTTAGGTGGCGAGTGACCGAAGGGAACGAAGGAGCTTTGCGACTGACCCAAATCTTTGTGAGCGAAGCGAATGCCCTTGACCATTCAAAAAAGTGATTGCTGAGTTTTGATGCACGTTTTGGATGGTTCTTATACCTTCATTCATCAATAAAAAACTATCGAATCAAGGACAAAAAGCTGTACCGAATCGGGGTACTAAGGTCTTTATCTTAATAGGTCGATTCGGTACAGTTTTTAGATGGGGAATCATCAATAAAAGTATACGGTAATCCAACATCATAGCTTCATTTTTATAGCATAAAACCATAAAGGAGTTGAACAAGATGGCTGCTAACAATAGCTAAACTTAGCCATTAGAAAAGGTAATCATTTTGTCAAAAGTATTTACATTAGCACAATTAGTTAAGAAGTATGGAAGTGAAGCTCAAAAACGATCATTCAAGAAGAATGGGAATCTTTCTGGAAAAGAATTTACTCTCCTTATCAAATCAGTTGAGACAGAGTGGGAATCCTACACAGTTGAAGGAAGAGGCTCAAAGCGGATTATCACATGCAGTGGAAAACGTTCAAAAAAGCTTGTGCTACCCGATAATCGCTCTAACAATGGTCAAGGACAATTAGTAGGTGAGTTTGAATTGAACTCGCTTGTTACTAGCTATCTTAATCAGATGAATAATAAGGTAAGTCCTATGAGTGCAAATAAGTGGCTTACCGAACTGGGTATCATTGATAGAAGTCTAACTGGTGCATTATACGGTGATAAAGATGTTCATTTAGAAAAAATACAAGAGCTGTTCAGTCAGGCGAACCAAGATTATAACAAAAACAAAATGGATATTGATATGCTAGAGGAGTTTATTAAAATTTACCTTAAGCATATTAAATCAAGTCTTGTATCTGTCTTTAATAAGTTGGCTAAAGCAAAAGTAATTATATATCAGAAGGAAGTATGGGGCTGTACAACCAAAAATAAACACAGAAAACTAACAAGGCAAGAGATTAGGTCCATAGCTGAATTAAGACGAATTCTCCTCAATGAACATGAACTTAAAGGAAGAGATTTATTCAAGACCAATATGAAAGAGGTTAAGGCTTTCAATAAGGAATTTGGTGAGCAATTAAGGGAACAATTGAACTTGTTATTTTACTATGATGCTCATTTTTGCTTACTACAAGATAGTGATTTAGGGGTGTTAGACTACCTCAATAGATTGCAACAGAAGGGAGAACTGGACTTCAAATACAGTTTAACTGAGGAAAGTGCCTTCATCATGACTCAGGTGTACAAGGATATGCAAAGTAAGCATTCATTAAAACTTGCTAAAGATCGAGAAAAGAGCATCTCTAACATGTCTGATTCAAATAGGATTAAGTGTTTAAAAATTATGAAGCAATATGTTCCGATGTGGGATTTGTTATTAAAGCATTTTAAATGTATTAGTTGTTTTAAATCAAAACCTAATGTAGTAGAAGAAGCCGCCACAACCAAAATTGAAATTGATAGTATTGAATTTGAGATTTCTAAAGAATCAAAGAGAACTAATCAAATGCACAGTTCCAAGCCATTCGATGGATTTCTGAAATGAATAATTAATAAATAATAATTACAGGAGTGTCTCTCATTTGAGGCGCTCCCTTTTACGTATATTCGTGCGGGGTAAATAATGGATTGGAAATCAAGCCACTTTCACAACTAATAAAAATCGTCATTTATTTACATTTACGACAAGTATTTAAATTTGTGATATATGTACTTAAACAAGCGTGAGCTTTATTTTAAGAAGGGACTGCTGAGTGCAGCCCTTTTCATATTTCCTCTAAATGTTTGATAGTGGGAAAAGAAAGATATCTTAATCTTACTTTAAACTCTGTTACCCAAGATGCTGATATATGATTGTTCAAGACATATTCCTAATCCAAAATTCTTTGCCAAAACGACCTACTCGGTATCTGATGCTTTTCTCTAATCAATGGTTTTTCTATTAAATCTTCCACTTTTACGAGAATGGATTCAGTATCATTCCTTAAAAAATCCGCATTAGGATCTTTTGAACATATACATAGTTGTTCATTCATCATCCTTAAGATATATACATCACCAATCTCAAGGCTTATTTTATACTTATAATGAGATTGGATGATAAAATTTTGAATCACTTTTTCAACTGTTCCAAGAGTAAACAAACAACAGATGAAAATAACAAATGATAAAGCTATTGCAAAATTCCAGTTAGCTGTTTCTGCTGTCTTTTTATTTAACGTTAAATTCCATAGAATATAAAGGTCACCACCAAGAAATCCAATTAGGCTTGATAAACCTAATAATTTAATGTAATACAATTTTATCTTCTGCTCATGAGTAAGAAATACTTGTTCCAAATCTGATTTAGACAACAAAGTTTTCCCGCTAATAAATGATGCTATTAATACAGTAACTAAAGACAGTATTTCAGTTATTCCCATATAATCTTTTCTCTCCTATATGTTTTTATAGTTATTATAAAATATAAACCTATTACTTCTGAACCTTTTCTTGGAATAATTTCATATTCCGAAAACTTCTTAGGGTTTGAAATATTTCTCCTTTTTAATTAACTTTCATAAACATACTACCAATATGGTATGATTTACCTATATAAAGTTATAGGGAGCAGGCTAATTATGAAAATTGCATTTCTTAGTTGTACAAAATCCAAAGCTTATCAACGATGCAGTGCAAGTGAAATGTATCAAAAGTCCACATGTTTAAAAAAGCTGTCCAATGCATTGAGCAACAAGGTTATGATGAGTGGTATGTTTTATCTGCAAAGTACGGACTGATAAGACAACAAGATGTAATTGAGCCATACGAATTAACACTAAATAATATGAAAGCAGCAGAACGTAAAACATGGTCAGAGTTAGTTCTAAGGCAAGTACAAAATATGCAATTGGACATAACTGAAATAGATTTTTATGCTGGAGAAAAATATCGACTATACTTAATTCCTGATTTTAAACAAATAACTACTTTTCGTATTCAGGATATTTATAACTATTTCTTCATAAGTTCCCTATCTTTTATAAAGTCGTGTTTATATATAAAACATTTAGCATGTTGTATTTGTGTAAACATGGTTTCAGTGTAAACTAAATCATTTCTTTTAAATGGTTTACGACAAACTTCACAATGAGGTTGTAATTTTCCTTTTTACCATAAAAAGCCTCCCTTCCTCTTTAAACATACACTATGTAAAACAAAAATACCTGAGAATTCCAAAACATTCATTAGTTTCACATTCAATGGACATAGAAGTTAATATTATGTGTTATCGATCCACGAAAGAGTAACTCTAACAAAAAGCAAAATGGTTGTTCTTGGTTGCGTATTAAAAGGATACATAATCTACTATATGTTTAATAGGGATACTCTGTTTTCTTATGACTGAATTTAGAGAAGGGGTTTTTAGGTAAGTTTGTTAGTGATCTCAGAAACCATGCTAAGCCACACACTGGTATCCTGTAAATTGCCGACACGACTCAAGTATTCGCTTTAATTTAATACTGTAAAGTGATTGAACATATAGATATAAACTGATGTTGTTCGAGACGAATCACTATGAAGCAATATGTAACCTAATACTTGGACAAGGTTGTGCAGTTTACCCTGCAGTGCAAATACTTGAAAGTTATTGCACCATTTTAACATCCTTGCTACAATAGGCTTCGTGAGGTGCATTAACTTAGTGTAATAAGTGAGTGATGAAAAGTGAGGATATAACATGAAATATGGATATGCAAGGGTATCAACAATAGCACAAGATTTAGAGGTTCAAATTCAAGCATTACAAGCGGAAGGTTGCGAGGTTATATATAAGGAGAAGTTCACTGGTACTAAAACAGATAGACCAGAGTTCAACAAGGTGCTTGAAGCATTACAAGAAGGGGACACATTAGTTGTAACAAAGCTGGATAGATTTGCGAGGTCAGCTGTTGAAGGTATTCAAACAGTTAAGTCTCTATTTGCAAGAGGTGTAAAGGTTCACATACTAAATATGGGACTAGTAGAAAACACCCCAACTGGAAGGCTGATTTTCAACATATTAAGTTCATTCGCAGAGTTTGAACGGGATATGATTGTAGAACGTACTCAAGAAGGTAAGGCATTGGCTAAGCAACGAGATGATTTCAGAGAAGGTAGACCAAGAAAACACTCTAAGCAACAAGTACTACACGCATTAGAATTGCTTAAGACTCATACATACAAAGAAGTTGAAGAAATGACTGGCATAAAGAAGCGAACACTGATTAACAGAAAGAATGAACTAGAAGCAAAGCAATTATAAGAGACTTCCGAACCAAGGAGTCTCTTTTTATTTGCTTTGATACGGGGGGGCATATTTCCACATTTTCATGGGGTTCGAAGTAGGGATATACCCTATGTACCCTAATCCACACGTCACGAATAACCCGAAACGAAGAAGAAAATAAACATTTAAACGGCGGAAGAAGCAATTGTAAAACAGAATGTTGTGGAGTGGAAAGACCATCAAATCCATACGAAGCAAATAAATATTGCTGCTCTTTTTATGTAGCTTCAAAAACCTAATATTTCTATGGTATGATTTTCCTATAAAGTTATTTAATAAGTAGGCTGTTTATGAAGATTAGGACTATAAGTAGTACAAAATTAAAGGATAATTATACTTTTGCTAATAATGAGTTAGAAAGAGGTATGTAGAATGTCTTTAACCAGCAAAATTAATGGAAAAACCAAAAGAGATAAAGAATTTAAAGAAATACTTTTATCAATTGAACCAAACAAAGAAGATTACTATACATTAAGTAAGAAGAACCCATTCTCGGATGAATATTGTATTCTTGTTCCAAATATGTTACCAAATCCACAATTCTTATCTTCATTAGTAGGAACAGCATTTGATTATTTAGCAAGGTTTAGAATTGCACAATTTTTAAAAAGAGAAGATGTAATACAAGGATGGGTAGCTACTAATGGTTTTGAGAAATTAGGATTTCCTAATGATCATAAAAACTCCGAACTCTTTTATATAACATGGGTAGATAAAATATTAGAGTGTATTAATGATAGTTCAATGTCAATTACAAATCTGTTGGAAATAGCTGTTCATTTGGCGAAATTAGAACAAATAGTAAGGAATGGAGTTAAAAAAGAAAATATAAATGTTGATTATCTCCTTTTTGACCCAGCTCCTGAAGAAGTAATCAATGATCTAGATACTTTATTGGCTGTATTTGAAGAGAAATTTATGATTCCTGAGATAATAAGCAAAAAAAGTGAAGTAGTTTTCAATCCTAGATTTGGCGTAGGTTCAGCACTAGTCAGTGGAGCAGATGCGGATATATTTATTGATGGAACTCTATATGATTTTAAAACCACAAAAGACCATACTTTGGCTAAAAAGGACAATCTGCAATTGATTGGCTATTTCATATTGAATGAATTAGCCATAGCAACCATGTCAGATGATTTAGGATTTGATTATGTCCATATAGATATTAAAAGGCTTGCCTTTTATAAATCCAGATATGGGGAGATAGAATACTATGATGTAAATAGGTATTTCCCATATAACAATGTAAAACAAAAACAAAAGCTAAAAGAACTTGCAGAACATTTTAAAGAAAATAAAGGAAGACTTCATTTGATGTGGAGGGCGGATATTGATTATGCAAAACAATTATTAGAAGAAATAAGGAACTGGGACGTTTAAAAAAGGAGTAGATTAGATATTGAAAATTGCATTAGTCAGTTGTACTAAATTAAAAGCTAATTATCCATGTACGTCTAGAGAAATGTATCTACCTAATCACCCGCTCATTCCGACTTTACTTAATTTCCACTCCGAAACTGGAAATTAATGTGTGAAATGGCTTTAAGAGGAAATGAACTAAAACGATATTAACAGGATTTTAAATTAAGATTCATACAAGTGGTTCTAATAGTATTTAAATCAAATCGAATTTAAAGGAGCATCACTTAGCATGGTTATTACAATGAAAGATCGTTTGCGTACAAAATCATTTGTTCAAGTTGCTACTAAAGCCAAAGTGGTAGTCGAAGATATAGAATTAACTAATGAGAAAGATAAAGAAATTAAGAATACATATAATATAATGCTAGATTTTTTCTCCAAAAATCCAATGGCAGGAGGTTGTCATTTCTTTTCTGCTGCAATGTATATTTTGCTACAAGAACAAAATGTAAATTGTGAGCTGATGATCGGAGATGTAAAAGATACATCGTTTCCTTCAATTTTTAGCCATTCATGGGTGGAAATTGATGATCAGGTCTATGATATAGCTATTATGTTTCCGCACTATATGGAAGGACAACCACCTGTATTTGCTGGAATTGATTTAGATAATAACAAGAAAACTACTAGAAAATATGGTATAAATGATAAACTTCGAATAAATGATAAAGTTGCTCAAAATACCTATAATTTGAGTGTTTCAGATTATTTAGATGGACATCCTAAAGGAGAAGATTATCTATGGAAGGATATCTTTAGGATAGGTAAAAGAATATTGAAAAATAAAACAATCGAAGAATTGAGAGAAACATATAAAGATAAAAAGAGAATATTAAAATTATCAGGGGATTAAGATTTATTCAATATAACAGCTTTTTAAAAGGGTTATATTAGTTTTGTTTAGAGTAGCAATGTCATTCTGCTACTCTTTTTTTCTATCTATCACATGGTATAATATTCCTATACACTTGACGGAGATGAACTGGTTGAACCAAATTAAAAGCTAATTGTCCTTGCATAACGGGAGAGATATAACAAGAATCAACTTTGTTTAAGAAAGCAGTTAAATTCATTGAGCAGAAAGGTTATGACGATTGTTTTGTTTTATCAGCAAAATACGGACTATTAATACAACACGATGTAATTGAGCCATACGATATTACACTTAATAATATGAGAGCATCAGAACGTAAAACATGGTCAGAGTCAGTTCTAAGGCAGATAGACAGTTTACAATTGAATTTAAAACAAATTGACTTTTATGCTGGAGTCAAGTATAGGGAATACTTAATTCCTGTTCTAGAAGAAAAGGATATTATCTGTAATGTACCGCTTCAAGGAAAAGGGATAGGAGAAAAATTAAGTTATTATACAACCCATCTAAAGTAATCAAAATTGAGGTGTCCATTTAATGCCAATACCAAAAAATATAAACACTGATCATATAAAAAAGGCCTTACAAAAGATTGAAAGAGAAGGAGTACCAGAAAGACGGGAATCGACAAGGTTCAATCTTTTATATGAAGGTAAATACTATCCACCTAAATATGTTATTTCAATTGCAAACATTTTTGCGAATGGTGAAGAATATTCTTCTACATTGTTTAATGGAGGGTTTGAAACAAATAAGTTTCTTAGAAACCTTGGTTTTACCATTGTTGAAAATAATAATAATAATAATAATAAATCTCAATATGATGAAAGTTACTTTTATAGCGTTCCAGAACTTGAACCTGTAAATCGCCCACGGGAATATAACAGTTACCCTGACCAAATCCGTGATTCTATTGTCTATGAATATCTTTTTAATTCTAGAACTCACCGCTGGCTTGATGAGCATATTATTGGTTTGAATCCTGATGAGAGTAAGGGTTATCAAGCGATGGGAATACTACACTTTATTGGATTAAAGGATAAACATAAAGGAATATTTAGTGATTACGATGTGCAGGAGGCAATAGGTGTCCTAGAACAACATGAAAATGACTTTAAAATGATAGTTGATTGTCTTGAACGACTGAATATAGAGGGAATCCGAAAAAAATATTTAATTGAGGGTTTGGAAGATGACAAAGAACCTATAGCACCCCCAGAAGATGACAAACAAGGGGATATCAATAAATCTAATACAAAGAGTTTCGATTATACAGTATTTAATAGAGACTTAAATAATAAGGAATATGTAATTGGGAATGAAACTAAGTATTACATATTAGTTGTAAAATTTTCTCCACTTTGGAATTTACAACTAAGCCATTATAAGTACATAGTATATATACTGGAAGATTCTAAGCTTGTAAAACAGAAGGAAGTCCAAAGTGAGAAATCTAAGAATATATTAACAGAAGCAAAAAGAGAGGGAATTAAGTTATTACATCAATTAAATTCTGTTGTAGCAATTGAAGATGTTACTATGGTTCATTACAAACAGGATAGACCAAATGCAAATCCTTGGCAAAAGGAGGATTCTAAAGATATTTTGGCTGGCTTGTTTAAAGAGTATAACAGTGCTTTCTTAGAGACATCGATAAAGGATATTGATTCTGAGGAATCTGAAGGAGAAGAATATCACAGGGATGGGGCAACTAGCTATTATTATGGTAAGCGTTATGAGCGGAATCCCGTAAATCGAGCAAAAGCTATTAGGATTCATGGGCTGAATTGTGCAGGCTGTGGATTTAACTTCGAGAAGGTTTATGGAGAACGAGGTAAGGATTTCATTGAAATTCATCACATAAAACCACTCAGCACTATTCAAGAAGAAGTGGTTATAAATCCTGAAACAGACCTTGTACCTGTTTGCTCGAACTGCCACAGAATGATACATAGAAGGAAAGATGATGTTTTAACGATTGAGGAATTAAAGTCAATATTAATCATGGGAAGTAATTTATGAAAAGGGATATTAAAGAAGAAATTGAAAAATTATTAGAAAATCAAGGGTACTATCCTTTAACTACGATGTTGTGGAATTCATTTAAGTTTACACAAGTAAGACCGAATAGTGATCAAGAAAAACAAATGAATTTAAAAATAATTGAATCAAATGTGAAAGACAGAAAAGGGATTTATGTATATAAGAATGCAGCAGCAGTAATCCTTTATGTTGGTAAAGGAAATCCGCTAAAAACAAGATTAAAAAGTCACTATAGCAAGTTATCGAAAGGAAATTCGATTAGAAGAAGGGATGCTTTTTTTCAAGATAATCAAGGTACGCTGACTATATTCTGGTTGGAAATTGAAGAGAAAGAAGAAAGGGAATTGGTAGAACATTTACTTTCTTATTTGCTGAAGCCAAAGTATAAGAAATGGAGGGCAATTTAAGATTGGTTCATTTATTGTAATTGTTAAAATGAGTTTCGGATGAGCGATTCCTAGTAGCAAGCCATATAAGGCCTTAGAGTGAATCTAATCATCATGAGCGGTTAGATGTTAATAATGGACTGCTGCTTTGTGCGAATCATGATGCGTTGTTTGAAAAGGGATTTATTAGTTTTACTGATGAAGGAACAATTTTGATTTCGGATAGGTTGGATGCCGAAACAAAGATTTTTTTAAATATCAATGAAACTAAGAAAATCCTTTTTAATGATGATTGTACAAACGAATTTAGAAATAATACTGAAGATATTTTGAAACCAAATAGAGGGGATAGAAAGTTATGACACTAAGATTTAAATTGGATAATAGATTAATAATACCTTATGGATTTAATACAAAATGGGATAAACAAAATTAAAATAATAGGTGTGGACGATAGGGCAACTTACTTTGAAAGTGAAGTACCTTGCTTTTATTTAGATAAATCAAAAACTCCTCCACTCACTGTGCAGGATATAAATAGTATTACTACTTCAAAAGTGATTGCAGAGGATAATGAAATTAATCAATCAGATATTGAAAAGATTAAGCTATATCTTCTTAGTAAATGTGAAACTGACAAGGAAAAACTATTTTTGGAATATTATTTTGATTGTTATAATAGGTATGATGCGCTTTTGCCAATTCCTCAAGCACATTTATATTTTAAAGACCCGCTAACAGAGGATGAAAATACTTTTGTTAGTGACAGAAGCAATCGTATTGATTTTTTATTTTGGAATGGAAGACAAATTATTATAGTAGAAATAGATGGTGATAGTCCAAGTCACATAGAAGGGGAAAATATTGCGTATAATCATATTATTAAAGATAGAAAACTTCAGCATGCAGGTATCCAGACAATTCATATTTTAAATACTGAAATTGATACGTTGGGTGAAGATGTAGTAAAGCGCCTACTACCAAAAGAAATTATTAAATATTAAATAATAGCAATTTGAATTAACATTATATGAAAACATAATAATATTTTGATTTTACTAGTTAATGCTCCCGAAAATAAGAATGATTTATTGGAGAGTGCGATTCTAGGTTGATAAATTGGTATGTGTGAGTCTAATTAAAATGGGGTTATCAATTAAGGAGAAATGATAGTGCATAAACATGAATATATTTCTTATACTTTAGCCACAGAAACTGCAGCAAAAGTAATTTCAAGTTTTTATAGGGAGGATGAAGAAAGCGAAGTATCCTTGGAGGACTTTTGGAATTGGGATAAAGAAAAAATAATGCCAGTTCTTATTAAACCGCATAGAAGAACTATCATACACATGTGGTTACAATATTACGTTTATGTAGATTGTGAATTAGATATGGCAAAAAAAAACCTAGATAATGTAGATTATATTAACGAAATGATTTACTTATTGCACGAAGCAGAGGTGCTTCCCAGAGAGTATGAACCGATACGTTACAATACTGAATATTTCCGATTGGAATTAGACGAAGGAGAATTTATTACAAAGATAACAGAAGAAAATAACAAAAAGATACAAGAATTAGAGCAACTAGTTTCTTCTAACCTTCAAAAAATAAATGACCTTATTATACATTCTGCATTCCAAATCATTATGCAAAATCGTATGTTTCTTCATGATTTTCATTTAAGGTTCAGTGAAATCCTAAAGAAGAATTGTAACTGGATAAGCGAGCAGTATCCAGAAGATGTTACAGATACTAAGAAATTGAAAAGGGCAACTTATTGGCCTACTTGGTTAGAAGATGCTATTTTTTATCGTGATAAAGGTACGTGTGTTATTTGTCGAAAAGATATATCTGGATTAAGGAATCTTGGTATTAAACAAGCGATAGACCACATTGTTCCTATAAGTTTGTTTGGGAATAATGATGTTACTAATCTACAAATTCTTTGCCGCAACTGTAATGAGGAAAAAGGGAATAGGTCTACAGCAACAAGTGGAGTAAACGTCCCTTTTTGGAACTTAGAATAATATCAAAAAATACCGTCTTCTGAAAAATACTCTCAAATTTATGTGAATGTTCTCTACATATAATAATTCATTCTTTGGATATCAAAAGGTAAACTTGGGATGATTCTAAATGAGTGGAAAGATATAACACAGAACAACAAAGCACATATAGTTGTAATTGATATGCCACTATTAGATACACGGAAATACAATGATTGAATCCGTTCCTTTGTGGCTGATTTGGTTTTACAAGTCTATCATGGGTTGCAGAGGAAGAAAGAACTAAGATAAAAACTCGTCAAGCTGAAGGCATAGCTGCAGCTAAGGCACAGGGACAACACCTAGGAAGACATAAGAACCTCTATTACAGCTGAATTTGAGCAGGCTTATAAACAATGGAAAGCAGAAGAAATCTCAGCAGTTGAAGCAATGAAGAAATCAAAAGTGACTAAGGCTACATTCTATCGCAAGGTCAAGGAATATGAAGCGAGTTAAAAGATCCTCTATGGGGTCTTTTCTTTATGTTGAGGATTGGCGGCATATTTTCCACTTTTTTAGTCAAATGAAATGGATCATACGCTCCATGTACCCTCATTCACACGCCACAGAAAATCCGAAACGAAAAAGAATTAGAATCACTATACAGGCTTTAAATGACAGAAGGGGATATTAATGGGGGCAGTAATCCCTTAATGGTTGTAGATTTTTATGATAATTCTATCACAGGAACATATTAAGGATTTTTCTATAGCTGTTGATCAATAGATTGCTATAATATGGATATGGAAAATGAGATAATGGTAGATGGATAATTATATAGATTTATGCGGTATTCTTTAAAGGAGGAGTATATGTGTCAAATGATTCGAAGAAACACTTGGAGGATAAATTAAGCAAAATCACA
>NZ_BCVI01000019.1 GCF_001591665.1 Neobacillus soli NBRC 102451 | reverse complement strand
AAATACAGTAAAGCTAAAGGGGACTTCACCACTTGATAGATTTAAAAACTTAGTTGTACCTAAAGAAACGATTGAAAATGTTTATCCATACAAAAAGATTAATAAAGGTGATGTTAATAACATCTTTTCTGGTCTATCTCCTTCTGATTATAAGTTAGAATGTGATATCAAGGAAAATAAGGTAAATACTGTCCTTATCAAAAAAGATACAAGTGAAGAGATTCCCGTTAAATCATTAGTAAGTACAATAGGAGCAGGTGATCTATTAAGGAACATTACAAAAGAAGAGGTAATATCGTTTTATTTGCATCTATCTAGGTATCCTATGTTGGGTTTGGAACATGAAGTAGGAAAAAGAATATCAAGTGAATTGGAAAAAATTTCTGTAATTAATGTGAAAAATAGGATATTATACAGAGCCAGACCTAGAAATCCAAAGAAAAGAGGAATCCTATATAGTCCAGATGAGATGTTTTCTGCTCCATTTGGTATGTCAAGCCATGGAAGATTCAATGTCGTGGGACAAGGAGAATTATATACTTGCGATAATATAGATGTTGCAGTTAAAGAGTGTACTAAAGATTTAGATATTACTGTTGATGTTATTCAATGGGAATTAACAGAAAGTATTAAAATGATTGATTTAACAGATGTAAATTCTCCTTTAGTTCAATACTGTAGCTTTAGTGCTGATACCTCGTCTGGGTTAGAATATTTAGTACCAAACTTTATTGCTCAATGTGCAAAAAGTAAGGGTTTAGCAGGAATTGTTTATATAAGTAATCAAGATAGCAATGCTTTGAATTACGTATTTTTTGATTATCAGAAAGGTTGGTTCAAAACACTCAATATCAATGAAATAAAAAGTGCATAAGGAAGTACAGTATCTTGAAATCAAAAACGTAACATATATAGATTTTGTTACGTTTTTTTTGTTTGCAAAGCGGAAAAACGATATTAATGTAATATTTGTATAAATTATCTTCATATTTTAAAAATTATATGATAACTATTGTAATGTCAAAATATGGTTTTTATTTAGGGACAAGTTTCCAAGTTGGTATCAACAAGATTTTACGATTTATTCAATCTATTACCAATTAATAAAATATCGATTTTATTTATTACCGAAATAACTTCCAATTGAGTTAAAATTATCATGATAAGAGAATAGCTTCCTTCCGAATATACACCAATTTTTGTATATTTGTAGTACAATGTATACATACAATTTTAGGGGAAACGGTGATAAAAAACTACCTCCTTTTTAGGAAGTAGCCTTCTATTTACAAACTATTTATGATACGGACAGCTTCTCAGTCGAACAATCCTTATTACTTAGGATTTGAGGTTAAATTACAGCATGTCGTCCAAACCGCCCATGTCAGGCATTGCAGAACCAGCTGGTTAATGGGTGTCTATTCAGTGTTATTAAAATTTGCGTTTCAAGATTTCATTGAAGACCGAAAGTTCAAAAATACAACAAATGTAAATATTCAAACTCACAGAGTGCTACTTGGTGATTCATTGAATATTGCATCCTAAATGAGGTAATAAACGTTGAGGATATCAACTAATGTTGTACATAAAACTATTCAGTAAACATATGTTTAGTAGTAAAAAATACATATTAAATTGATTAGGATAAATGAATGAAGCTATGATATATTTCAAAAAGGAAATAAAGGGCAATTATTCCTTTTTTATGGGGGGAAATGGAGAATGAATCCTATAAGCTTTATTACTGAAAAAGATAAAGAAAATTTAATCATATTTGTTCATGGTTTTACAGGTGATAAAAGTACCTGGACAAATTCAGATGGAAAATCATTTCCGGAAATGTTAAAAGAGGAAAACGAAATATGTAAAAATTTTGATATTGCCTATTTTGATTATTTTACAAAGCTGGTAGATTTGAGGAAGACTAGACTTTCAACTAGTTTTGTAGGAAATCTGTTTGGTCAATCAATAAAGGCAAAGAAAAATATAGGAATTAATAAGCTTGGTGAATTTTTTAAAGCAGCAATAGATATATATTGCTCTGATTATAAAAATATAATAATCGTTGCCCATAGCATGGGTGGCCTAGTGTCAAAAGCATATATTTTGAACGAATTAAAGGAATACTCTAATACGAAGGTAAAACTTTTTATATCTTTAGCTGTTCCACATAATGGCTCAAATTGGGCGCATATTGGAAAAGCATTATTTAAAAAAAATCCGCAAATAATCGATTTAAAGCCATTAAGTGAATTATTAAAGATACTTAATGATGAATGGATTCAAATAAAAGTGGAAAAGCCAAAAACCATTTATTATTATGGTAATTTTGATGATATTGTAAAAGAAGAAAGTGCTATATCCTATCAGGTTGAAAAACAATTTAAAATTCCATGTGACGAAGATCATCTTTCAATATCTAAACCAACAAAAGACAGTTTAGTTTATCAAGGAGTTAAAAAAAACCTTATTGAGTTTATTACCGATTTGAACTTTAAAAAAAAAATGAGTTCTAAATCATTCGAAGATGATGGAAAGTTGGACGATGAGGTCTTTGTTTTAAAACTTTTAATTGCGGATGTTCACAATAGAACTATCAAAAGTGCTAAAGAAACATTTTTTAATGCTGAATATATGAAAAAGGCATTAATAAGTAAAGGTTATAATCTTGAAGATTTAAGAGAATTATACACAAAAATAGAACATTTATATGGAATCTTTTTTAATAAATTAGTTGAGGGAGAAATAAAAAATAGTAATCAGTTGGTAAATAAAATTTATGAACAAATTATTGAAAAGGATATGAATTATTTAAAAACAACTATCCCTTTTCTTGATGCTATAAAAAAAACTGGTATGTTACATCAATTAGCTAATAACCTAGATAAGGATATATGGTGGGAACAGAATCATTCTATAAAAAATATAGAAGACTTTAGGAGGGCAAGAGATAAATATGGAGAATAAATTATCATTTGTCATTCCTGAAGCAGATTTACACTTCCGACTTATAAGATTACTTATTATACTAGATAACCTTTCTTTTACAAGTAAAGGAAATCCAATCTTAACAATTGAAAAAATTGTAATGTTTGAATTTTTGGTGAGGCATCCCAACATTTTAAAGGACGTTTTAAAAGTAATATCTAGTAAAGGTAATGAGAAATTTGTTTTATATGATGAAGAAGTCGGTTCAATAGAAGCCCTTTATCCAAATGAAATGTCGTTATACGATTTTACATCAACTAAAGTACTTTTGAAAACTTTGATTAAACATAAATTAGTTGAAGTAAATGTAGTAAAAGATATTATATTTTTTCTTATAACTAAAGAGGGAATTGAGTTTTTAAAAAATACTGAAGCAGATCATATAAAAAGAATGGTTGAAATTTGTAAGGCTATGTATCCTTTACGTTCAACAACGACAAACGAATTAAAAAAAATAATAAAACCTATAATAAAGGGGGGTAAAAATGGTTAGCTCACCAAAATTATTAATAAACAAATTGGTCTTAGTTGGTAGAGAAAAATCTTATAATGTTAATTTTCATAGTGGTTTAAATATTATTCATGGAGATATGGACACTGGAAAATCGAGTATATTAAATCTTATTGATTACTTACTAGGTGGAAGTAAGGTTAATATGTATGATGAGATAGAACAAAATGGGAAATATGGATTATTAGAAGTAGAGTTGAATGGAACAATATATACTTTCAAAAGGGATATATTCAAAACTGATGAGAATATTGAAGTTTATTCTACGACAATTGAAAATATGGAGTCTATTTTCCCTCTTGAGTATGCACCAAAATATACTGCAAAAGAAGGACCTGCTGGCTACTTTTCTGATTTTCTTCTATCTAATTTAAATATCCCTTTAGTAAAAGTGAAGAAATCTCCGTCAAAAGAAAATTCGGATATGGTACGTTTAAGCTTTAGAGATATTTTTAAATATTGCTACTTCAACCAAGATGAAGTAGGGAGTAAAGAAATATTAGATAGAAAAAACTATGCATTGGTTGCGAAAAACAAAGAAACTTTTAAGTTTTTACATAATGCTTTAGACACCCAAATTACAGAATTGCAAAATTTAATTGGTGAAAAAAACAAAGAAAAAGCAAAGCTCTCAAATAATTATGGAGTTATTTCATCGTTTCTGTTGGAGACTAAACTATCTACTCATGAATCTCTAATGGAACAAAAATCAGAAGTAGAAAGAAGATATTCCCTAATTAATAAAGAGATAAATAGGCTAACCGATTTAATGAAATCCGATTCTACTGAGATAGAAGAGTTACGTGAAATAGTAACAGAATTAGATGATGATATATCAAATTTAAATAAAAAGAAATTGCAAAAGGAAATGTTTTTAGAACAAAATTTACGTTTGAAAAAAGACTACAGTAGTGACTTAGGTAAATTACAGGTATCTCTAAGTGTAAAGGACAAACTTCCAAAAATAACTGCAGCTAGCGTTATGTGTCCTTTGTGTGATAGTAATTTGAACATAGAAGAATCTACTCGATTTTTTAATAATAATAATGAGGAGATATTAAAAAAAGAGATAAACAGCATAAAAAATAGATTAAAAGATATTAAGCTTTTAATAGAGGAAGAAAGAGATGAATTATTTGTTCTGGAAAGTAAAATTAAAATAAAATCAGAAGACTTGAATAGAGCAAGAGAAGTATTAGACACATCATCTTCCAACTTTATTTCTCCGTACCTATCTCAAAGGGATATGTTAATAGCTGAAAAGTCATCTTTAAGTGAAAAATTCAATAAATTGGATTACTTTTTAAAGATTAGAAATCAACTTAATGAAATTGAAAATAATATAATCACAATATCCGACCATTTATCTGAGCTAGGCATTAAATTAGAATTTATTAAAAATTCTGCCCCCTCAATAGATAAAATTCTTGATGATATAGGATCATATTTAAAAGAGTTTTTAGAAGCTATACCAATTAAAAATCCTTTTGGAATTAGATTAAGTAACAAAACCTTTTTGCCGATTGTGAGAGAACGGGATTATACGGATCTAACTTCCGGAGGGTTAAGAACGCTCGTTTCAGTAGGATATATAGTTAGCTTATTAAAGAATAGTATTTATACAAATACAAACTATCCTTCATTTATAATGATCGACACTATAGGCAAGTATTTAGGAAAAACAAAGAAAGATAGGCTGAAGCTATTGTTAACTGGTAATGATGAAGATCTAAAAGAAGATATGGAAGATCCTACAAAATATGTTAATCTTATTAAGCTATTGATTGATATGTCCGAAGGGTTTTTGAAAAACAATAAAGAACATCAAATAATCGTAGTAGAAAATGATTTTCCTGAAGAATTAGAAGAGAAATACCAAAAGTACGTAGTCAAAAGATTCAGTACAAATGAAAGAGAAGGATATGAAATAGGATTTATTAATAATGTATAAGTTGGAGATTCTCTAAAAATCCATAAAATATATGTTAATGTACGTAATACCAAATTTTTAATAAAAGTTATATTTGTTTTGAATTCCCCTCATAAGGGGGGCAATGGAAAACTATATTCAGTAATGACGTGCTTAATATGAAATAGGAACATGTATCAGAGCAAAATAATAACTCCTAGTGATCATCTAGGATAGTACTCATTTCATTTGGGATTCTTTATTAAAATTATTAGCGAGTTGAATGAAATTGAGTTCTTAGAGAATAAGCAGTAATAAGTAAAAAAAACAT
Source organism: Neobacillus soli NBRC 102451 (assembly GCF_001591665.1). Lineage (GTDB taxonomy): Bacteria > Bacillota > Bacilli > Bacillales > Cytobacillaceae > Neobacillus > Neobacillus soli. The sequence goes on along the minus strand of NZ_BCVI01000019.1, from coordinate 159,981 downwards.
TTTTAATAACCGTGAAACATCTTTACATTTAACGATAACTGCTCTGTATTAAAATTGTTAGAAATAACCTAAGAAGTAGTCTATTCTATTGCAACAATATAAGACACGTAGTATTTTTACCATACACTCTGTCCCCTTCTTAACTACAGAAGCAGTTGTTGCTATAAACCAGAAGAAAACTAAGACAGCATTCCAGACATGGGTGACATATTTCATAAACGATTAGTATTTTTCCTCAGAATTAATCCTATCCCCTTTATTGGAAGTAGGATTTTTTTGTGGAATTTTAAGTAGTTCCTAATTGGAAAGTTTTTTATAAAAAATAGTGCTGGCTGATTTAGAACAATAATATTAAATTAATAAAAGCAGAGTTTTATCAATCAAGGGAAGGAAAGTTAAGCACAAGTAACACACGTTCTCGAATTGCTTAAGACGAACATTTACAAAGAAGTAGCTCAAAGAGGGTAATCACTAAAAGAGCATTAACCCACAGAAAAAACGAGCAAGAAGCACTGCATATCCTCAAGTAGAGGGGATACTTTAGTTTTAGACGGGTAAAAAATTGACAGGTCGATTTGGGTAGCTACACCACAAACCCATGCCTAGGAAAAGTATAAAAATATACCTTTACTTGGAAGAGTTAAGAAGAATAGAATAAGAAGATATTATACACCACCAACTCTAGGAAGGCATTTAAATGTAACTCTCTGAATGACTATATCCGTGTCTTCAGAATGTGATTGACACTTTCACACAACATTCACACTTCGTCTCCATGCTTATTCAGTAGTATAATAGAGGTATTTGAACAATCTAATATAGCACTAAATAACAACATGAGGTGACTCATAATGGAACAGCAACAACAAGAAGGTAGAATGTATAGGGGAATTAAATTGGCTGATAGTGTGAGGTTGTATAAGAAGAACGGAGAATATTTTGATAAGGTAAGAAACGGTTTGGATAGATTCGTGGATGCAATCATTGAGGTTAATTACGATGTTGTTGGGGAATTTGTAAACAATATGACCAAATTAGTCATCCGATGTGATAAAGGTCATGTTTATAATACATCACCCAATAACATAACAAACGGTTACAGATGTCAAAAATGTGCTGGAAATTCTACCGAACAAGCAAAAGTAAATTTCTACAATGTGGTTAAATCAATAGGTTATAAGGTGATCGGTGAATATGAAAATTCTAAAACAAATATTGAATTACAATGTGACAAGAACCATGTTTACAGTGTGAAACCTAATGATTTTATACACACAGGCAACAGATGTCCGAAATGCTCAATCAGAAACCCAGAAAAGGCAAAAGAGGATTTCTATAACTCCGTTGAATCGGAAGGTTATAAAGTAATCGGAGATTATAAAGGCTCTCATAAAAAAATAGAAATCCAATGTACTAAAAATCATGTTTACAGTGTTACACCATCAAATTTCAAATCGGGATGGCGATGCTCCAAATGTTCGGGTAACTGCCCAATAGAGGCGGAAAAGAACTTCTATAATGAGGTTGAATCGGAAGGTTATAAAGTCATTGGAAAATATATAAAATCCTTAATAAAAGTAGAACTCCAATGTGATAAAGGACATTTATATAGTGTAATACCACCGGATTTTATGAGAGGAATTAGATGCCCGAACTGTTCTGAAAGCAAGGGTGAAAAAATAATTCGGGAATGGTTGGAGTCAAAAGGTATTGTTTGTTTTGCTCAATATAAATTTCCCAATGATACTAGGAAATATGATTTTTGTTTGCCATTTGAGAATATCATTGTCGAGGTGCATGGATTACAACATTACAAAGAGATTGAGTTTTTCAGTAATAGCAACCTAACACGTGAACAATCAAACGATAAACGCAAACAAGAATTTGCCGAATCTCTAGGATATAAATATATCGTAGTAGATTATAGAGAACATAACCCACAACTGGCTCTAGAAAGATTCATAGAATCGTACAATAAATTAAATGCAGAATAAATAGTTACCTAAGTTGGGTGACTATTTTTTTGTCTTCAGATTCAACCAGTATTCGGATCTATATAATAATAGAAGGATTAACCAGTATCCTCTCAATCTAGTTAGTTTTCATTGACAAACATGCGTTTTTTATGGTTTACTTTTCTTATCAGAAATGTGACTTGAAAATTGGTTAAAATACTGGTTGAATTTTTCTTTTCAAAGTGGTTCAAACCCTTGGGAATTAAGAAAAATCCGCCAATCAATGAACAAATGTTAAAAATGATGATGATGCAAATGGGCATGAAACCGTCGCAGAAGAAGATCAACCAAATGATGGCAGCCATGAACAAGCAGCAATCTAAATAAAACCGGACAAGCACTCCATATGAATGGGTGCTTTTTTCGTGCCTTAAAACCATGGTTTCAAAATCTTTATTATTTTAGAAATATTTGATAAAATAAAACCGCGACTGGTTGGATTTTCAAGTGTTTTGGGGGAGTTTTAATGAAAGTTTTTTTAGAATTAGGCTGGTTTTTTAAGCAGGAGAAAAAAGCGTACATATCAGGTGTTCTTATTTTATTATTTGTAGCATTGCTGCAGTTAGTTCCTCCAAAGGTAATCGGAATGATTGCCGATCATATTAACGATGGAACGATAACGAAGGGTATGCTTGTCGAGTGGGTTGTTGTTCTTATCGCCGTCGGTCTTGCCATGTATGGACTGAGATATTATTGGAGAATTATGATTTTTGGTTCAGCGGTTAAACTTAGCAGGATTTTAAGGAATCGGTTGTATCAGCATTTTACCAATATGTCGCCGACATTTTATCAGAAAAGCCGTGTGGGAGATTTGATGGCGCATGCTACGAACGACTTGTCAGCCATTCAACAAACAGCAGGATCTGGGGTTCTGACCCTTGTAGACTCACTTTCCACTGGCGGGTTTGTAATCATTGCAATGGCTTTTACTATCAGCTGGAAATTAACCTTGATTTGTTTGATTCCGATGCCGTTTATGGCGATGCTGACAAGCTGGTTTGGATCGATGTTACATAAAAGCTTTTACAAGGCACAGGAGGCCTTTTCCTCTTTAAATGATAAAACCCAGGAAAGCATGTCAGGGATTAAGGTTATCAAAACGTTTGGACAGGAACAGGAAGATATTGAAGATTTCCGTAAAAAATCGGAAGATGTCGTTCAAAAGAATATGGTCGTAGCGAAAATAGATTCCCTCTATGACCCGACTATTTCGATTATTGTCGGCATTTCCTTTTTCCTATCGATTGCCTTTGGGGCAAAGTATGTGCTTAACGGCGAGTTAACGATTGGTGAGTTAATTTCGTTCACGACTTATTTAGGGTTATTAATCTGGCCCATGCTGGCATTCGGCTGGTTGTTTAACATTGTCGAACGCGGACGTGCCTCCTACGACAGGGTTGCTGCTCTTCTACGGGAAAAGGTGGATATCACCGATGATGACAATGCACTTGATGTGGTGCCATATGGTGATATCCAATATAGGATTTCAGAATTTACTTATCCTGGAGATTCAAAGCCGCTCTTAAAGGATGTCCTCTTTTCGCTAAAAGCTGGTGAGACACTCGGGATTGTGGGGAAAACCGGTTCTGGAAAGACAACGCTATTGAAGCTGCTTATTCGCGAATTTGAGGGCTATCATGGGGAAATTCTTTTTGGCGGCGAACCGCTCCAAAAGTACAAACTGGAAAAATTACGGGAAGCGATTGGCTATGTACCACAAGATCATTTCTTGTTTTCGGCTTCTGTTGCTGAAAACATTGCCTTTACAGACCCCACCGCGACAATCGAAGAAATTGAACATGCAGCCAATTTAGCCAATATCCATGACGATATTCTCCAATTTACTGATAGTTATCAAACAGTGGTTGGTGAGCGTGGTGTGTCATTGTCGGGCGGGCAAAAGCAAAGAATTTCGATCGCCCGGGCGCTCCTTATGAATCCTGAAGTTCTCGTACTCGACGATTCCTTGTCAGCGGTAGATGCGAAAACGGAGGAAGCGATTCTATCCTCCTTAAGGCAGAATCGTGAAGGAAAAACCACCATCATTACCTCCCATCGTTTAAGTGCCATCCAACATGCCAATCTTATTCTCGTCCTTGAGGATGGGAAGGTTAGCGAACGAGGCACACATGATGAGCTCATGGAAATAGACGGATGGTACAATGAAATGTATGTACACCAGCAGCTAGAAGAGTTAGTGGAGCAAGGGGGGTATTAAGATGGAAGAGAAAATGCAGTTATCCGAACGTGAGCAAAGAAAGATCTTATTCCGCCTTCTTTCATATACAAAGCCGCATAAGAAACTAATCGGTGTTGCCTTTGCCCTATTGCTGTTAACAACCATAGGAGACATCGTTCTGCCCTATTTAGTCAAAATTTTTATCGATGATTATTTGACACCAGGGAATCTTGCGTTTCAGCCATTGCTGATTCTTGGTTCTGTCTATATGGGGATTCAAATCGTTAAGGCTGTTCTGATGTTTTTCCAATTTGTTAAATTTCAGGAGATAGCCCTCTATATTATCCAGCAGCTGCGGATTGATGTTTTTTCAAAGGTCCAGTCGCTTGGTTTAAAATATTTTGATAAAACGCCCGCAGGAAGTATAGTGTCCCGGGTGACAAATGATACCGAAGCCATTAAGGACATGTTTGTCACCGTCATTGCGACCTTTATTCAAAGTGGATTTTTGCTGACAGGTATATTCATTGCTATGTTTATCTTGAATGTAAAATTAGCTTTGTTTTGCGTGATTATTATCCCGATCTTATTATTTGTCATGAACCTGTATAGAAAACTAAGTTCGCGATATTACCTTGATATGCGGGAAAGATTAAGCCAATTGAACGCGAAGCTCGCTGAGTCGCTGCAGGGCATGGCGATTATTCAGGTATTTCGTCAGGAAAAACGCCTTCGCAAGGAGTTTGGCAATATTAATGAAAAGCATTATAGTGCGGGGATGAAGAATATTAAAATTGATGGCTTATTGTTAAGGCCAGCGATTGATTTAATTTATATTTTTGCGTTAATCATTGTCCTAAGCTATTTTGGGATTACCTCCCTCCAACACAGCGTTGAGATTGGGGTTATCTATGCATTTATTAATTATTTGGATCGATTCTTTGAGCCTGTTAACCAAATGATGATGAGGCTTTCCTTGTACCAGCAGGCGATTGTGGCTGGGTCGCGCGTCTTTAGATTATTGGATGAGGAAGAATTGGCACCTGCTCAAAAAGATGCTCAGGTGAAGTCTATTGAAAAAGGAAAGATTGAGTTTAAGGATTTAAGCTTTTCTTATGATGGAAAAAGAGACGTCCTTAAAAATATTTCTTTTACAGCGAATCCAGGCGAAACGGTCGCACTTGTCGGCCATACCGGCAGTGGGAAAAGTTCCATCATTAATTTGTTGATGCGTTTTTACGAATACGAACGTGGGGAGATTCTGATTGATGGGGAATCGATTCGTCACTATACTAAGCCTGAGCTGAGAGAGAAAATGGGCCTTGTCTTACAGGATCCGTTTTTGTTTTATGGGACGGTAAAGGATAATATACGCCTTCATAATGAAAGCATGTCGGATGAACAAGTAGCAGAGGCGGCAAGGTTTGTTCAGGCCCATACCTTTATTGAGAAGCTTGAAGATGGCCTTGATCATAAGGTAGTGGAGCGGGGAGCTACTTTTTCAAGCGGTCAAAGGCAATTAATCGCTTTCGCACGGACGATTGCAGCTAATCCAAAAATATTGGTTCTTGATGAAGCAACCGCAAATATTGATACAGAAACAGAAGAGGCGATTCAAACAGCGCTGGCAAAAATGCGGAAAGGGAGGACCACCATTGCAATTGCCCATCGACTATCAACCATCCAGGATGCAGATTTAATTCTCGTCTTGCATCAAGGCGAGATTGTCGAACGGGGAACCCATCAAGAACTGCTGGGACTTGGAGGTTTATACCATAAAATGTTCCTCTTGCAGAACGGAGCGGTTGAGCGGCTTGAGGATGCTATCAATGGATAGAAAAAGAGCCCGGAGTAAGATCTCCAGGCTTTTCCTTCGCCTTTTAACAGGCTGATGATGGAATTTTTTTTATATAGACTCGATTATATTCATTTAATAGGTGGTCAAGCTCCTGGCTATACCGGATGGCAACGGAGGATGTCAGGCCGTTGCTAATGGCGGCTTGAATTAATTCAGCTCGTTTTTTTTCTATTAATGCTACTAAATCTTGTTTGATCACGGCCGTTGTCCTTTCCGGAGTGGCTCCTAATTTTAGGGAAAAGTAGAATGTAAGACTAGCAAAAATGCATTGTTTTACTAGTATAACCTATGATGTAATAATTTCAAAGACATTTGTAAAAAAATACCCATTAAATTCAGACATATTCTTGGAGAAAAGGGGATATCTTGAAGAAATATCAAAAAACAATCGAAGACACAAAATATTCATGTTAACCATTATCTTTTAAGGCAAACATTTGTTAGAATAAAAACGTATCGACTATAGTGGGAGTGTTAATATGTCTGATGTAAATATATTCATAGCAATCGGTGCCGGATTTTTAAGTTTTATATCGCCTTGTTGTTTGCCGCTCTACCCAGCCTTTCTATCATACATAACAGGAATGTCTGTCGGGGAGCTAAAAAGTGAAAATGCGATGCTTCAAAAGCGGAGCCTGCTGCATACCTTGTTTTTCCTATTAGGCTTTTCGGTAATTTTTATTGTGATTGGGTTCGGAACGTCCTTTTTTATCGGTCGTTTTTTTGTTGAATATAAGGATTTAATTCGTCAGCTTGGCGGGATTTTTATCGTTTTCTTTGGATTAATCATCGTCGGGGTTTTAAATCCGCAGTTTATGATGAAGGACCGTCGTTTCGAATTTAAAAATCGACCTTCCGGTTATATTGGGTCAATCCTCATTGGTATGGCCTTTGCGGCTGGGTGGACACCTTGTACAGGCCCGATTCTAACAGTCGTTATCTCACTTGCGGCCACAAATCCAGGATCAGGTGTTTTGTACATGACGGCCTATTCACTTGGATTTGCCATTCCTTTCTTAATTCTATCTTTCTTTGTTGGCCGCATGAAATGGATCCGGACGCACAGTGCTAAGATTATGAAAATTGGCGGTTACTTAATGATTGTGATGGGGATTGTGCTCTTTTTTGACTGGATGACAAAAATTATTACTATCTTCTCAGATTTGTTTGGCGGCTTCACTGGATTCTAACTTCCATTTCTCCCTGAAATTTGCTAATTGTGGAATAATTCAATATATTTAAAGATGGGGATGATAGATTGATGTTTTGCCGCATACATGGCAAATCAAGGGGGAAATGCGTTGGCAAGAATACTAATTGTAGACGATAAAAAATTTATGCGAAATACGTTAAAGAATATTCTAACGAGTGATAACCATGTGGTAGCGGGGGAGGCAAAGGATGGTAAAGCCGCTGTTAGGTTGTACCGTGAATTAAGGCCTGACCTTGTTACCATGGACATTATAATGCCGGAGATGAGTGGACTTGAAGCCATTAAGATTATTCGGGCCGAATTTCCTGATGCAAAGATTATTATGTGTTCGGCAATGGGTCAGCAAAAGATGATTATCGAAGCCATTGAAGCCGGCGCAAAGGACTTTCTTGTCAAGCCTTTTGACGATTGCAGGCTTCTAGAAGCCATTAACCGCGTGTTGAAATAGAGGCTGTTCGGGATTCCGGGAACGATTTTTCCTTTTTTTGTATGGGTTACCTTTGGCAATTCATAATTGGGAACATAATATAGAGAAAAAAATATTTCAATATCTATCAATTGAGATATAATGGGTAAGTAAATAACTTGCTAAGGGAAGAATGAATTCAATGAACTACGTTGTTATTTCCTCCATCGGTGCTGTTTTCATGGGCTTTTTTGTGTTGTTTGTTCGCATGAAAGCCGCAAAGAAACCGACAAATATAAAAAAAATTATCTTACCGCCTATTTTCATGTCAAGCGGGGCGCTAATGTATGTGATACCTGAATTTAGATTAACCTCATTGGAAATACTAGAGGTAGTAGTTGTAGGGATGCTTTTTTCTATCCTGCTGATTAAAACTTCTAAATTTGAGATTCGTGAAAATGATATTTATTTAAAGCGGTCCAAAGCGTTTATTTTTATTTTAGTCGGTTTGCTAGCAGTCCGTCTGGTATTAAAAACGATTTTAAGCAGTACAATTGATATTGGTCAGTTAAGCGGCATGTTTTTTCTATTGGCATTCAGCATGATTGTACCGTGGCGCGTGGCGATGTATAGATCCTATATGAAACTTTATCGAGAGCTTCACCGTTTGAAAACGATATAAAGATAGGGACACTGACTCATCGAGGTCAGTGTTTTTATTTTTGATAAAATAAAAAACCGCCTAGGGTGACGGTTTAAAATAAATGCTCGTATGGTGTCACATCGATTCGATTTTCAAAAAGCTTTTTACGTAAAAATTTATGATCCCTTTTTGGTGTCGCTTGAATGTATCCACGGATAACGAGTTCCTGCGTGATTTTGGCAGCCTTTTCTTTCAGGGCGAGCTCACCTATTTTTCCGGCAATCTTATGCCTGGCCACATCACGGAAAAGCTCGGGAACCGGGCTGACTAAATCCTCAAGAAGTGCTTTCTCCTCGCCATTCCACAAGTGCCGCGATTCATTCACATAATGCTCTTCCCAATCCATCACCGATTTGCCGTCTTCCTTCGGCATCTTTTTCAAAAACTTTCGGAACATAAAGAAACCGCCGATGGCGAATAAGCCGACTAAAATAAATACCCATAATAAGATAAACCATAAAAACCAACCTTGAAGCATACTATTTTTCACCTTCAAAAGAACTATTTTTCATTTATTATAGCTGTTTTTTAGGGGAAATGACAAGTAATCGCGATAAATTGCGCGGGGGTATGTAAAGAAAGGACGAGTTAGGTTGGAAAAAATGGTGGGATTCCCCTTGCAAAGCGTTGAAGCATGTCGAAAAAGTGACAAATGAGCCGATTCTATTGATTATTACTATATTACATTGTAATATGATTACAAATGATAGGTAAGCAAGAACATTGATTTAGTTTCTAAAAAGACTGTGAAACCATAGTTATAACACATTGATCATTTCCATCCTATGGGGCTGAATGGGGCACTGGTGTCCTCCACAGTCTTCAAAACTGCTTGAGACCTGCGTGCCAGGTCTGCTGGGTTCGATTCCCAGGCGGTCCCGCCAATTATGATCTAATAATACATATTTAACCGCACGGTGAAATTTTCACTCGTGCGGTTTTTACCTTTTAATGAATATATTTGGATTGCGAACTTTTATGTGAAACAAGATTTTTCGGGTAGTGCAACTGGCACTGTTAACTAGTTTTCTGAAGGAGGTAATGTTATGGGCAGGAGTTTTGACGATCTACCAGATGTATTAAGGGGAGAGGACATAACTTCAGGACAAATAGGATTCTAAAAAATAAAGATTCATAAGGGAAGGACAATCGTCCTTCCCTTATGAATCTTTAACGCCGGTGCTCGACTATATCGATTGCCCCTAATACAACATGAGCCAAACCGAAACCAATAATCGAACCTGTAATCATGGTTTCATGTTTCAATTGTTCCGTAATGCCACTCCTGTGGTTGTTACAGCTGTTCCAGGTACTGCAGGGTTTGATCAAATACATATCGAACAATTAGAACAGGCCAATCAAGAGCTGCTCGATAATGTCCTAAGTTCAGAGATTCAAAAGCAATCATATTTGATTTATTCTGATACCTATGGTCATCAGAGTCGGCGGCTTACAATGCTCATTATGGTACCATTGGATTCCATCCATTAGCGGCTTTCGATGGTGGAACAGGCGACTTTTTTAAGAAAGGCAAAGCTGCGTCCTGGAAATGTGTATCATTCACTATTAATCGGCAAAAAGCGTTCAAAGTTATCAGGCGGTTACAATATTTATTTTGTTCAATAATCTATAACTATTTTACCAAAAGTAAACTGTCATTTAGACTAAGGCCTAAGTGTAATAATTTGGTCCGGACGCACGAGACAATATACTTGAAATACGAAAAAAATCCCTTCAAATGCCAGTCGGAGTTTTCTGCGAACAGCTGAGTATGGACACAGCGTGCTATTCGGGGCAGGGGAGCCTGTCGTACTGACATGACTAAAGCGGGATTATAAGTTTCCTTCTTCATACCGGCGCAATGTATCGTTAACCTAGAATATCAGAAAGTGCACTTTTTACGTCTGGAAATTGAAAGGAATAATTGTGGTAAAGTGCTTTTTGAGGGAGTACTCGCTGCCCTTTTAATATCACCTGACTCATTTCACCAAATGCTACTTTTAAAGCAAGCCCAGGCACACGAAGCCAATGTGGGCGGCGAAGGACTTTTGCAATGGACTGTCCGAATGATGACATGCGTATTGGATTAGGCGAGGTCACATTCAACGGTCCCTCTACATCAGGCTTAATCATGGCGAAATAAACCATCTCAACCACATCTTGAATATGCACCCAGGAAATCCATTGCATCCCACCGCCGATTGGCCCCCCAATACCTAATTTATACGGTAGCACCATTCGCGGTAAGGCACCCTCTTGACCAAGAATTATACCAAAACGCGCGAAGACCGTTCGAACGCCTAATTCTTTCGCCAGTGCCCCTTCTTTCTCCCAACGCTTTACAACTTTGGCCAAAAAATCATTTGCATCACTTTTGGAGGTCTCATTAAACGTTTTGAAATCTGACATCCCGTAGTAACTTACACCTGAAGCGTTAACAAGAACTTTTGGCTTTGGATTTAAATGCCCCAAAATTCGAATTACTTCTTTTGTGGCTGTGAGGCGGCTGTTCAATATAGCCTCCTTTTTACTTTGGGTCCACCGTCCGCTACCGATTGGTTCCCCGGCTAAATTGACCATGGCATCGACATCCTTAAGTTCTTTTTCAGGTTGATTATCTGCAGAAAGCCACTCCAAATAATTAATGGACTCACTTGTTCTTTTTTGATTGGGAAGACGTGTTAATATGGTTACTTGATGGCCTTTCTGAGTCAACAGGTGAGTCAAAGCTTGACCCACAAACCCGCTTCCTCCCGTTATAACAACATGCAATTTACTCACCTCCTGCAACTACTTTTTTATAATGGACTAACTTATCCTTTGAATGGGGAATAGTAACCATATTATCATTTCAGAAAGAGTCAGGAGCCAGTTAGTGAATAAAGTAACGGCCTAAGAGATTCCCAACAAGAAATATCGGGATCATGAGCAGGCTGACGGGGAGACTTGCGAAAATTAAATGCCAGTCTATCAGGCCGCATTCGAACAAACTGTAATATGCAATAAGACAGTAAGGGATGAGGAGGAATAGCGCCGTTATGATTCCAGGTGTATAGCCTTTAAAAAAGATGGACTGAACAATATGCATGATTACCTGCAGAATAAATAAATTGAGAATTGCTATATATAAAAGAAAGCCTCCTCCGTTTAATGAGAAATGGGTAGTCATCAATGTAGTGAATGTGATAATCAACAAAATCCATGTAGCCGAAACAGAAAGTTGGGCGGCCGTCGAACCTGATTTATCTCTCATTTTTAATGCTAGTTTGATGAAGGGAGATTTTTGAAAACTGTTTTTGCTTGATTTCATGGAAGATTCAATTGTTATGATTTCTTCTAAGTCATGGAAAATGAAAATGATTGGGAACAACCAAATGATTGTATTAAGATTGAAAAATTGGCGAAAGGTTTCAAGCATCTTTTGCCTCCTACATGTTGGAAAGAATTTGTTTTTCTTATATGTTTTTATCGCTTTATTTCAGAAAGTAAATCCCTAGCTGCCGAATCGCCCTGTTTTTAACTCTCTTCAGCTAATTTTTGATAATGAGCCAGTGCCAGTAATGGAAAAACGTATTCGTAACAATGATAATTGAGATAAAAGGATCCCGCCATACCCCTTCCTTTTGGGTAGGTCTTTGTCCAATCTTTTTCTTTTCCGTCCACTAAAAAAACTGCACCGTTTTCAATTTCAGGCGTAACTCCAGTTGCGGCCGAGATAAGTGTGTCAAGGGCCCAAGCGGTATGAGTGCGGGTACTTTCGCGGAGCGGCACATAACAATTTTTGGTATCACTTTTACAGGATTCTCCCCAACCCCCGTCGGGATTCTGAATTTTCCGCAACCAAGTTAGAGACTTTTGAATAGCTGGATGATTCGTGGAAACCCCAACTGCAACCATTCCCGTTACAGCCGCCCATGTGCCATAAATATAAACGCCCCATCGCCCCACCCAGGAACCATCTGAATTTTGATGCCGCAAGAGCCAACGAATCCCACGTTTCACCATAGGATGGTGAAGATCCAAATGGGTATAGTTTCCGAAGAACTCTAAAGTCCTTCCCGTTAAATCAACCGTCGACGGATCAATCAATAAATCTTTTCCACCCTCTATCGGTAACAAATTCAACACTTTCTTGTCCACATTCTTTTCGAAGGCCGCCCAACCTCCGTCATTGTTATGCATGGAAATGAGCCAGTTTACTCCACGATCCCATGCCTGCCGGCAATCCACTTGCTCTGTGGCCAAAGTACGTATCGCCCTCAGTGCAACTGTTGTGTCGTCAATATCTGGGTGGATCGTGTTCATGTCCGAAAACCCCCAACCTCCCGGTAACAGGTTCGGTTCATGAATGACCCAATCCCCGTATTTGAGATGCTGACGGGAGAGAATGTAATGATTTGCCTTTTGAATAGAGTTAGATGAATAGGGGACTCCGGATTCTTGCAGAGCATAACTAATTAACGTCGTGTTCCAGACCGTAGCCGTCGTATATTGGCAGTGAAGTTCTCCGTCAATACGGCAGGTCATCGCTTTTAAACCTTGCACGGCACGAGTAATCACCGGATGTGAATTCGAATACCCCCTCGCAAGTAAGGCAAAAATCATGAGAGAAGTTGTGCTGAAATAATTTAAATAGGTGCCGTCCGGTTCGATTCGGTCCAACATATATTTTTCGGCACGATATAATGACAGTTCGCGAAGATTAACATGGGACTTCAGGCCCTTAATTCCCTGTTTAATCCATTTGATTACCGAGCGGGCCTCTTCTGCTTGATCCTCTGTAAAAAAACGAACTTCTTTTTTTTGAAACAAATCGGAGAGATCGGGCGATAGCTCTGTTCTCCTACGAAAATTCGTATTGGCAAGAATTAAAAAAGGGATAATGTTCGCTCTCCCGTACACGGAGAAGTCAAAAAGATTGATTGGAAAGGAGTCTGGTAAAAGCATCACTTCGATATTAATGGGGAAGTGCGGCCACTCACATTGTCCTGTTACGGCCAACATGATTTTCAAAAACATATGGACTTCTGTGGCCCCTCCGTTGGCCATAATAAACCTTCTTGCAGCCTGGATTTCCTGGTCTTTTCGATCCCGGTAACCGGAATAAAGAAGGGCATAATAAGCTTCCACAGTGGATGTCAGATTTCCTTTTTCTTCGTCATGAAACAGCTTCCATGACCCATCTTCCTGCTGTTTTCCGGCGATACGTTTCACCAATTCTTTTATGAACTCCTCATCATTTATCTCCAATGTCCGTAATAAGATAATCATACTGCAGTCTGTTGCGATGCCAGTCTCGAAAGGATATTGCCAGGACCCGTCATCTGCTTGGTCCCTAATGAACTGATCGGCGATTCGGTTAATTTCCTCATTTACCCGATGCCTCAAGTTTCTCACCCTCTTTCGTTGTCTTACTTTGTATTCATATTCCCCTAGCAATATGAATATGCTTTTCTTTAATGGGAGAACCGGACCAGTTAAAATGAAATTTTGATAAGGGATGATGTATTTTTATCCTGTATAGGCAATCACTTTAATCCATTATAGCTGCGGTTGTTAGGCTAAAACCTCCACGTTTGATCGTACCGAGGAGTTTTGTGTTTCTGAAAAAATATAGTACATTACATCGGTTCTTCTCAATGGTTAGGAATTCCAGATGTGGCTATCCCATATTTTTTAAATCGTTTTTGCTTGATGGTAGATTTTTTGAAGCCATTTCCGCCGGGTCTCATAGGTAGAATGTTTAACAAACGTTAGTCGGGTTCTTTTGATATTTTTAATGCCGCAGAACTTTAAAATGTAATCTCGGACGACAATCCATTCGACATTTTTTCTAAACAATCGAATAAAGAAAGAGGGAGCATCGATGGTGTAAATAACCCATGCTGATTTATTCTTCAATAAGCCTTTTGGAAATTTCCCGTGGTGTTGATACGCAAATCCAGAAACAAACACGCGATCAAAAAAGCCTTTTAAAATGGCTGGTACACCATACCACCAAATCGGGTAAATGAAAATTAACTGATCAGCCTGCTCAATTTTTTTTCGATATTTTTCAGTATATGGATCATAGATTAAATCCCTTGGTTTGTGCTGCTCATCGATGACTAAAACAGGATCAAATTTCTCCGCGTATAAGTCAATTAATTCAAATTTCCGTTTGGCTTCCTTTAACCCTTTCATGACGTTCTCTAAAATTGCATGATTAAGGCTATCCTTGTTTGAGTGGGCATAAATAATTAAGGTTGTCATATGGATCCCTCCATTAATGGATAAAAAATATTCCAATGGTAGAAAGAATTAATATCCTAATTGAAAACTCATTTCTACTATTTATGATCATTTTTTTGTTCCACGGCCCCTTACGCAATCGAATTTTCAGCAGCTCTGCGTCCTAATTTGGCATCAATCGTTAGTTTTATAATGAAAAGACGCACAAGAATAACTGATAAAGAGGAGGAAAATACGTGGTATTGATATGTCGCGATCGCCGGAACTACTTGTGTTAGTTCACCTGATTGCAATATATTCCTAAATTATATTCAATTCCTATAAGATTTATTTCTAGGAACCTTTAATGGTATTAGTGTTTGTTGTATTTTTTGTATGGCGTTCCACCACTTGCCAAGGCAAATCATTACCCCCATAAAACTAAAAAAACTAAAATGAAATAAAGCGCGGATCCTTGAAGCGCCCTTTACTTTAATAAGATTTAATTTTCCTTCACACACCCTAGGTAGGGGTAGTAACAGAGAAAGCTAAAGATTAGGCGTGCCTACAATTATGAAAGCTGTAACCTATCTAGGACCAAATTTAATGAAACAAGGCTTCGTCTTTTTTCTTTGCTTTAATCATACAGTCAATTTGCGATACACTGCCCGTAATTTCTTTTAAAAACTAAAAAAACATATCCATATCGACAAAATCAGCATGATGTCGAAATGCCTTTTGGCTTTTGGGATTGGAAATTATGCATTTTATAGGAAGGGGAGAGTGGCGCCACGTTTGGATGACTCGGCCCCACTGAAGTTGCCAATTTAGATTCGATGACGGGCAAGTTGATGATGATAATCGAATACTAGCGGAATATCCAGCGGAGGGGACGTTTTCCCTCCAGCAACATTTTCGCATGGGGAATGCCGCAAATCATGAAATCGGCTATCTGGAGGTTAGCAGCATTTAAAGATCTTTAAATGCTCTGGTTAATTAGATGGTGCTTGATATTTCCTTTGGAGTTGCAAAAAACCAAATTATGATGGTTAAATGTTTCTCCAAGGATTTTTCTTCGGTGATCATGTTTAACTTTGAGCGCCTGAATTAGCTTTTTCAGTTCCTTTGTTAATCTTACCCCTCTTGGTTTTCCGTTTTTGGGATTTGATTGAAAAAATATATTTTCCATTTGCATCCGTAATGGTTTGGCGGATATAAAACTTTTCAGCTTTAAGATCAACGTGCTCCCAGGTCAAACCTATTAATTCGCTTTTCCGCATTCCAGTGTGGGCGGCTGCATAAATAATAGCGGTATATACCGGCGTTCTTACCTTAGCAATTTTTAACAGCAAATTGAGTTGTTCCGTTAGAAGTGGCTCAAAAAGCGTGTCATAGATGGCACAGAAAGAGGGTATGCATGGTCTTTTTAAATATAAAGTTGACGTTCTTTTGGTTAGACAAGTTTTGTTCGAATGAAAAATGTAACAATTGAAATTTGTGAATTTGGTCCTCAAAAATTAATGAACCCAGCTATACAAGGGAATAAATATCAGCAAGGACAAACATGGTTATCACAAAATTCGATACTTTATATTTGTAGGAAATTCTTACACTTGCCACAAGTATGCAAGAAAAAGAATAAAACTCTGAATACCCATGATATGGCTTAATTTGACTTAGCCGAAGTTAACCGCTGTGTTTCAAAATATAGAACCTGAATAAACTTTTTAGTATTAATTCGGATTTGTGAAGTTGGTAGTGATTTCCCTTTCTTAATTTCACGCATCCTTTCTTGTACTATAGCGAAGTCAAAAAAGTTAGGGGCATAATTTTCGAATATTGGATTTGTAAAATCGTTTAATCCAAGTGAGGCCAAGCGGTTCAATGATTGATAAATAGCCCTTCTAGTACGTTGTTTTGAAGCCTTTATATCTCGGTTTAATTCTTCTGGTTGGGGCGATGACTCATGTTTTCCTTGTACTACTTTTAAAAAAATGTCCTTAAGGTGGGGAAAACCATCTTTAAATGTTTTTACTCTTTCATACTGATGAAGGTAATCTAAAACATCTAATAGATCCTGATATCCACTTTCACCGACAATTCCTAATTCCGATAAAAGATGTTGGGCAAATGAAGTAAAATCTTGTGCTGGAAAATTATTTTTTTTAAGTGTAGTATTATCCGGAAGTACATTACGCGCTAATTGATGAATATTATGTAAGGATTCTTCTAAATAAATGCGGTCGATAACCTTTTTAATCACCGATAACACTTCTATTTTATTGATTGGTTTAGTTATGTAGTATTCAACACCGTATGAATAAGCCTCTGCAATCAATTCTTTTGACTCTATTTGGGAAATCATAACAGTTTTTCCATTAAAAATGGGTTTGATATCATTAATGGTTTCAATGCCATCCTTAATGGGCATTAAGAAATCAATCAGTAAAATACGTACCTTTTTTAGGGTGAAAAGGTGTTCATCTATCATGGAGCCATCCCTCGCTTCACCCACTACCACCCCAAGATCCTCGTCCTCTATAATTCCAGCCAACATAGCGCGTGTTGCATCATCATCATCAACTATATAAAATAACATGGTATCAACCTTTCAAAGTTAATTTACAGATTGGTAATCGTATTTTATAGTAGGATCCACTTAGTTTCCCCACCTCACTTTGCAAGATAATTTCACCCTCAAGCTGTTCAACCAATTCCCTTACATAAGTGAGCCCAATTCCTGTGGATGCTCTGCCGCTGCTATCATATTTAGTGGTAAACCCGGGTTTAAAAACTAAATGTATTAGATTTTGTGCAATACCGGGGCCATTATCCCTGATTTGAAATTCCACAAAATCATGATCCCTGCGTACATTTATAGTTATTATTCCATCCTTCTTAATAGCCTCTATAGCATTTCCAACTAAATTATTCATAATGGAAAGAACCTTATATATATGATAATTAGGATGTTTTCCTTGAATATCCAATATAATTTCAATTTCTTTTCCTGATAAATTTGCATACTTCCAATTAGATTTCACAGCTATATTTAATAATTCATTTACCTCCATATACTCTGAAAAATCTTTATCGGCTATAAGTCTTGAAAGTCCCGAGAGGATTCTTTGATTATCTTTTTTAATATCATGGGTTTGGCCGGCAATCTTAAGCGCTGTTTGGGATAAACCTTCTTTTTCATCCTTTTTGTTCTCAATATTCTTTAATGAGCGATATAAGTTATAGGCGTCTCTTGTGATATTTTCACTATTTATTAAAGTTTTGCGTAAATTAATTGCCTCTTCGTATAAATTTGTGGTGACCGTAATTAGGTGTTCATTTTGTTTTTGCATTTCTTCTATCCTTAGCCGTGTTTCATAAAGTACATATAAATTAAAAATACCTATAGTAAAAAAGCTGCGGAAAATAGCAATAACACTAATCTTGCGTATATCATCACGTGTTACAACGGAATCAAACGCAACATATTGAGATGTTAACTCTGCTGAACTTGCCAAAATATCAAATATAATCCCTAGAAAACCTATTAAAATTGATTGGTAAATATAACGGTTGGACTTTGCAAAGTAAAAAAGACATCCAAAGGTGAAATAGTAGAAAAATGTCGGGTAACGATGTTGAAAAGAGTATGTGAAATCATGATGAAGCAGGTCTAACAAAATACGAAATGCTACAACGGATATTCCTACTACAGTACCCGATAGAATAGCGGGGTATTTTCGTAATAATAATAGGAAAAAGAAAAATGTTGGCATACCAAAGCTTATACGAAAGGAGTCGTTAAAAGGGTAAAAGTTTAATTCACCTGCCAATGGGACTGCAATTATCATATATATAAAAATGTGTAAATTTTTTTTAGCAGGGGGACTCAATGTTGTTTAATACCTCCCTCTATAAATGTTGATTTATCAACGATTTAAGCCGTTGGTAGGGTGTAAAAAAATATTTTTAAATATTTTGTGTTTCTTTTTGTTTGTTATTGTAGTTTTAACTTTATGATATAACAGAAACCATAGAATTGTAAGTATATTTAAAATATTCCAACTTTTGGAGGTGTTTTATTAAAATCAATTAGGAGTTATTTCCTAGTTTGTAAAGGAGGTGGAATCTATTATCAAAAACAAACCGTTGCACACGCTTCATAAATTAAGTAATAGAGGGTTTTAAAAGCGTCAATTTTATCTTATATAGTGTGTAGGGAAGTGAAATATTTATAAGATAAATTTTTAAAAGCAAATTTTGATAGCCTTTATAATAGCAATTATTGTTAGGGTTATTTTTGGAAGTTCAAACAATGTGATTTAACCATTGGGGGGATTTATTTCTAGGTTTGATTAAATTTATCATTGCACCACTTATATAGGCAACGCTTGTTGTAGGAATAGCAAGTAATGGAGATATCAAGCAACTTGGACGAGTCGGGGTGAAGACGTTTGTTTATTATCTCGCGACAACTGGGATCGCCATAATAATCGGCTTAGCTGTTGCTTTTGCTATATCACCCGAAAAGGGTTGGTTATTTCAACAGCCGATGTCGGCCGTAAAAGCATTTGTAAGGATGAATCCGTTTACCTTTTTTAAATGAATTTCTTCTGCCGCAGTTAATGCATTTAGTACTGCAATCAGTGCAGGGACATTACCGATAACTATAAAAAACACACAAGAGGAATCATTTTAGGAAAAATGTCAAGGGCGTCTAAATATTTATTGGGAGTGAAATGAATGAAAAGAATACTAGTTACCTTATTATCAATGATTCTGCTATTTTCTATCGTGACTCACGCTTTGGCTGGCAACAATAAAGATGAACCTAAACCCGCTGCGGCCCCTTCACTGGAAGTTGGGGAAATAGTCAGAATTTTAGTGCCTGGCAGTGATGTCCTCGATACCCTGCAAAACAAGGGCTATGACCTTGCCGGTGGTGTTAAGCGCGTCCCCGACGGCATTGAGGTGGATGCTATACTGACAAAAGAACAGCTAAAGGCGCTGCCTGAATATGGCATCATATTAGCCGATGATCCATTGCGAGGAGCCCCCGAAAAAGCACTGCGATCATTAACGGCGAAACTCGCCAATGATAAAGTTACGATTGGAAGGGTTGACTGGTTTACCAGTCATGGACAGGGATTCTTGTCAGTTGAAGCAAAAACGACAGCCGAGGACGGAGCCGTTCTGACGCTGCATTGGGGTGATAAGTCCCAAAAGATGGAACTTTATATGGACTCCGGTGTTTATATGTACCATCGGGTGCTTGCCAAAGTGGATGGGCCTAGGCCGGACACAATAAAGGTTACGAGCTCGATCGGAGCGGAAAGCAGCGCAAAAGTGAATGACTGGCTCTACCCCATTGAGGCTGATATAGACCGACCAGGATACAAGAGCGGCTTTGCCGATGGATACCAAAATCCGACACAGCTGTATAAACGGATTGAACAATTGGCGGCGGAACATCCGGAAATCACTGAAATTATTGAGCTGCCAAACAAGACAAATGGCTACCGCCGTCACGCTCAGGCACAATTTGGCAATGGAACAAGCGGGGCAACCGGTGATCTTCATAGTACTTTCTATGTATCTTCAAAAAAATACGGCCATGAAGGCGGCAATGACATCACTGTAACGCTGGATCGCCAAATAGTTGGTAATGAAACTTCTGTATCAGTCAATGCGAACAATATCACTGTACATCTGGCTGTTAATAAAAACGACCCAAGCAAAATTGCAGCGACAGCAAAGGAAGTTGTAGCGGCGATTAATGAAGACCCGGAAGCCAACGCACTGGTAACCGCAGATCTGTACCGGAACGGCAATGGTAGTGGTATTGCGAAAGTGTTTGGGGCGACTAAGCTGACTGATTTCTTGAAAGGGCCGAAGGAAATTTCCCGTGAGCCTTTTACAATGAAAGCCCTTCGCATAGGAAAGAAAAGAGACGGAACAAAGCCAGGAGTTATGATTCAGGCTCAAGATCATGCACGGGAATGGGTAACCCCCCTCGTAGCACTAGAATCAGCCGAAAGACTGCTGGCAAACTATGAAACTGATGAAAAGACAAAAGAGATCGTAGACAACGTAGATATTTTCATCATTCCATCCAATAACCCAGATGGTGCCCACTATACCTTCTTTGACTCGAACATGCAGCGACGGAATATGACGAACCACTGCGGACCGGAAAATGCAGACCCGGGACGCCGGAATAGCTGGGGAGTCGACCTCAACCGTAATTATTCAGTCGGTTCTGTATACGATGGATATAGCGGCGGTTCAACTGTTTGTACATCCGATACGTACGCTGGACCTAGTAAATTATCTGAGCCGGAAGCCCAGAATGCTGTCTGGCTTGCTGAAAATTACTCAAATATTAAATTTTTTATGACTGTTCACAGTTACGGAGGCCAATTGTTCTGGCAGCCTGGATCTTATAAAGCGGATGGCCGAATTACAACGCCGCGCCCTCCACTTCGTGATGAACAGTACTACTGGCAAATGGCTGAGAAAATCCTGTCCAATGTTAAAAGCTTGCGTGACTCTGTTGTTCAGCCCAGTAACATTGGAGGCTCTGCGGATGTCCTCTATTCCTCCGCGGGCAATGTTCGCGAAGAACTGTACAACAATTATGGCATCTATGCGTTCGGATGGGAAGTAGGCGGTGAACAATGGGATCCAAAAGCCCAAAGATGGCTAGCTCCAGGCGGATTCCAGCCGGCATGGGCGGAAGGATCGCTTCAATACCAGGAGTATGCCAGCGGTGTCATCACAATGTTTGAACTTGCGATGGAGTACGGTCGTGATAACAAGCCAGCCACTACAGAAATCATACAGGACAAAAAGCCTGATGGTTCAGTAAATATTACATTCTCGCAAAGCAAACCGGCCAGCATCCACTATACGACAGACGGAAGCACTCCAACAGTCGACTCACCGACCTATGAGGCTGCAAATATCCGTGAACCTGGTGAAACTATCAAAATTTATGAGAACACGACGTTCCGCTGGATTTCCGTCGACGTTAAAGGCAACAACGAGAAGGAACAAAACGTCGATGTAAAAGTTGAAATAAGTGCGGCAAATATGAAGAAGCTTGTAGAAAACTTCCTGAATGATGGGGACATTACAAATAACGAGGCTGCCAGATCCTTGACAAATCATCTGACCGCCTTAAGCCTTTACGAAGAAAAAGGATTAGGGGAAAAAGTCCAAAAACATTTGAATGGTTTCAAGGTACTGCTAGACAACCATTATTCAAACAACTTTATTTCCAAAAAAGCCTTTAATATATTACAAGCCCATGCTGATTATTTAATCAATCAGTGGAAATAGTGTCCGAAAATAAGAAATTCCCTCCATTTTGCAATTGAAGTGCTCCCCACTAAGTGGACAGGAAAAAATTAAAGCTTTGACACTTAAAGTAACGAGTTCAGTTACGGGGAGAATAATAAAAATAACGACACTAATTTAGCATACAACTCACCAACGAATTAACAGTGTAAATATCAAGCAATAAGGTAGGGAAGCCTCGAGAGAGGTTTCCCTACTTTATGTTCGCCCAGCATGGGTTCAGTCTCTAGGGTGAAAGTCCCGAACTGTGAAGGCAGAAGTAACAGTAGCTTAACGCAAGGGTGTCCGCGGTGACGCGGAATCTGAAGGAAGCGAGCGACAAACCTCCGGTCTGAGGAACACGAACTTCATATAACGGGCTTCTTTAAGAGAGGGAAATTATCAACATACCCCTGTCCGACGAGTCGAAATCCCGAAACCGAAGGAAGGAGTGAGGTTACTGGGTATCCCAACCGTGACAGACCGTTTCATTCAGCAGGCTATTGCCCAGGTTCTGACACCAATCTTTGACCCTACCTTTTCAGACAATAGCTGTGGTTTTCGTCCAAATCGGAGAGGACATGACGCTGTTCGAAAAGCAAAGGGTTATATTCGAGAAGGTTACAGATGGGCAGTGGCTATAGACTTGGAGAAATTCTTTGACAAGGTGAATCATGACAAGCTAATAGGAATTCTGGCGAAAAGGATAAAAGATAAACGGGTCATCCAACTCAGCCGAAGATACCTGCAGGCAGGTATTATGATAAATGGAGTGATCCACGAGGCAACCGAAGGAACACCACAGGGTGGTCCTTTAAGTCCATTACTATCAAACATTATCCTTGACCTGTTAGACAAGGAGTTAGAGAGCAGAGGTCACAAATTCGTACGTTACGCGGACGAATGTAATATCTATGCGAAGTCAAGGAAAGCTGGCAAAAGGATAATGAAATCCATTACCAGTTTTATCGAACCAAGACTCAAACTAAAAGTCAATAAAGGGAAATACGCAGTAGACCGACCATGGAAGCGGAAGTTTCTTGGATTTAGCTTCACTGTTCATAAAGAACCGAAGGTTCGAATTTCAAACGAAAGTGTTAAGCGATTGAAGACGAAAATTCGAGAATTAACGTCAAGGTCTAAACCACTTTCAATGGAGGAAAGAATTGAGAAACTAAATCAATATTTAACAGGTTGGTGCGGATATTTCGCTTTAGCAGATACACTAAGTTAATCCAAAGAATTCGATGAATGGATAAGAAGAAGGCTACGCATGTTTATGTGGAAGCAGTGGAAGAAACCTAAAACAAAGGTTAGGAATCTAATTAGTTTAGGGGTTCCACAAGCCAAAGCATTTGAATGGGGGAATTCAAGAAAGAAATATTGTAGAATTGCTCATAGTCCAATTCTACACAAAACCCTCGACAACTCATATTGGAGAAGTCAAGGGCTGAAAAGTTTATATAATAGATACGAATTTTTACGTCATACCTAATTGAACCGCGTATACCGAACGGTATGTACGGTGGTGTTAGAGGTCGGGGGTTAGTCACCCCCTCCTACTCTGACCTGCGTGCAGGTCTGGTGGGTTCGATTCCCACGCAGTCCCGCCAATTCAAACATAATAATATTTATCGCACAGGATTACAGCTGTGCGTTTTTGTGTAATTAGATACGTTCTTGTTTAATTATCGCATAATGTTTGCTTTTGTGGATCAGGACAAATTTACCCTATCTTATCGAGATTATTTCATATGGAGCAAATTTTCCTATTTTCAATATTTATAAAGATATTTGTCAGAAATTTCGCATGTAAGGACATCTCCTTTAATAAAGTAATGGTAACGGGCGTAAAAGGCCTTTTAAGTGGAAAACAATCGAAAGTAAAGGCACCGTGTGCTTTTTTACAATAAAGGAGGGGTATAATGCTGCATATTGTGGCCTGTATCAAACAAGTGCCTGACACCAAAATTATCAAGATGAATCCGAAGACAAACACGATGGACCGAAGGACGGCGCCTGCGATATTGAATCCATATGATGCCCATGCTGTTGAAGAGGCGGTGCGTCTAAAGAAAAGGTATGGAGGAATCGTTTCCGTTGTGACGATGGGACCTCCTCCAGCGGTAAATGCGATTAAAAAGTGCATTGAAATAGGCGCTGATGAGGGCTATTTGATCACGGACCGCCGGTTTGCCGGGGCGGATACATTGGCAACAAGCTATGCCGTGACAAAGGCGATTGAAAAAATTGCAAAAATAAAGCCTGTCGATTTGATTATTTGCGGCAAAATGTCTATCGATGGGGATACCGGGCAAGTTGGACCCGGAATAGCAAGAAGGCTCGATATTCCACCGCTGACCTCTGTGAATAGTGTGGTAGATATCAATCAAGAAGAGGGATATGCCATTGTCCATCGGAAGCTTGAGGACGGGCATGAGGTCGTCAGGTCCACATTGCCATGTTTGTTCTCCGTTGAAAAAACAATCAATGAAGTGCCGTACTCACCACTTCCAAATATAATAAAGGCTGCCAGATATAAACCGCATATTTGGTCTGTTGATGACCTGGAGGGGGTAGATATAAAGCAGCTTGGTTTGAAGGGGTCTCCGACCATTGTCTCCAAAGTATGGGCTCCGCAAAAACCGGCAGGGGGAACGTTCCTCGAAGGGAGTCCACGGGAACAAGTAGAGCAGTTGCTTTCCGTCGTGCTTGAAAAGAAAGAACTGTTTGAAATGAAGGGGGAAATATAATTGGATTTCCAAGATTACAAGGGTGTTTGGGTATTCATTGAACAAAAGGATGGCGAGGTTGCTTCTGTATCCCTCGAACTGCTGGGGGCCGGAAGAAAGCTGGCAGACAAACGGGGAGTGGAATTGGCGGGGATTTTAATCGGGGAAAATGTTAAGGATTTAACAAATACTGTTTTTGAATATGGGGCAGATGCCGTGTATGTATATGATCAGCCCATTTTTAAACATTACCGGACCGAAACTTTTATGAGGGCGCTCTTGGAATGCAGTAATAAATATAAACCGGAAATTATCCTGTACGGGGCCACCTCGACGGGAAAAGACTTGGCAAGCGCGGTAGCCACCGATATGCCGACGGGCTTGACGGCGGATACGACGGAGCTGGATGTTGAAGAGGAAACAGGTTTGCTACTCGCAAGCAGGCCGGCCTTTGGCGGAAATATTATGGCCACTATTTTATGTAAAAAATACCGTCCGCAAATGGCGACAGTTCGCGCGAAAGTCATGAAGGCACTGCCTCCACAATCAGGGAGAACAGGCAGAATCGTGGAAGAAACAATATCCTTAAAAGAAGATGATATTCGGACAAAAGTCCTCGAAATTGTAAAGGCAACGGTAAAGAAAGTACGAATCGACGAAGCAGATATTATTGTTGCCGGTGGAAAAGGATTGGGGAGCTATGAAGGATTTCAGTTAATTCACCAATTGGCGGAAACGCTTGGAGGAGCGGTTGGCGCCAGCAGGGATGTGGTGGAAGCGGGTTGGATCGACCATGCTCATCAAGTGGGGCAAACCGGCGTGACGGTAACGCCGAAAATTTATTTTGCGATTGGCATTTCGGGTGCGATTCAACATATAGTGGGAATGAAAAATTCTGGATTAATCATTGCCATTAATAAAGACAAAGAAGCCCCCATATTTCAGTCCTCTCATTATGGAATTGTTGGTGATGCCTTTGAGCTTGTTCCTATATTAATTGAACAGTTTAAAAATGCTTTATCTAGAGAAAAGGTGAGCAATACCAGTGAAGGTTGATATCATGATGCCGAAGCGCGAAACATAAAACTGAAATTTTTAAAAAGGCAGGAGTCTTAAGTCCCGCAAAGAAGGTTTTATAATAAAGACAAAACACTCACAAATGTTGATATTTCAATCAATGTTTGTGAGTGTTTTTTTTCTGTGGAAAAGGGGCGGAGCTGCGCAAAAGTGAAGTAGTTTTATTAAATACGTGGCAGCCAGAAATGATTTTTTAATGTGCTATAAATGAAAAAGTTGTTTATTAAGTATCTGATTGTATGATATTATTTTAAAAAAAGAAGAGGGTTATCATATGAATTCAACATTCTTACCGACAAAAACAACTAATACCAAAGCCATTGTCATCAATGCACTTTTCATCGCATTAACCTTTGTAGCCACGATGTTCATCAACATAAGGCTCCCAATAATGGGTAACGGAGGGCTAATCCATCTGGGTAACGTGCCTCTTTTTATAGCAGCACTGGTTTACGGCAAAAAAACAGGTGCCATCGCAGGTGCCTTCGGGATGGGCCTCTTTGATGTTGTCTCTGGTTGGGCACTATGGTCACCGTTTACATTTATCATCGTAGGTACAATGGGCTTCATAGTCGGACTTATTTCTGAAAAGGTACCCGGCAAAAGAGCCCTTGTTAACACTCTGGCAGTTGCAACTGCACTAATAATAAAAGTTGTTGGCTACTATTTTACCGAAGTGATCCTTTACGGTAACTGGATACAGCCGTTCGGCTCAGTTCCCGGAAACATTATGCAGGTAGTAATAGCAGGTATAATTGTAGTACCTCTTGCAGGACGCTTTAAGAAAAAAGCTTGAATACTACATTAATTTTACTTTAATGGGAGCTAGGTACTATACCTAGCTCTCATTCATGAAATGAAGAGGCACGGTTTTGTATTCTCCTTATTATACCAATAATGATGATGATGACTGCAATGTCTAAGGCAAAAACGTTTATCCAATTATTAATGTGTATTTCTAATACGTCTTCAATAAATATAAGTGGATTTTTTGTTATGGGATCTTTAACTATACCTAAAATAGCAATGTGAGCGATTAATCCGCTGGCAATGACTTGAATCCATGAGGTGTTCCCTAAAATATCAGTAAATGAACAATATAAGATAAAAAGAGTTGAAACACTCAAAAAAATACCTAATGCTATAATAAGAGGATTTGATGATAGTTCTGAGGTAATCATGACACTATCTAAACAAACTGAGAAATCAGTAGCAATCACAATCAGCATCATTTGGAAAACCGATATGTTTGGAATAGTTTTTATTCTTTTGTCCTTTTCAAAGGACCATGCCAACCGAAAGGCAATGCAGAGGATTATAATTCCTGTAATTAAGCGCAAACCTGGTAATTCTACTATTAAATGAATAACCATGACATAAACGGTTCGGCTTAAGGTTAGACAGATAACAATATAAGTGATAAGTGCTTTTACCTGATAACCATACTTTCGGATTACTGCGGAAATAATAAGAAGGTTGTCAAGATCGTTAATGCAATTCATGAAAAAAATCTTAAGAATATCACTCAAAATAAAATTCCCCCTGATTGTTTAGATTCATCTATTTTTAATTGAAGGTATATGCATTAATGCAACAGCTTCTACAAAAAACAGACTCCTACCAGAAATAAAGTTTCTTATTCTGGTAGGAGTCATTAGTTTTTCCGCGGTTATGACGAACTCCATCGCCTATTCAATTTCCTTTAATACACTATATACAACAAGGAAAAATATATGTCCAAATAAGAAAAAATTTTTAATTTTCCTTGAGCTATAGTAATGTATCAATTAAGTGAAAAAATAAAAAACCACTCAAAGTGGTTTTTTAATCGCGCATTGCTCCTGCCTCTCGGGAAGTCATTGCACCTTGTCCTTCGCTTACATCTTTTTGAATTTCTTGTTTTACTTTTTGTGCATCAGTTCCGGAAAATTCTGGTTTCATAATAGAACCCAAATTCTCTTTAGCTTGTTGATTTTTTTGCATAAAAGTCCACCTCAATTTCTTGTTTAACAATCTTATTATTTACAAAAATCACTCGGAATATCCAGAGGATTTGAGCGAGTCTGACTAAGCTTTGATAGGCTAGCTTTTTTTATAGACATTTACAAATGATTGGAAGGCGGTTAAAAAATGAAAACAGAAAAAGAAAAAATGTTGAATGGTGAACTTTATAATGCAGCCGATCCAGAATTACTAAGAGAAAGAACTAACGCGAGAAGGTTAACCAGAATATTTAATGAGTCACTCGAAACAGATGATAGCAACAGGACGGAATTATTAAAACAACTATTTGGTTCCACCGGGAAAAATTTAACCATTGAGCCAACATTTCGTTGTGACTATGGCTACAATATACACGTGGGCGAAAATTTCTTTGCTAATTTTGATTGTGTTTTTTTGGATGTTTGTGGGATTTGGATCGGAGATAATTGTTTGATTGCACCAGGAGTTCACATATATACAGCGACCCACCCGCTAAATACAAATGAAAGAATAACAGGCGCAGAATACGGAAAGCCAGTACATATCGGTGATAATGTCTGGATTGGAGGGAGAGCTGTTATAAACCCTGGAGTTAACATAGGTAATAATGTCGTCATCGCTTCGGGTGCGGTCGTAACAAAAGATGTGCCAGATAAAGTGGTGGTCGGTGGAAATCCTGCAAAAATTATTAAACGGATTGAAGAATAGATAATGCCTAGGAATGCTTAGTTTGTTATGGGATAAAGTTGTGAAATATTTGAAACCACTAAACTAAAGGGTGGAAGGGGATTGAGTATATGGAAAGAATAGCTGGAAAAACGATTGAGGAATGGAAAAATGAGTATCCATTATTAAAAAAAATGGTCTCTACAGAAGAGGTTTTTTGGGAGAATCCAAAATACAGAACGTTTGAAGAAGCAATAAACAATATTTCATTGAATGAAAAAGATGTAAAAGAAGCAGAAGAAAGATTAAACAGATTTTCTACATATATTGCTAGAGTCTTTCCGGAAACACAAAAAATGGATGGAATCATTGAATCCCCTACGATTGAAATTCCATCAATGCATGCCTATCTAGAGAAAATGTATAATCAAAAAATTGAGGGGAAAATACTGCTTAAATGTGACAGCCATCTTGCTATTTCGGGTTCGATTAAGGCAAGAGGGGGAATTTATGAAGTTTTAAAACATGCAGAAGATCTTGCAATCGAAAATCAGATGTTATTATTTGAAGATGATTATTCCATTTTGGATAGCGAAAGATTTAAAAACTTCTTTTCTCAGTATTCGATTGTAGTAGGTTCAACAGGAAACTTAGGACTTAGTATTGGAATCATGAGTGCAAAGCTTGGGTTTAACGTAACAGTTCACATGTCTTCTGATGCAAAACAATGGAAGAAAGACCTTTTAAGAAGAAAAGGGGTAAAAGTAGTTGAACATGAATCCGATTACGGTATTGCTGTAGAGGAAGGACGAAATCAGGCAGAACAAGACCCGAACAGTCATTTCATCGATGATGAAAATTCAACTACTTTATTTTTAGGGTATGCGGTTGCAGCGTCTAGATTAAAAAAACAATTAGATCAAATGAAAATAACAGTTGATGAAAATCATCCACTGTTTGTATATCTTCCTTGTGGAGTAGGTGGTGGACCAGGAGGGGTAGCTTTTGGTCTAAAATTAATATTTAAAAATAATGTTCATTGCTTCTTTGCAGAACCAACGCATTCGCCCTGTATGCTTCTAGGTTTAATGACCGAACTACATGATAAAATTTCCGTTCAAGAAATCGGAATTGATAATCGTACAGATGCTGACGGTCTAGCAGTTGGCAGGCCATCTGGTTTTGTTG
This sequence comes from Neobacillus soli NBRC 102451, assembly GCF_001591665.1. Lineage (GTDB taxonomy): Bacteria > Bacillota > Bacilli > Bacillales > Cytobacillaceae > Neobacillus > Neobacillus soli. The sequence continues at coordinate 130,413 of NZ_BCVI01000019.1, read as the reverse complement.
GAAAAACATTGGAAAACCTCATAAGTGGTGTTTATACTGTAGGGGATGATAGGTTATATAAACTTTTAAGTTCCATGGCAGATTTGGAGGAAATTTTCTTAGAGCCTTCTGCATTGGCGGGTATTGTTGGTCCAGCACTCTTATTTAAAGAAAAAGCAGGACAAAACTACATGATGGATCATCACTTAAAACAAAAAATGGTCAATTCTATTCATATTTCATGGGCAACTGGAGGCAGTATGGTTCCTAAGGAAGTTATGGAAACCTATTATAAAAGAGGATTACAAATTCAATTAAGAAAATAAAATTACATTTTGAATATTTTTTGACCAAATGAATAGAAACGTCCATACTTTTGATTGACTGTAATGTAAACTCTATTAAATTTGAGGTAATTAAAAAGGTTGCCCATGTGATAAACTCACGGGGCAACTTATAGCAACTGCGTTGGTGTAAATATCTCCGATTCCCTGTTCAACTTTGTTAGATAGAGACTTCTTTTCTATCTTTTTAAAAAAAAAAGAGAATTCAAAATTTTGTTTTTAATTTGATTGACAACGGAATAAGTATATGAGAATATTACTTTATGAATCCGCTTTCAATATTAAAATAATTTACTCTATTAAAAATTTAACTTTTTTTTAAAAAATAATTGAATATTTTACGGTTGATTGTATTGGGAGAGAGTGATGAATGTCGCCGCCGAAGGAGCAAATTCCATAAAATCCTTGGAATAAATCTCTCAGGTAAAAAGAACCATTACATGACGTAGCTCTGGAGAGTGCATATTTCAAAATATGCCACCAAAGGGGATTCGCATTTTTGCGGAAAAAACTTTCAGGTAAAAGGACAGAGAGGGTAGGAATATTGCCCTTTTCTGTCCTTTTTTTGTTGCAGAAACTAACACTCTCTGCAACTAATTTCCATTAAACCCAAAATTACCATTTAGTCATGTAAAAGTAAGTGTCATCAACAATTTCCATTATAGATTTTATTTAGGATAGTTTGAAACATTTACCTGAGATATCTTAATGGAATGGGACTGACCTTTTCATATAAAAAAAAGTAGAGGGTGGGAAATCTATATGCAGGAACAGAAATTGTCGAGGGGCTTAAAAAACAGACACGTACAACTAATCGCTATTGGCGGGGCAATCGGAACAGGATTATTTCTCGGAGCAGGAAAATCTATCCATTTAGCTGGACCATCGATTTTAATTGCTTACTTAATTACAGGTGTCATTTGCTTTTTGATCATGCGTGCACTTGGAGAACTACTCTTATCTAATTTGAAATATCATTCTTTTGTTGACTTTGTAAGAGACTATTTAGGTAATATGGCAGCATTTATCACTGGCTGGACCTACTGGTTTTGCTGGGTTTCAATCGCAATGGCAGACCTAACAGCAGTTGGTCTTTATACCCAGTATTGGTTTCCCTCCGTACCACAGTGGATGCCAGGATTAATTGCGCTAGTCCTTTTGCTAATGATGAACCTTGCTACTGTAAAGCTTTTTGGCGAAATGGAATTCTGGTTCGCCTTAATTAAAGTCATCGCGATACTAGCACTCATTGTCATCGGTGTTTTTATGATTATTAAAGGCTTTTCCACTGATGCGGGCACATCAAGTTTCACGAACCTATGGAGCCACCAAGGCATGTTCCCAAATGGCATTAATGGTTTTATCCTTTCCTTCCAGATGGTAGTGTTTGCGTTCGTTGGCATTGAACTTGTAGGACTTACAGCAGGTGAAACAGAAAACCCAGAAAAAGTAATTCCAAAAGCAATCAATAATATCCCTATCCGCGTGTTAATTTTCTACATTGGAGCACTTATTGTTATTATGAGTATTTATCCGTGGAACGCTATTAACCCATCGAAAAGCCCATTCGTTCAAGTTTTCGTGGCGGTTGGTATCGCTGCAGCTGCTGGGATCGTCAATTTTGTCGTTCTAACATCCGCAGCTTCGGCATGCAACAGCGCCATTTTCAGTACAAGCCGGATGGTATACACACTTGCCAAAGATAAAAATGCACCTGCACCATTTGCAAAACTTACTTCCCATAAAGTACCTTCCAATGCATTGCTCTTTTCAACTGTTGTCATTTTAATTGCCGTTGTGTTGAACTATGTAATGCCTGAAGGAGTATTTACACTAATTACAAGTATTTCTACTGTATGTTTCATCTTTATTTGGGGAATTACGGTCATCAGCCATTTGAAATACCGCAAAACAAGACCAGAACTAGCAAAAGTGAACAAATTTAAATTGCCGCTTTATCCATTTTCCAATTATTTGATCCTTGCTTTTCTAGCATTCGTTCTTGTCGTGCTAGCACTTGCAGAGGATACTCGCGTTGCCTTGTTTGTAACTCCTGTTTGGTTTATTTTGCTGATTGCAATTTATAAGATGCGGAAAACGAAGGCAAATGAGGAGAATGGAATGTACAGCCAAAAGATATCTGGATAATAGTCGTTGTTTAGAAATGTTATAGTTAAAAAATATAATGTTCTTGCCTAAAAATTGGTTTGGTATCTCTTTTTTCGAAAACATTGTTAATCCAATGAAAATTATATATAAGCGGATGATGGTTGTGGGAGAGTGCAAAGTAATAAGCCACCGAAGGAGCAAGTTCCAAAAATACCCTTGGAACAAATCTCTCAGGTAGATGGAACCACAACAGGACGCACCTCTGGAGAGCGCGTATCACAGCAGTAGGCCACCAACGGGGAAAGACTCTGGAATAAATGGAGTTAAACTCTCAGGTAACAAGGACAGAGAAGGGGAGAGATAGTATGCTACCCTTTTCTGTTCTTTTTTTGTGTTCAAAAAGGGAGTGTTTCAGATCTTAGGAATGAGCGAAATTTTAGGCACGCCAAAGTTTGCTGTTGTCAGAGGTGGTCAGCAAATATTCAATGGGGAGTTTACATGGGTTTATATCAAAATGATCCAAGTATTCCGATAACTATAAAATGAAAAGGAGATAACGAATATGACAAAAGAATATGATGTTGTAATTATCGGTGGTGGAACAGGTGGGTACGTGGCTGCCATTCGTGCTTCCCAATTAGGTTTAAGAGCGGCGGTTATTGAAAAAGGAAAAATCGGTGGAACATGCCTTCACGCTGGTTGTATTCCGAGTAAGGCCTTATTAAGAAGTGCAGAAGTATACGCTCAAACGAAGAATGCAGATAAGTATGGTGTAATCGCCCCTGTAGTTGGTCTTGATTTTTCAAAAGTACAAGCCCGAAAAGAAGAAATTACGGACCGCCTATTTAAAGGTGTTCAACATTTAATGAAAAAGGGAAAGATAGATGTTTATGATGGAAAAGGAAGTATTACAAGGACAAAAGATGTGTTAGTGGAATTGAATAATGGTGAAGGGGAAGTCATTTTAAGCCCCCAAAATATTTTAATTGCAACAGGTTCCCGTCCAAGAACACTTCCAGGCCTGGAAGTGGATGAGAAGTATGTGATGACTTCGGATGAAGCGCTAAAAATGGAGAAGCTTCCCAATTCTATCCTTATCGTTGGCGGCGGAGTAATTGGAATCGAATGGGCATCGATGCTTTCGGACTTCGGAATCCAAGTTACAGTAATCGAATATGCCGATCGCATTTTACCAACTGAGGATACAGATATTTCAAAGGAAGTACAGCGTTTAATGAAGAAAAAAGGAGTAAAAATTGTTACAGGAGCAAAAGTACTTCCAGAAACGCTGGAAAAAGGTGAGGGTGTTTCCATTAAGGCGGAGCATAAAGGCAAAGAAACACCATTTTCTGCAGACAAACTTTTGGTATCTGTAGGGCGATCTCCAAATACAAAAGAATTTGGTCTTGAAAAAACGGCTGTTGAACTAAATCCCATTTTTATTAAAACAAATGAGTTCTACCAAACAAATGAACCGAACATTTACGCAATTGGTGATGTCATTGGCGGCTTGCAGCTTGCCCATGCTGCCTCACATGAAGGAATCATTGCTGTTGAACATATGGCAGGTAAAACGCCAAAAGTAGTTGATTCAAACCTTATTGCCAGATGTATATATTGCAGTCCAGAAGTAGCAGGTGTCGGACTCACAGAAGAAGCGGCAAAGGAAAAGGGATATCTAGTGAAAGTTGGTAAATTCTCATTCCGTGCGATTGGAAAAGCATTGGTTTTTGGTGAATCAGACGGATTTGTCAAACTGGTTGTGGAAGAAGGAACTAATAAGCTTTTAGGCGCTCATATGGTAGGTCCTCATGTAACGGATATGATTACGGAGGCTGGACTTGCTTGTGTATTGAATGCAACAGCAATGGATATTGCCCAAACGATACACCCGCACCCTACATTAGCCGAAGCAATTGGTGAAGCAGCCCTAGCTGTGTATGGACAGGAAATTCATGCTTAACTAGCGTTAGATAGAATAGAACAAAATATTGTGAAGGTTCTTCTTTTATTTAAACCTTTACCTATCAAATTACGAAGGAATTAGCCTTCTTATTTTACATAAATAACCTTAAGGATGGTGGAAGAGCGGTGATCCAAAAATTGAAACCCAATCGGGCAAAATTATTAATTTCATGTCCAGAAAAGCCAGGTATTATCTCGACTGTAACGAATTTTCTATTAGAACACAAAGCTAATATTGTCCATTTTGATCAACATACAACTGATCCAAATGGAGGAATGTTCTTTATGCGGATTGAGTTTGATTTAGAAGAATTCGATACTTCATTTAATAAACTTGAACAAGATTTACATGTACTCGGCCAGGAGTATGACATGGATTGGCAGCTCGGTAGTAATGTACAAAGAAAGCGGATGGCCATCTTTGTTTCCAAAACGGACCATTGTCTTAACGAGCTTCTATGGCGGTGGAAATCCAATGAAATTCTAGTAGATATCCCGATGGTAATCAGTAATCATACTATTTTAAAAGAAATAGTTGAAAGTTATGGCATTCCTTTTTATCATATCCCAATGTCTCAAGAATCAAAAGAAGATGCCGAACGGAAAGCAGTAGAATTGATGAAAGGGAAAGTGGACTTAATTGTCCTGGCCAGGTATATGCAAATTCTTTCCCCTAACTTTATTTCTAAGTATCCTAATCAAATCATAAACATCCATCATTCATTCTTGCCGGCATTTGTTGGCGCAAACCCTTACGTGAGAGCGTTTAACAGAGGTGTAAAGTTAATCGGTGCAACAGCACATTACGTTACGAATGATCTTGATGAAGGACCAATTATTGAACAGGATGTACAGCGAATTAATCAACGCTATACAGCAGAGGATTTAAAGACTGCCGGACGTCATGTGGAAAGAAGAGTTCTTGCTGAAGCCGTTTCCTGGCATGTTGAGGATAAGGTACTTGTTCATGGTAATAAAACAATCGTATTTGCTTGAAATCAAGTCAGTTCGATTCCCACTCAGTCCCGCCAACCATAATCATTACTTACCGCACGGTGAATTTCTTCACTGATGCGGTTTTTTGTTTATTTATAAGGCAATTTCAAATTTCTGTGACGAGCGAGTGGGTTCATTTGCCGTCTATTATTATTTTAAAAAAATTTCATTTACCAACAATATCGCAACTAGTTTATAATATAAGAATGCCCAAAATGGGTATTAGAGTCTATTCATGACACTAAGAAGAGGTAAGTAGGTGAGTACAATCGATATCATTGAAACACGGGTGAGAGGTTTTATCGCAGATATTCAACACCCTAACCAGAAAAAGAAAATAAATAGTAACGAGTTAGAATTTCAGTTGCGCAAGCTAATGGATGATTATTTTGAAATGGATGGTTATTCATTGTTTTATCGTGCAATCCAAACATTGCAAGGTGAAGGGCAACTGATCCCTGTTCAAAATAATCAATACAATGGTAAAACACCAGCGCTTGCCTTATATTACTGGGTAAATATAAAAGTTCAGACCGCCAAATGGGATCGTCTCGAGATGATGAAATTAAGTGATCAGTTTGATTTTTCCTATTATGAACGGCATCCTGAATGGCAAACGAAAGAAGAATGGAGTCGAATCCATAATGTATATACGTTTCTAAAGACCAGTCAGGAACGGAAAATCGTATCACTAGAAGAAAGAAGCCTCGAGCTCTTTGGCCATGAGAAGTTCTTATTTGGTAGTGATAGCTTTCCTGACGGAAAAGGCTTTTTAGCTAGAATTGGAATAGTAGAAGACCAACTTAAAATGGTGAACTATGGGGAGCCTTTTGTCTTTTGGATGAAACAAGGGGAAGAAATGAAAGATATTCAGAGAGTACTAATCGTCGAAAATCTATCTTTCTTTCATACTTCCATTAAATTATTGGAAGCGAATCAGCTGGATTATGAACCTGAACTTATCATTTATGGTGAAGGAACTAAGATTGAACGGAGCTTTTCCTTTTTCTTTCGAATGTTTCCTCCCAAATCCTATCTTTTCTACTACGCAGGGGATCTTGATGCCGCTGGATACGGAATCCTCATTCGGCTTATCGAAAAATATCCGGATAGCTGTATTCAGCCGGCCTTAAAAATCTATCGAAAAATGCTCGAATGTCTAGAACAAAGGAATGACCAGAAAATAGGTCAATCACAAAACCTCAAATACCGTGATGTATTCTTTCAATGGTTTACGGAAGAGGAGCAGTCGTTATTATTGCAATTATGGCAGGAAAATAAGCGAATCCCACAAGAAGTCTTAAACATAGAAACATGGAGGAGATGGCTGTGAACGAATCATGGGAAGGTTTCGCCCAGCGTATGCAACGATTAAATCCATTATTTGAGCTTGGCAGGGGAATGGAAGTAGGAGAGCTGAAGCCTCATATCCAAACGATCCTGATGCAAGTGCTCCTGACCATCTTTTATCGAGAATTAAATGATAATGATCATCGCCGTAAATCAGATATCAAATATATGGTAGAAGATTCTATTAAGCAAATGAAGCTTCTAGCAGACGATAAGCAAATGGAACGGATTACAAGTGGGCTCCTGTATCAAGGGAAAGAAGAGTATAGTAAACCGTTTGAATCCTTATATTACGATGAAATAAGTCAATCTTGGGAAACTCAGGTCTTCCGTTATGTCACGATGGATGAATTATATACGAATTTAGAAATAGGCGGATCGATTGTTTATAAACTCACGGATGTCTCTCAGGAAATGATTTTTATGAGCAGGGAAATGGCGGAGGAATTCTCGATAACGATTGAACAACTCTATAGTATGCAGCTAATTAAAAACGGTAATTTTAGAAAAGCAACTCGAAACCTCGATCACCTCATTTCACGAGTAAACCGCTTAATGGCAAAAGAATTCACTTTTCAAAAGGAAATGATTAATAATCCTAAAATCTTATTGATCGAAGAAGAATGGCAAAGGGCCGACAATCGTGTGGAAATTGAAAAGCAATTTGAAGAAGAAAAAAATCACTTCCGAACCATTACGAGCATGATCGAAAAAACGAAGCGAAGAAATGAAGAAGATGATTCTATTCAGAAAGAATTGATTCTTCTCCAAGAAAAAATTGGTCATACAAGACAATTGCATGACCGTTTTGCCAAGCTCGTCATTCAAAATATCTCCTATGAGATGAAATTAAAAGCGGAAAACCCTTCCTTGTTTTGGGAAACCAGCCTGGTTTCATTTCGAGAACATCTTTATGAAAATTGGTTCATGAAGGAAGGGGTCAAAAGTTTTGAGACGATAGAAAAAGTCCTTTCTCCGTTGTTTTCACCGAAGAATGAATTTATTTTTCCACTGGATTGGATTTGGGGGGAACAAGAATTTGATGAAAAACAACTAACGGATGTTGCCATCGAAGAAGAGGCAGAAGAAAGCATTACTCGTCTCCGAGTGACGAATTGGGATTCTGTTATTAAGGCATGGAGTTATGTTTTTCAACATTTACAAACATACGGAGAGTTTTCATTAGCTGATTTATCGACAATGCCATTAGAAGTGCAGGACTTATGGTTTGAAGAATCTGAAACGATTGATTTATGGATGATGTTTGATAAAAAGCCGCTGAAGGTTCAAGTGCTGCATCGGAAGGAAGAAACATTAAGTGACGAGAGGGAAATCCTTCTTTTAAAACTAATGAAGGAATATCCACAATTCCAAACTTTTGAGGGCTTGAAAATTTTTACTATGTTTGATCATCGCGCGGAGCCACATCATTGGTATCAAATGAAAATTACCCCGTTTAAGATATGTGTACAGGAGGAGCAACGATGAATGCAGAATCAATCAAAAAAGCATCAGCTGTCTATTTTACTCTATTAAAAGATAAAGTAATCGACGAAAATAGCGAACATTTCCAGACGTATTTTGATCCGGAAGTGAGACAGACTGTCCTATTATTAGCAGACGAATCTGGTACATATATCATTGAATCGCCGAAACGGATCCAATTAGTTGTCCAGCCGACCGGCTCTGTCTTTGCTACGAATTTTACACATATGAAAGAAAAGCATAAGCAAGTCGAAACGAAAAAACACTTTCATCTTATGAGCGTTGTCATGATGTCTTTCTTAGCAGCCATAGACCGCAATCAGGCTGCAAAAATCCGCACGAAGCGGGAAGGGATTAGCTTCTACGCATTAGAACGTCTTGTTAACGATCTCATAATGAATTGGGAAAGCATTCTTAAAGTGAAACCTGCCTTCGGTGAGGAAGAACGTATCGATATGAAGGAAGTTGTCATAATGTGGAAATACATGGAAGTGGACACAGATGATTATGCGGCTAAAAAAGCCAATAGACGAACCCGAATCGGTTTAATTGCTAGTTGCATGCGCTTATTAGAGACAGAGGGCTTAATCGTCATTCTAGATCAGGAAGATATTCCAAAGGTAATTCCAAAACAAGAGCTTTTTGAGCGAATTGAATACCTGTATCACGATTATGATCGTTATGAATTATTTAAAAAATTAATGACGGTAGAGGAGAATGAGCATGCCGAAAATCCATCGAATTAGAATTGTTGGCCTGAAGTATGATGGCATGCAAAAGCAATATAAAGATACCACTTTTAACTTCCATAATGAAGAGACCTCCACAAATGGTCTCATTGCGATGATGAATGGGGGTGGGAAAGGTGTATTCCTGCAAACCATCTTTCAAATCCTTAAACCTGGAACCTCGTGGGGAAAACAAAACAATCGTTATTATCAGCAGTTCTTTTTTAATAATAAAGAGCAATTTATTCCCTACACCTTTCATGTACTTATTCAATGGGAATTGGACGGTTCGGACCGCCGTCACCTGGTAACGGGAGGAATGTTCTCAGCCGAACAGCGGATTTCGATGAGTGAAGAAAGTGGAAATGAAAGCAAAACGCTGGAACAGGAAGCGAAGATCCTCCCGAATATTACCTTTTATACAAGAGAATTTGAACGGAAAGAAGAGGTTTCGCTTGAGCATATTCCACTCTATGAAAATGATGAAGTTGCTGAAACCGAAAGCTTGAAGGACTATTTAAAATGGAATGGATATGACGTTTACCGGGATACGAAGAAGCACTATCGTATTCTGGATACGTACGGGATTAACCGTAAAGACTGGGATATTATGAAGGAGATTAACAAGGATGAAGGCGGCGTTGGGAAATACTTTGAGGGAGCTGAGGATGATCATTCCCTGTTCCAAAAACGAATTATTCCTACGGTTAGCCAAGTCTTGCATCGGACGGAACATCAAAAGAACGATCTTGTCGAGATTTTCAAGAGTCAGGCCAGTATTGCCAAGGACCTGCCTGTTCTTTTAAAAAGAGAACAAGCACATAAGGAATTTTTAGAAGACATTGTCCCTTTTGAAGAGAACCTAGCTAAAGGGGTAGAGCACAAAGAAATTGTTCATGAAAGTGTTAAGGTCGGAAGACAACTTCTGGGTGCTTTAGAGCATTTGAAGCAAACGGAAGAGGAATCGCAGCTTACTTTAGCGAAAGACATGGAAAAATTAACGATAAGGCAAGCAGATTTACGCTATCAAAAAGACAATTTAGAGTTTGCAAAAGCTCACAGAGAGGTACGGGATTGGGAGAAGAAATTAGTAGAAGAAAGGAATAAGCACACTTCCCTACAAGCGGTCGTAAAGGATAAACAGGAACGAAAAGAACAGCTTGCCTTTCTACTATTATTGAAAGAGTGGAGTGAAAACGAGCAAACGATTCGCTCTCTTTCTCAGCAGATAGCGACATTAGAACAAAATAGCGGCTTAGAGCAAGTGAATCAAAGAATGGATGAAATCAAAAAAGAAGCAGCACAGCAATGGGAGCATTCTTACCAATCCATACAAGATGCGGTTAAGCAGTATTTGGGGTATCAAAAGTTTTTAAAGAAAAAAGGAAATGATCTGTCGCAGCAGGATAAACAAAAGACAAAAGAGATTGCTCAGCTTAGTGCTGAAATTGATTTTCTCTATACACAAATCCATACATTTGAGTCGAAGGAAGAAGCACTAATCAAAGAATTTGGCGACCGCTTAACCTATGACTTAAGGGGCTATATCGAGTTTCTATCTAAACAAATTGAAAACAAAAAGGCTAGCTTAGAAGAGATGCAGGCAAAAGAGAAAGAATCTAGTGAAGTGCAAAATCAGCTTGCCACATCACATGGTACGCTTGTCCAATCGATTCAGTTTTCAGAAGAAAAATGTGCAGAGTTAAAGGCAGCAAATATAGAGCAAAAGCAAAAAGAAGCAAAACTGTTAGATCGGCTTCATGGGTTAGTAGATGATGTCACTGCACCTTTCACCCACGCGCTTCTTTCGAAATATGCACTACAGATTGAAGACATCCTAGCCAATAATCGAGAACAAGGTGAACAAATTAAAAAAGACCTTTGGGAAATACAACTGGATCATTCCTTAAATGATGAGCACTTCTGGATTCCTAATAAAGATGTGAAGGAATTAAAGGAATGGATTGATGAAAAGACGGGCATTGATGTGTTTTATGGTACCCAATTTCTCCAATCTTTAAGTAAAGAAGATATCGCGAACACCCTTTTGATGTATCCGCTCCTTCCATACGGTTTAGTTGTAAGCGGGCAGCAATGGCAAAAAATTAATCAACAGGTTCTTTCCGGAAGAATGTTTAAAAGTCCTGTTCCTATTTTCCTGCGTGAAGAAATGAACAACGAACATAAACAGCCATCCTTCGTGATCATTAACGGAACAGAAAAAGAGCTATTAACGGATAAGAATCAATTTACCAACTGGAAAATAAAGATTGCTAAACAAATAGAAGAAAAGAAAGATACACTAATTGAAATTAATAAAACAGAAACCTCCTTACGTCGCATGTTAAAAGAAATCGATCGATTGTTATCGAGTGAGCTGGCTGTTGATATCGAGAAAGCTTTTAATCAGGAACAGAACGCCCTTCTTTCTAAGAAAATGAAATTACAGGAAATCACAACACAAGAGCAAAAAGAAAAAGAATTACAGCTTGGGTTAAAAAAACAGTTGGAGACTACAAAAGGAAAAATAGACAAGCTTACAAAAGATGTAGAAACAATCGAAGAATTTGATCGTGAAAAGCTTCTATATCAAGAAAATAAATGTGTGAAATTAGAGAAAGAGAAACAAAAGGAAGCCTTTGTCATGGGGCAGCAAGAAATAGGAAAAGAGCACCAAACTATAGTTGAACTGCAAAACAAGTGGAATCAAACGTATTTAGAATGGAAGGTTACAACCGAACAAACGATAAAGGAGATTGCCTTCTTTATTGAAGCAGCGGTTTTTCCAGCTGATGAAAAAGTGGAGCAATCTGAAGAGGTCCCACGTTTATCACCTCATTTATTAGAGGAGATTAATGGAAGCATCTTAGAGTTAAAACAGCTTCAAAAATCAAAAGAAGAACAGTCTCGAGAATTACTGGTTATTCAAGCAAAAAAAGAAACAGAACAAAAGCAGCAAAAGAAATTAGAGAAAAAACTCGATACTCATAACAAGGAGTGGAAGGAAGCTCCGGAACCAGATGAACCGATAAGTATAGTAGAGAATATGTTGCAAACGGCACAGAAGGAAGCGAAGACTGCGGAAAAAGAAGAACGGGAACAAGGAACGGCTGTAACAGTCGCAGAAACTTCCTTACAGCATGCCGTTATTCAGCGTGACAAATCAGGAAAAAAGATCGCAAAGCATGAAAAACAGCCTGAAGAATGGGAAAATCTAGACTTAGAGATAAAAGCAGTAGAAATAAAAGACCAGACGAAACAAACGATAGAGGAACTAAAGCAGACGGAAAAACGCCAAAAAGAAACAGAAACGAACATTGCGGGTTTCGAAGGGGATTTGTTAACCTTATCCGTTATCCTAAAGGAGGAAGCGGCGGCATTTACTGAGACGGATGTAGAAAAAATTAAGAGTCAAGGTAAAGCATGTATCCTATCCTGGTGTGAAGCACATCAAGCGATTCAGGAGGAAGGACAAGAAAAGCATGCGAAAATCGAACAATCATTAAGGAATTTAAAGCTAACAATCGAAGGCAAAGATTGGGAGATTCGTTTTAAAAGTGAAGTATTAACCACATTAGACCATATGGATACGAGGCATTATTCTTATGTTCAAAGCATCGTTAAAAATATGAAGCGGTTTTCACAAAGTGGATTGGAACAATTAGAACGCGACAAAGAAAGGGCAGAAAAGGCGCAAAACTTCTGGGCCAGCCGTGCCAGCATGAAGGTCATGAGCATTTCAGAGGCGATTCGTTCTATGATTGCAAAAATGAAGCTGAAAAATGAACGAGGATCCTTTCCACTCGTCCAGCTAAAAGAGGATATCTTACCTAAAAAGGCTGAAGATATCGAGCCGCTCTTGAAGCAGCATTTTGTAGCGGCTATTAACAAAATTACCAAACAATTTGATACGATTGATCATAACAATCAAGCGGTAGACCAAGAAATAAAACAACTGATTAGTGATGAGCAAATTTTATTTGTATCACTACGAAATCGATATCCTGAGCTGCTTGTCTATAATATGCGAACGGATAATGCCTTTATGTACGGGAAACCGCAAAGAGATCATTATTCAACCTGGCAGACCATTAATCAAGGTTCAAAGACGAAATCCGATGGCAGTGGTGGTCAAAAGCTATCAGCCCGAATGGTGATGATGATGATGTTATTATCTGTTAAAAACGAAACAGATCAAAGCTGGGTTCCTTTAGTCTGTGATAATCCGTTCGGACAAGCGGCGTCGGCACATGTCCTCGACCCAATCTTCTCAGTTGCCGAAAAACTGAAGTTTCAATTCATCGTTGTCACGCCGCCCGAACTGGTGAAAACGGAAATCAGCCAACGATTTGATGCCTATTATAAATTGGACTTCATTCGCGAAAAAGGCAAAGAAATTGTATCGGACACCATTGTTCCAGCCTTTCGAATTTACCAGGGAGCGGAAGAAGCTCAGGTAAGATGAAACTAAAAGCGGTGCCAGAAACCATCCAGAAAATTGGATAGTGCCTGGCACCTTTTATTGTAGTTTATCAAATCATTAGTAATAAAATTAATAATATATTCTTCCAAGCTTTAAATGTAACATTTTTTAATAAAGTTGTAATGTATACAACCCCCTCAGACATAGGATACACGGATTAGTCATTTAAATGTCGTATTGGAGGGGTTAGATTGCCCAAAAAGTGGTTCATTCTGTTTGTATTTGCATGGTTTATGGTGTCAAGTTTTATTGTAGGTGTGCCGACTGGTTCCGCGGCTGCTGGAACCAAACTTATTATCATCAATAAGGCAGTCAATCGGCTAGCATACTATGAAAACGGTCAGTTAAAAGGGCAGTTTAAAGTAGGAACAGGGAGAAGCCGGTCGTTAACACCAGAAGGCAAGTTCAAGATTGTTAATAAGATTAAGAATAGGCCTTACTATAAAGGACATATTCCAGGTGGAGACCCTCGCAATCCGCTTGGCAACCGGTGGCTCGGTTTGAATGCCCGTGGAACATGGGGAACAACTTATGGGATTCATGGAAACAACAATCCAAGCTCAATTGGCGGGTATGTGAGCAGCGGCTGTATACGAATGTATGATAATGAAGTTGAATGGCTGTTTAATCAAGTTCCAACTGGTACAACAGTCATTATCACATCATCAGGGAAATCCTTTAGCGCAATTGCAGCAGCTAATGGATATATAGTAAAAGGGGGGACTAATGCCCCTTCAGTTCCTGTTAGTACAAATGGGCAAATATTAAAAAGAGGAAGCCAGGGGCCTGCTGTACAAGAGCTTCAACGCAAGCTGACCGCACAAGGGTTTAGTACGAATGGAGTAGATGGTTTCTTTGGATTAAACACAGAAAATGCAGTCCGACAGTTTCAAAAAGCACGTAAGTTAACAGCTGATGGTATAGTTGGACCTGCTACAAAAAAAGCGCTCGGAATTAAAAAGTAAATGAAAAGGTTAATTATTAAGTTGCCCAGGTTGCTGGGCAGCTTTTTTGTATAGGAAACAAAAAGCTTGCTGGCTAGTCTAGATCCTAGATTTTGCCTGCAAGCTATGTATTATAAAGTTGTGTTTTCTAATCCTTATTTCATTTCATTAAAACTGACAGCAATTTTTGCTCCAATTACTGCATTGTTTTTAACCAAGGCAATGTTTGCATCAAGGCTTTTGCCTTCTGTTAATTCTTTTACCTTACCTAATAAGAATGGCGTTACGTTCTTACCAGAAATATGTTTTTCCTCTGCTTCTTTTAATGCAGATTCGATTACGTTATTAATGGTTTTTTCATCCATGGCAAATTCTTCAGGAATAGGGTTGGCAATAACTGCTCCACCTTGAAGATTTAAATCCCATTTAACTTTCAATGTAGAGGCGATAGTTTCCGCATCGTCTGCACGGAAGTTCACTGAGAAATCACTTTTGCGTGTATAGAAGGCAGGAAGGACATCAGTTTGATAGCCAATAACCGGTACACCTTTTGTTTCAAGATATTCCATCGTTAATCCTAAATCTAGAATCGATTTAGCACCCGCACAAATGACGGCCACATTTGTTTGTCCTAATTCTTCTAAGTCCGCTGAGATATCCATGGTTGTTTCTGCGCCTCGGTGTGCACCGCCAATACCACCGGTTACGAAGATATTAATTCCAGCTGCTTCCGCACAAATCATCGTCGCAGCAACCGTGGTTGCTCCCAGTTTTTTGGTTGCGATTAAATAAGCTAAATCACGTCTTGAGGCTTTTGCAACATCTGAACTTTTACCGAACATTTCTAATTCTTCGTCAGATAATCCGATTTTAATTTTTCCATCTATAATCGCAATCGTTGCCGGAACGGCTCCATTATCACGGATGATTTGTTCCACTTCACGAGCGGTTTCCACGTTTTGTGGATAAGGCATGCCATGAGAGATAATCGTAGACTCTAACGCAACGACTGGTTTTCCTTGTTCTTTTGCTGCACGTACTTCTTCAGATAAAGTAATGTATTGTTTCATATTAATTCCTCCAAGTCTTTTTGTAGTTGTACAGCTGTTAGATCTTGTCTGACTGTGTATGGTGATTGCAATGTTTTAGAAGCATTCATACTTCCGGCCTTTGCAATTTCGATTAACGTTTTACCTTCTAACCAAGAGTAAATAACAGCGGAGGAAAAAGCGTCTCCCGCTCCTGTGACATCGACAATTTCATTTGTTTCAATAGGTGATACACGGAAGATTCCATCCTCCTGATTACCAATCATTGAGCCATCTTTTCCATTAGTAATGACCACGTTGGATATCCCTAATGATAACCACTTTTCTACAGTTGCTTTCCAATCTTCTTCATTACTTATTTCAGTATTAAAGTAAGTTTCAGATTCATCTCGGTTTGTAATTAGCCATGTCACACCGGATAGGTCCTTTGGTAGCCGCTTCATTTTCGGTGATGAAACCGGTATTAAGACAAGGGGCAGGTCATGGCTTTTAGCGAAATTGCACAAGAACTGAATGGTTTCCTTCGGACAGTTTAAATCGACCATGATACATTTTGACTGGCTTAATAATACCTCATGTTTCTGCAGTAAATTAGGGGTGAGGGCTTCGTACACTTCCATATCTGCTAAGGCAATAATTAAATCACCGGTTGAGTCTAAAACAGCCGTGTAGGAACCTGTTGATTTTTCAGGGAATCGGGTCACGGTGTCTAAGTTCATGTATAGGGAAGATGCTTCTTCAATGATTGACCAATCTTTATCATCGCCGCTCGTTGAAATAAGTGCCACTTCCATCCCAAGCCGCCCAAGGTTTTCAGCAATATTCCGGGCAACTCCGCCTGCATTTTGAGTAGCATAAATTGGATTTGAAGTACCTAACTGGGCTTTATCTTTTATGTGGAATTTACGATCAATATTAGCCCCGCCGATACAAATTACTTGTTGTGATTCACTCAAAATGTAGGCTCTGCCTAAAATATTTCTTTTTCTAATTAAACCAGAAATGATATTTGCAATGGAAGGCCGGGATAACCCTAATGTTTCTGCAAGCTCTTGTTGTGAAACATAAGGGTTCTTCCGTATTAAATTGAGAATCAATTGTTCCTTCTCCGTTATTTGTTCCGGCACAAACTCACCTCATAAATTACAGTATCTTATCCGTTCTTTTTCTTTTCTATTTTTTCGGGTTAAAGCTTTTTAATTCTTTACGTGTTTCGGGAACTTTTAGCTCGCCTGATTTAATTTTCTCAACCCACTCTTTTACTGATGCTTCAATATCAGCTTTGTTGGCTGCTTTCGCATTGATAGGTGCTAAACCAACACTATCCTCAGCCAAACCATATAACGTAACTTTACCCCCAGGGAATTGGCCGTCTTTTGTTTTAGTTGCAAGGTCTTTAACAGCTACATCAACGCGCTTTAATGCAGATGTAAGGACCACGTCTGGACCCATGTCAGCTTGGTCACGGTCTACACCAATAGCCCAAATGTCTCTGCTTGGGTCTTTTTTCTTTAGGTCATTTGCTTCTTTAAAGAGACCTACACCAGTAGCCCCGGCTGAGTGGAAAATTACGTCGGCTCCAGTAGAATACATTTTAGAAGCAATGGTTTGACCAATCTCCGCTTTGTCAAACACACCTGCATACTGAACGTCAACTTTTACCTCAGGCTTAGCAGCTTTAACACCAGCCAAGAAACCGGATTCGAATCGTTCGATAACAGGAATTTCCATACCGCCGATAAAACCGATATGGTTTGTTTTTGTTGTTTTGGCCGCTGCTACTCCTGCTAGGAATCCTGCTTCTTGCTCTTTGAACAGAATACTTGCCACGTTGGGTTGGTTTACCTCAGCGTCTACGATGGCAAATTTAGAATCTTTTCGTTGTGTTGCAATAGTTTCAACTGCATCCGGCATTAAGAAACCGATACCGTATACTAGATCAAAGCCTTGACGAACAAGCGTATTTAAGTTTGTTGCATAATCAGCATCTGACTGGGATGGAAGGTAATCGTAACCGTCTTTTCCTTTATTTAAGCCATTTTCTTTACCGTAATTTTTAAGCCCTTCCCATGCAGATTGGTTAAATGATTTATCATCAACACCACCGATGTCAGTAACCATTGCTACAGTGAAGTTTTTTTCTTTGCCTCCACTTTTGGAAGTATCCGTGCTTTTGTTGTCATTACTTTTACCGCAAGCGCCTAATAATGTACCTGCTGCAAGAACCAATGATAGTGCCATTCCGACATTACGCTTTTTCAAAATATGTTGCCTCCTTAAATGATTGTGGTTTGGTTAATAAATATTTTTCAAACTATTGTTTGAAAAATAAACTTATGTTTGGATTATACTTTTATTTTTTTGCTTGGTCAACCTATTTTATCTTTCACCAAATAACGATTGGATTATTAATATTTTTTGCGTATAATATTAACTATTCGAATAGGTGATGGAGTTCGCCGAAACCGTCCATGTGACTAATGACTCCTACCAGTGATTTTCTTGTAACTGGTAGGAGTCTGTTTTAATTTATTGGTTAAAGAAAGGATGTCCCGTTGAATGAATGTATTTGCAGTGGGAGTGGGCGGGTTTTTAGGTGCTATATTGCGTTATATGGTCGGAAAAATAATACCCTCACCATCGGGGTTTCCTGCTAGCACCTTGATAATCAACCTATTAGGTTGTCTATTTCTTGCCTGGTTTTTCACCTTTACAGCTAAAAAATTAAGTATTAACCCTAACGTAAAATTAGCGATTGGAACAGGGTTTACTGGGGCCTTTACCACATTTTCAACTTTCTCCGTTGAAACCATGAATTTGATAAAAAATCATCAATTTTTGTTTGCATTACTTTATGTACTGCTTAGCATACTGGGAGGAATTGGATTCGCTTTATTAGGCGCTAAGTTTGCTGAAGGTAATGTTGGTCCGGTAAAACATGGGAAGGGAAGGGCGGATTAATGCTGTTTGTTGGTATCGGTGGTATATTTGGCGCCATTTCACGGTTTCTGCTCGGAAAATGGATAACAAGCAAATCATCTAGTTCACTCCCTTTTGGAACTTGGATCATTAATATAAGCGGTTCATTTGTACTTGGTTTTCTTGCTGTTTTGCATCTTGGAAATGGTATTCCTGATTGGATATGGCTTTTATGTGGAATAGGTTTTCTTGGGGCTTTTACGACCTTTTCTACGTTTGGATACGAAACGATTCAATTGTTGCAGAAAAGGGATCGTAGACAAGCTGTAATTTATGTTTCCAGTTCTGTGGTGTTGGGTGTTTTAGTCGCCTGGCTTGGAGGATTGTTGGGATTATCTTTTCCTAACCTATTATAAAGAAAAGAGGCATGTTATGAATTACAAACTATTTCAAGCTGTTAATGATTTTGCGGGAAATCACCCCTTTTTAGATGGGCTGATGGTTTTCGTTACAGAAAGGGCGTTAATCATCTATGCTTTGGTTTTACTTAGCATTTGGTTTTTCGGTAAAGAAAAATATAAATACACAGTTGTTTATGCAGCCATTACAGGTGTATTAGGATTATTCATTAATTTTGTCATTGGTCAAATTTACTTTGAGCCGCGTCCATTTGTCACGCACGACGTGCATTTACTTGTTAAACATGCAGCTGATGCTTCGTTTCCAAGTGATCATACTACAGGCGCATTTTCATTAGCACTTGCGGTTTTTTTACGTCACCGTAAAATAGGGGGCGCGATGGTTTTGTTTGCTGTTTTAACCGGTTTTTCTCGTATCTACGTTGGGCACCATTATCCATTTGATGTACTTGGCAGTATAGTTGTTGGGTTAGCAGTCAGCATACTTGTTTATAAGCTTTGCCCGTTACTGGAGCCGATTCCACGTGCAATCATTAAAACTTATAATCAAATTCCGTTAGTACCGAAAAATGGAAAAGGTGAAAATAATTTAAATCATTAACACAAACACCGGCCTTGTTCTCTGTAAGGTCGGTGTTTTATTGTTTTACATATCTTTAAATTTTATTTTTTATTATAATTATTATTCAGAGGTTGATGAAAATAAAGTCATATGATTTGAAAATTGTCGATTATTCCTTTTTTAATGAAAGTACCACGGGAAATAGCGAACAGTGCCACTGTTCGCTATTTGGGTATCTGCCTCTTTGAATATTTAGAATCTTATTGATTTTAGTGCTTTATCCTGATAAAATTCTATTATTATTTTGAAACAATGTTTCTTAATAGGAAACGTTTTCATTTTTTAGCTAGAATTCACTTCAGGAGGCTTTATTTTATGACCAAGTATAAAGATTTAAATGTTCCTCTAAGAACGATTATGACTCCCGGGCCAGTAGAAGTAGATCCCCGTGTTTTAAGAGCAATGGCGACCCCCATATTAGGTCAATTTGATCCAGCATTTACAAATATAATGAATGAAACAATGGAAATGCTTCGTTCTATTTTTCAAACAGATAACCAATGGGCATTCCCGGTGGATGGGACATCTAGATCGGGGATCGAAGCTGTCCTTTGCAGTATCATTTCACCTGGGGATCGAGTATTTGTCCCAATCTTTGGCCGTTTTGGATACCTGTTAACGGAAATCTGCCAACGTTATGGAGCAGAAGTAATTACAATGGAAGCTCCTTGGGGAGAAGTCTTTGATCCGGAAGTTATTATTAATAAGATTCATGAAGTATCTCCTAAAATTGTAGCCATCGTTCATGCTGAAACATCAACTGGCTGTATGCAGCCACTAAGGGAGATTGGAGAAGCTTGTCGGGAGGCTGATGTTCTGTTGGTCGTCGACGCTGTGGCATCCATAGGCGGGGTCGATCTAAAGGTTGATGAACTAAAGCTCGATGCGGTTATTGGAGGAACACAAAAATGCTTATCTATTCCATCCGGATTGGCTCCGATCACTTATAACAATCGAATTGAAGAAATCCTATTTAAGAGGAAAAGTATTGAACTAGGATTAAGAAACTTTCAAAGCGAGCCTTCAAACAATAGAATCATAAGCAATTATTTTGATTTAGCACAGCTTCAAGATTATTGGAGCCCGGTACGACTTAACCATCATACGGAAGCAACTAGTATGCAATATGCCTTAAGAGAAGGGCTGCGGATTATTTTAGAGGAAGGCCTTGAAAATCGTTTTGCCCGCCATAAGCTAAATGAAAAGGCATTGGTATCAGGAATTAAGGCAATGGGTTTACATTTATTTGGTGATGAATTGCACAAGCTTCCAGTCGTTACCTGTATTGAGGTTCCTAATGGAATTGACAGCGAAGAAGTACGCTCAATGCTGCTAGAAGATTTTGAAGTAGAAATTGCGAGTTCATTTGGACCGCTCCATGGAAAGATCTGGAGGATTGGAACAATGGGATATAGCTGTCGCAAGAAAAATATTCTCCATGTCCTTGCAGCCTTGGAAGCAACACTTATTAGGAAAGGTTATAAAGTAAATAAGGGTGAAAGTGTGCAAGCGGCTTTGGATGTCTATGATGAGCACAAACTACAACCAGAGGAAATTGAAACTATCGGAAATTTTTAAAGGGTTAAGGAAGGTCCTACGAAAATTTTAGGGGACCACTTTACCTTTAATTCGAAACTAGGCTCTTACGTTGTATTCATTTAAACGACGTAAGAGCCTAGTTTTTGCATGGTTTTAGAAATCTACACCTAGACCCACACAAAGGAGATTCTTTTACATAAGATAATTCAGGAACAGATAGGAGGTGGATTCAATGGATGGTGCAGCAGGCTTCGGGGGCGGATTTGCCTTGCTCGTAGTTTTATTTATCCTGCTTATTATCATCGGTGCAAGCTTTATCGGTGGTGGTGGGTTTTATTAAAAACCAATTTTGAAAATTTTTCACGCTATATAAAAACGGATGGGGATTGCATTGGGCAATCCCTAATTCATTTTTCACTCTAGTGGTAAATGTTGCGTAAACATATTAAAAACCATCATATTTTAAAGGGCGTAAGCATTATCTTAAAAGGGAGGGGGTTTCCTATGAAAGAGCGTCTAAATCACCGTCAGGCATACATAAATTCCCGAGCGAAAAGTTACTGCCCCTATTCGAATACAACAAAATTAGTAATAGGCTCTGTCTTGGCCGCCTTTGCAGCAATTTTTCAGTCCGCAGGTATATTTGTTGGATTTGGATATGCACTAAGTATCCTTGCTACACTAACGATTGTGCTGTCAACCATGCTGTCATTTAGGATTGGTTTTATGTCGTACTTCCTAACCATTTTATTATTAGCGATTCTTCAACCAAGTGAGCTGCTTGTTTTTTCGCTTACAACCGGGCTGTTAGGAGTTGCGCTCGGTATGGCCTTTAAGTGGTGGAGGAATTGGATTATCATCACAGTATTTGGTGGTGCTGCACTTTCCATTGGAATTATGATTTTACTTTATCTGCTTAGGTTTCCTATCTTAGGTCCCTCGGTTTCACATTCCTTTGATATTAAAATAGCTTTACTCATCTTCCTGTTTTCTCTGTTATATAGTTTGATTTGGATGGGTTTAAGTCAAAGAATATCAAGACTTTTATTCAGGGCAACTGCCATTAAGACTCAATATTGAAAGAGAACGGTATGCGAACAGTGACAGGCACTGTTCGTTCCGTTCTCTTTTTGTGATCAGTGATTTTTATACTCTAGTAACTCAGATATACTTACAAATTGATAACCATGTTTTTTAAGGGTTGGCAGAAGGGTTTTAAGTGCTTGAATGGTTTGATTGCGATTGCCGCCCCCGTCATGTAATAGAACAATATCACCATCTCTTGCATGACGAATCACATGATCCGAAATTATTTTTGCCCCAGGTAAAGCCCAATCATTGGGGTCCTGATGATAGGACCAAAGTATTACTTTATACCCCTTATCTTTTACTTCTCTTAGTAAGTTATAATCTATATATCCACCAGGGGGGCGGAACAACTTCGGATTGTTTTGTTGATACCTTTGTATAATTCGTTCTGCCCGGGTTATTTCTAAGCGCATACGTTTAAATCCGGCTTTATTTTCATAGGTATGTGACATTGAATGATTGCCCAGTTCATGGCCATCCAGAACTACTTGCTGTACAACCTCCGGATAGCGCTCCATTTTGTATCCTATCTGGAAAAATGTAGCATGCGCTTCGTATTGTTTAAGGAGAGCAAGAATCTGTAATGTATATTTGGGATGAGGTCCATCGTCAAATGTTAACGCTATGACCTTTTTCTTTGTAGGAACTTCCCAAACTACTTGTCCAGTAGGTTCCACTTGCTTTCTCTTTATCATCTCTGCCATGGCATTCGTTTGGACAATCGAATAAGAACAAATGAATACGACAACTAAACGAAACCATATCATAAGAATAAAGCCCCTTTGTTCAAATGTTTCTTTTAATTTTCCCTTTTTGAATAGAAATTATTTTTCGAAACAAGTCTTTCCCATTTCCTGAATCTTTCATTGTAAATAGTGAATGATAAAGGAATGATAAAACTTGTTAAGGGTGGGGGAAATGGGAAAGGTTTGGCACATTTATAAAACGGATTGGAAAAATATATTTAGCGTTCCTACTGTGGCATTGTTGATAGGGGCACTAATGGTCCTCCCTTCTGCATACGCATGGGTGAATATTAAATCTATGTGGGATCCATATAGTAATACCTCAGGGATTCGGGTGGCCGTTGCTAACGAGGATGAAGGAGCAGAGGTTAGCGGGAAGAAAATGAATGTTGGAAATGAAACAATAAAAAGCTTGAAAAAGAATCATAAGCTAGGCTGGGTGTTTGTTAATCGAAGCGAAGCGGTAAGTGGTGTAGAGAAAGGAAACTATTATGCTTATTTGATTATTCCAAAGGATTTTTCGAAGAAGCTTACGAGTATTTTGGAGGTGAACCCCAAAAAACCGAAAATAGAGTTCGCTGTAAATGAAAAAATCAATGCAGTGGCACCGAAAATTGCCAGTTCGGGGGCGTCGAGCGTTACAGCTCAAATATCGCAAGCCTTTATTAAAACAGTGGGTGACGCGATTTTTTCAGGGTTTCATAAGGCTGGCGTGGAGTTAGAGCAAGAATTACCGTCCATTCATAAGGTTGAAAAACAAATCTTTGACCTAGAGAAGGCACTGCCACAGATAGAGAAAATGGGAAAAAAGGCAATTGAACTTGAGGGGAAGCTGCCGGAAATTCAGGAAAAGGGCCAGAAGATTATCGAGCTAGAACAAAGAATACCCGAAATTCAGCAGGCAGGCACCAGTATATTAAAGGTCGAAGCTAAATTGCCGCTTGTCCATGAGGCAGGTGACACGGTGGAAGAGCTGCAAGGGAAGTTTACAGACATAAAGCATGCTAGCGATATTATCTCTGAGGCGGCAGCGAATTTGTCTGAAATAGAGGCAAATATTAAACAGGCGATTGATAGTGCCGAGAACACAAATCAGGCTGACACCACAGCAAATCAAGAGCAGTTAAATCGGCTATATGAAGAACTAGTAAAAATCCATGGAAGTATCCATGAAATACATGTGGCTCTTCAACAGAAAGTGGACAAGGTGGCAGGGGGTATTAACTCAACAGCCTTATTTTTTAAAAATGATTTGCCAACTGTTGAGCAAAAAATGCATAAGGCGGCAGACTTTGTGCGAACTGATTTGCCGAAAGCAGAGGAAGATATTCGTAAAGCGGCAGACCTTGTTAGAACAAAGCTTCCTGAACTAGTAAAGGTCGTCCATAAAGCTGCAGATTTAGCTCGAAACGATCTCCCGGGATTTGAAGCAAGTATAAGGAGTGCCGCCGATAAGATCCGCAGGTTTGAAAGCAGTGTGGATATGAACAATCTCATTCAATTCCTAACGCATGATCCGCAAAAAGAGAGCAGTTTTTTATCAAGTCCTATCCTTTTGAAAACGAAGCGGATCTTTCCCATTCCAAACTACGGTTCAGCGATGGCACCCTTTTATACAATGCTGGCCCTTTGGGTAGGAGCCACTCTTCTAATTGCCTCTTTAAGAGTAGATGTTGAAAACCCCGATAATAGTTACAGGGGGTACCATCTCTATTTGGGAAGGTTATTCACGTTTTTAACGATAGGAATCTTCCAAGGAGCCATTGTCGCTCTTGGTGATTTGTTTTTAATTCATACATACGCCGTAGATAAACTTTGGTTTGTACTATTGAGTATGTTTATCAGCATGGTGTTTATTATTATCACGTATACCTTATGTTCGGTGTTTGGTAATATCGGAAAAGGTTTAGCTATCATTTTTTTAGTGCTTCAAATCTCCAGCTCTGGCGCGACCTTTCCGATTAGTACGACCTCTCACTTTTTCCAAACGATTTATCCTTTCATGCCATTTACCTATGCGGTCAGCATGCTCCGTGAAACGGTAGGGGGGATGGTGAATGAGGTAGTTATAAAGGATGTCCTATTTTTACTTGTTTTTGTTGCCGCCAGCCTTCTTTTAGCGCTTGTATTGAAAAAACCTTTAAGTAAGCCAATTCAACAATCAGCGGAAAGGGCTAGATCTACTAAGATCATTCCATAGGTAAATTCCCTTTAAAAAACAGCGTCTTTAAACATAGCGGACAATTTCACTGTTCGCTATGTTTATGAAAATAATTATTGGAAATTTGATTGGTATCAAAGTTTATTTTTTCTATCCAATGTAATCTAAAGTTGTTCATGTTAATAAACCATATTTTGTGAAATTTACTGATCATTTGGCAAAGTTAGATTCAGTTAATAGGATAACCTTATTTTTGTGAACCAGTTAACAAAATATTTGTTGGCGTGGTAACTGAAATGGAATGCTTTCATTTGTTATTATTGGAGGGTGACCTGACTAAAGGTTAGACCACTTCCGAAGCGTTGGAACCTCTTCTGTTTGACTGCATATTACTTCCAACTGGTTCTTGTCTAAAAGGTAAAAATACTTTTCACGTATATCGATAAGTCCTTCATTTTGAAAATCTCCTAATATTTTTGAGATGGATTCTCTAGTTACACCCAGCATACTAGCAAGTATGGATTGACTCATTTTTAGGTCGATTTTAAAAATATCGCCACTTGGTTTCCCGAAATTATAATAGAGATCCATAAGTAAATTTGCAACTTTCGTACGTACATCATAGAAGGTTAAATAGCGAATCAAGCGGTTGAGCATTCTGGTCCGTTCAACGAGAATCATATAAGCTTTTCTTAAAACAGAAGGATATTTGTCGACAATTTTCAGGAAATCCTGTTTTGTAATTTGCCAAACTGAAACATTTTCAAGTGCTTCAATGGAAGAAATTCGATGATTGTCACTCGACAAGGCCTCAACTTCTCCGAGGATATCTCCAGGCATGGAAATACTCAGAATGATCTCCTTCCCTTCATGAATACGAAAAACCTTCACCATACCTGACCGAATGATGTAAACATCCTCACTTTGATCATTTTCAAACATGAGGATATGGTTCTTTTTAAAATTTCGTTCCCTAAGCAGTGGAAGGATACGTGGGAAGTCAACCTCAGGAATATCAGAGAAAATCGCAATTTCTGAGATGTTGGAAATCATAAATATACATCCTTTCGACATGGAGATCTTGATGAGTTAAATAACAAGTGGCAAAAATAATTATAACACTATTTGGACGATTAAACTCGTACAAAAAAAGGGGTAATTTTGGTTGAAGAAACGATTAGATAAGCTATTTTATATTCAAAGAGAAAATTCGAGTTTCCGGACCGAGGTTCTTGCCGGTTTAACTTCATTTATGACGGTTGCTTATATTATCGTAGTCAATGGGGCGATATTAAGTAAAACCGGCATGCCATATGAAGCCGTAACCATTGCAACGGTGATTTGCTGCTTTATGGGCTGTATGTTAATGGCACTTTGGGCCAATTCGCCATTAATTATTGTCCCTGGGATGGGAGATAATGCTTTTTTTGTCTTTACTCTCGTCTTTTCATTAGGACTCACGTGGCAGCAAGCACTTGCAGTTGTCTTCCTGGCAGGTATTGTTTTTACCTTGATGACAATAACGAAAGGGGCGGTTTATTTATCACGCTCCATTCCAAAGTCGATGATAAACGCAATGACAGCGGGAATTGGCTTTTTTATTGCCTTTTTAGGATTAAAAAATGGTGGAATAATTGTTGCGGGCGAGGGGACATTTGTCAAACTAGGTGATCTTGGGAGTCCAATTGCCTTAACAACCTTGCTTACTTTGATCATTTTAGTTCCACTTTTCTTACGAAATGTGAAGGGGAATTTCCTGATTGGGATTATCGCAGGTACAGTTATTGGCGGATTACTGGGGATTGTTGATTTTTCATCGTTACGTGATTTTAGTTTCTCCTTTAGAGGGTACGATAAGATCCTTTTTGCCTTTGATTTTAGTCAGATTGGTACGGTTAATTTTTGGACGGCTGTGTTCTCTTTATCGATGGTCATTATTTTTCAAAATATGGGTTCTCAACTTGGCATGCTTCCAGATAAATCGAAGTTCAGGAAATCATTTCAGGCCAATGCCTTTTCGATTATCGGTGCGGGACTTTTTGGCTGCAGCCCGACAACGACAGCTGCAGAGTCGGCAACAGGTATTGCCGCAGGCGGGAGAACGGGCTTAACCTCGTTAACGGCAGGTCTGCTGTTTATTCCTGCATTGTTTCTGATTCCGCTTTTTAAAGTGATACCAAATGCGGCGATTGCACCTGTCCTCATCATTGTCGGCTGTCTGATGGTTCAATCGCTGAAGGAAATACCATTTGATGACTTTACAGAAGCTTTTCCCGCCTACTTAATGATGGCAATAATGCCATTATCCTTTAGTATTGCCAATGGGATTGCCTTCGGTTTTATCGCCTATCCGATTCTCAAGCTGGTCACTGGCCGGAGAAGCGAGGTTTCTATTACGATGTATGTTATCGCCTTTTTCTTTTTGATTTATTTTATCTTGGGTTCCATATAATTTAAGCCAGGCATCATAAGCCTGGCTTTTTGCTGCCTATCGATCATGGGTCTATACTTTTACGGTAAAATGTTGGTAAAATGGGTAGGACTTAACATTTAGCAGGTTCTGGAAAGGGTGCTTGTGAATGAAATATGATCGAAAATGGCTGCGAATGTGGAGGATTCTGTCCTTTACCCTATCCGTTTTGTTTCGAGTCTACTGGTATCGAATTCTCAAGAAATCGGAGTCGGAACGGGAAAAGTTATGGGGAAGAATTGGCCAGGAATTTCGGCAGCTGTTATTTAAGTTAGAGGGACTATTAATAAAGGTAGGCCAATTTTTAAGCATTCGTGCGGATTTGCTTCCTAGTAGTTTTGTAAACCAGATACAAGATTTAGTTGATCAAGTACCACCTTCACCTTGGAAAGATATTAAAAAGGTATTGGAGAGAGAATGGGGTGGACCAATAGAGGATAAACTGCTGTCGATAGATACAAAAGTAGTGGCTTCCGCATCAATCGGGGAAGTATACCGTGGTCGGTTAAAAGATGGAACCGAGATTGCTGTTAAGGTGCAGCGCCCAACAATCAAGTCAATCATTCGAACGGACTTTCGGTCAATAGCGATAATTATTTGGCTTGCCCGCCACCTTGGAACCATTCCGAAAGGCTTTATTAATTTTAAGATGTTATACCAAGAGCTAAGAATGGTCATTCAAAGAGAATTAGATTTCAATAAAGAATTGGAAACGATTAACCACTTTCGTCACCGCTTTCGAAAATATAACAGGATGGCAATCCCAAAGGTTTTTCCTGAGTTAAGTACTACACATGTGCTGGTTATGGAATGGGTGGAAGCCGTTAGAATTACAGATAGTAACTTTTTAGATTATTATGACATTGATAGAAAAAAATTATCCCAGCGTTTATTCGAAATTTTTATTCCACAATGGCTAGAAGCGGGAGTATTTCATGCGGACCCACATGCTGGGAATGTACTGGTGAAATCAGATGGGACGATTGTTCTGCTAGATTTTGGCATGGTGGGAGAAATTTCTAAAAGAGATGCTGCAAATTTTCAAGATTTGTTACAGGCAATCTTGGCAAAAAACTACTCGATGGCAGTAAAGGTATTAAAGGAGTTAGGTTTTTTGCTTCAGGATACGAATCCAAAAACGATTGAACCTATTCTAAAAGAAGCATTTACGATTGATTTGAATCAATTGAAAGAAATGGATCTTTTTCAGATTAAAAAAGACCTTAACGATATTGTCAAATCACTTCCAATCCAAGTACCCACCCGGTTTATTTTCTTGGGCCGTTCTTTTGTTACGATTGAGGGAATGCTTCATACCATTAACCCCAATCAAGAATTCTTGGAGATTGCCAAACCTGCCTTTTTGAAATGGATAAATCATGGGAACCAAAGTAAATGGAAACTAGTATTGAAATGGATGCATTCCCAGCCGATATTTCATATCTTTCATTCGATTACTGATATTTTAGAAACGCCGCAAAGGCTTCTTGCATGGAAGGAAACAGGACAGCAAAGAGAATTTTGCTTTTTAATCTATGAAAATCAGAAAAAGCAGTCGTATTTTTTGGGAATACTAGGATTGATCGGATGTTTTTCCGGGATCTATTTGGATTATCCTTTTGTTGGGCAGTTATCCGCGGCGATAATTGGAGTTTCACTAATTGCTTACTTAGTATGTCATGTAAAACAAAAAAAGTGGTTGAAGAAAATAAACTGAACATGGTAAAGGAGGCCGACAACGTATTCGGCCTTTTAACATCTTTTTTCAAAAATAAAATCAATGGGCGGATTCAACATCGTCAACATGTTTTATATGCTTATTATTGAACCAAATAAACAGGACCGATAGAAACACAAATCCTGCACCGACGATGAATGGAACAGATGAATTAAACCACTCCGATAATTTACCAGCAAGAAAGGGTGCGATGGCTCCTCCGATAAAGCGCAGGAAGCTATATGCGGCCGATGCCGTAGACCTTTCAACAGGAGCGGAGTTCATTACAGCGGTAGTAATCAGCGTATTGTTATTCCCTAATAAGGCACCTGCAAGTATAACTGCAGCAATAATAACCCATTGTGTAGATGTCCAGATACCCATGACAAGTAGAAGAAGTGCAAACAAGGTTAACATAATACACATAGATTTAACGGTTCCGAATCGTTGCTGGAGTTTTGGTGCCATGAATACAGAAGTGATAGCCAGCAATAAACCCCAGCCAAGGAATACAAAGCCCAATCCATGTTCGTCTAAACCCATTACAAAAGGAGCGTAAGCCAGTAAGGTAAAGAATCCAAAGTTGTACAGGGCAGCCGCAATCCCTAATACTAAAAGAGAACGGTGCTTCAGGGCACGGAACGGATCCATTATTGATGTTTTAGATTTTACTGTGTTTTTGGTACTAGTTTTCGGCATTAAGGTAGAAAGACCGATAAAAGCAACAATCATCAATGTAGCAACCCCAAGAAATGGGCCTCTCCATGACATAGCACCTAACCAGCCGCCGACAAGGGGTCCAACTGAAATCCCAAGCCCGACTGCAGCTTCATATAAAATGATTGCTTTTGCTGTTCCGCTATTTGAAAGGGATACGATGGCCGCTAACGCTGTTGCTACAAATAATGCGTTCCCTAAGCCCCAGCCGCCGCGAAGCCCAACAAGTGTCCAAATCCCGTTGGATAACCCTCCAAGCGCTGAAAATATGGCGATGATGACGATACCAGTCAGCAAAGTCCATTTGATACCAAGTCTAGACGAAATCGCCCCGGTAATAAGCATGGCGACTGCCATAACGGCATTATAGCTTGTAAAAAGTAGTGTTACTTCACTATGTGATGCATTTAAATTTTTGGCAATAGCAGGGAGAATCGGGTCAACAAGACCAATCCCCATAAAGGCAATTATACTTGCAAAAAAAACTGCCCAGACTGCCTTTGGCTGACTAAGTAAACCTTCCTTCCCCCCGTTAGCTAGTGCCTTGTTTGATGGAGTTGGTGCATTAGATTTTGATAAAGATGTCATTCTCACTTCTCCTTTAATGAATTTTCCGTAAATTTTTTTTATTAAAAAGGTTGTTCTTTTTCCAATCCTCTAACAATTATTTTCCTTTGCTACAAACAAGTTGTATTATGAAACTATGTTATTGTATTATACAACTATTTATCACTATGTCAATGTTGATTACTGGTGTGGGCTGTGAATACTGGATGGAATTATGTTAACATGAGTTATAGAAAATAAGGGGAAAAGTGAGGTAGTAAAGACATGGATGAGTATATGTTAGAAACCATTGAACTAGAATTGGCGATCCTTATTCGTCGTACAACATCAATAACCTCGAATAAAAAAATTAGTAAGCTAGATCGATCCGCCTATCTTTTATTACATCAATTATCAGCAAATGGATCTGCAGGAATTAAAGTTTTGTCGGATGAATTCCGTTTAGATATTTCCACCGTGAGCAGACAAGCGGCAGCTTTAGAACAAAAAGGATATGTGTACAGAATTCCCGATCCCCTGGATGGAAGAGCATACTCTCTGCAGATAACTGATTTAGGAACAAAGGAATTAATTGAATACAAACAGGCACGAATAAAAAGAATAACGGAACTTTTAAAGGATTGGTCGGAAGAGGAAAAAGATTCATTCGGAAAACTTTTAAAAAAATTCAATCAGTCTTTCATAGATAGGTGACAATAAAAAAAGGAAGCTTTAAAAGCTTCCTACCTTGCTCCTGTTTGCGCGGCAAACTGATTGATGGTTGTTGAATAAGAGATTCTTACACGATGCATGAGCAGAAATTCATCCTGCTCACCCTTTTCGATAAATTGCCCCGGCTTTGTGGTTGTCGCGAATCTATAATATTTCTTCGTTTCTTCCACAACCTTGTCATCAAAATGTCCGTATGGGTAGGCAATCGCAATAACGGGCTTTCCTGTCAATTGTTCAAGTTTCAGCTTAGAATCGTTGAGCTCTTCCTGATAATTTGTAATCTTTGGAAGATCTGCATGTGACATCGTATGTGATTGAATAGAGAAAATTCCGGAATCCACCATCTCTTTAATATCAGTAGAAGATAAGTGATTAGACCCTTTATCAATATAGGACCCAATGACATATTCGGTTGCCGCCGGCTGGAAATGATCATCCTGCAAGTTCTGGAGAATTCGAAATGCATTCAAATTGTTTTTCATCCCGTCGTCAAAAGTGACAAGAATCGGCTTGTTCACCTTGTTCACTTCATCCCAGCGTTCAAAGGTAAGGAGGGTATATCCGTTTTCCTTTAAATAGTTCATTTGCGCTTCGAAATTGGCAGGCGTCACGAACAGTTCCTTTATGCCTTTACCAGGATAGTCAGCTATGGCATGGTACATAAGAATGGGGACATATGGTTGAAAGGTTAGGGTAGATTTTGCAAGAAGTTCCTGCCTGCCATTTTCAAACATTCCGTATGCCTCGACCTGAAATTCTCCCCGCTGCCCCGAAAATTCCTTCGTATCAAACAAGAATGAAAAATCATTTTCCTTTTGTGTCGACTTGAAAATTTTCATATCATTTTGCCCATCGGCGGTCCGCCAAATATGATAATCAATCTCTGAAACATCCGTTGGTCGATTTATTGTGGTTAAGGTTGTATTAGCAGATTCAAAAGTCATGGGGCTTATCGAAATGGCCGCTTTCGGCTCGAAGACAGGTATTTTTTTAATTAGTGGTGCCTTCTTGCTCACTTTCATGTTAATCTCTTGATTTGCTGCCAGCTGGAATTTCTTATTACTGGCTTTTGCTTCCTGTATGCTGCAGCCGGTTAAAAGTAATGTGAAAAAAAGAGCAATATAAAGTAACCTGTTCATGTTATCCATCCTCGTAAAATAGTAATCTCGCAAAACATCATACCATTTACTCATGTATTAAAAAAGATTTCTTGAAGGTGCCTGACACTAAATATAAGAAGAATACTTAATAAAAGTTTGCTTTATTTTAAAACATATTATGAAAGTGAAATCTTGGATTGTTATATAAGAATTGCCAGTTAGCTTTTTAAAAAGAGATTTTTAATATATTTCATGGAATAAAGATGAAAAGTGGGACAAGGATAGGAATAGCTGTTATTATTTTTTGTGAGGAATATTTATCAAAATAGATTGTTATCTATAAGAGGTGGGACAGATGTTGATGGACACGAAAAGGATAGAACAAGATTTTTTAGGAAAAAAGGAAATACCAAAGGATGCCTATTACGGAATACAAACGTTAAGGGCCGTTGAAAACTTTCCAATTACCGGTTATCGAATTAATGAAGAGTTAATAAAAGCACTAGCAATGGTGAAAAAAGCTGCTGCAGCTGCCAATATGAACACAAAACGCTTATATAGCGGATTAGGGAATGTCATTATCCAAGCAGCAGATGAAATTATCGAGGGGAAATGGAATGATCAGTTCATTGTTGATCCCATCCAAGGCGGAGCTGGAACGTCGATGAACATGAATGCAAATGAGGTTATAGCAAATCGGGCGCTTGAATTGTTGGGGCATGCAAAAGGGGCCTATAATCATTTAAGTCCTAATAGTCATGTAAATATGTCGCAATCAACTAATGATGTTTTTCCGACAGCTATTCATATTTCAAGCTTAAAGTTACTAGAGAAATTGCTTATTACAATGAACGATATGCACAAAGTTTTTAAGATGAAGGCGAAACAGTTTGAAAACGTGATAAAAATGGGCCGCACCCATCTTCAAGATGCTGTTCCGATCCGCCTTGGTCAAGAGTTTGAAGCATATAGCCGCGTTCTTGCACGTGATATAAAGCGGATTCATCATTCCCGCGAGAATTTATATGAAGTGAATATGGGAGCAACAGCTGTTGGGACCGGGCTTAATGCTGACCCCCAATATATTAAGGATGTCGTCAAACAACTAACTGAGATTAGTGGATTACCATTGACTAATGCCGAACATCTTGTTGATGCCACTCAGAATACCGATGCCTATACCGAAGTTTCAGCTGCATTAAAAGTCTGTATGATGAACATGTCAAAAATCGCCAACGACTTACGCTTAATGGCGTCAGGTCCACGTGCCGGGCTAGCGGAAATTTCCCTTCCTGCCCGTCAACCCGGTTCGTCGATCATGCCAGGGAAAGTTAATCCTGTAATGCCGGAA
This sequence comes from Neobacillus soli NBRC 102451, assembly GCF_001591665.1. Taxonomy (GTDB): domain Bacteria; phylum Bacillota; class Bacilli; order Bacillales; family Cytobacillaceae; genus Neobacillus; species Neobacillus soli. The sequence goes on along the minus strand of NZ_BCVI01000019.1, from coordinate 96,853 downwards.
CTCATCAATCAAATTGCCTTCCAGGTGATTGGAAACGACCATACGATTTGCCTCGCTTCAGAAGCGGGTCAACTTGAATTAAACGTCATGGAGCCTGTATTAGTCTTTAACCTACTTCAATCTATCAGTATTATGAATAATGGATTCCGTTCCTTTACTGATTACTGCTTGGCAGGTATTGAAGCAAATGAAACGCGGCTAAAAGAATATGTTGAAAAGAGCGTAGGAATTATTACAGCAGTCAATCCGCATCTTGGTTATGAAGTGGCGGCACGAATTGCGAGAGAGGCCACTGCAAGCGGTAAGTCAGTCCGTGAATTATGCCTGTTGCATGATGTCCTAACCGAAGAAGAATTAGACATCATTTTAAATGTTTATGAAATGACTGAGCCTGGAATTGCCGGTGCTGCACTTTTGGATAGAGATTAAAGTGTATTAAAGGACCCAGACAAAAGAATACAATTAAGAAGCCTCCCCCCTTAAAAAAACCAGGGGTGGAGGCTTTTACTTTTATAGTTATTTGAAAAGTCCTTCAAATTTATTAAGTAAATCGCTTAATATAACTATTCGGTATTCTGGTGCTTTTAACCATGGAATAACTCAGTCCACCCCTTCAGAGTGTTAATTTCACCAATATGCATGAGAATGATATCGCCATTGCCTGCTCCCGTTTCAGATTGCAGTAAATATTCCATTTGCTCTAATTCTAATGGCTCATCATCAGGTAATAAAACATTCATTTTATATACAGCCCCACATGATCCTCCAATTGCCTGCATCAAATTTAATCAAAATAGAATTTGAAGGAAATATGATGCAGCAATGAAGTAGAAATATATAAAAAAAGAGTAATATTTCTGAAAATACTAACAATCGTTTTTTTTCTATAATTAATCTAACGACTTACGGGCAAAAAAGAAGAACAGTTTGCAGATTGGAGGAGGAAAAAATGATTGATTTGCTGCTTACACATGGAACCGTCATAACGATGGATTCTAGCAGACGGATACTTCAAAATGGTGCAGTCGCCATTGATAATGGAAGAATTATCGATGTTGATACAACTGAGAAGCTAGAATTGAAGTATGAAGTAAGGAAACGAATCGATTGCAGCCATCAGTGTATTTTACCAGGGTTAATTGATGTCCACGGTCATGGTGGACATTCGATGTTTAAAACAATTGCAATGGAGAATATCGACTTTTGGATGCCAATTATGACGAATACGTATAAGCATTTTGTAACCGATGATTTTTGGTATTACGAAGGAAGGCTCTCTGCCTTAGAACGATTAAAGGCTGGTATAACGACAGGTGTATCCGTTATAGGCTCGATGCCGCGCTCTGATGACCCAATTTTTGCCATCAATCATGCGAAAGCATATGCAGAAATCGGTGTTAGAGAAGTTGTATGTACAGGTCCATGCAACCCGCCATGGCCGCATTTATTCAGCCGCTGGGTTGATGGGAAAAGAATAACAAAGGAAGTAACCTATGAAGAAGTGTTAAACGGTGCTGAAGCAGTGATTGAAGCATTACATCATGCCAATGAAGACAGGACGAGGGCATTTATCACACCATTTGTCATCGTTACATCGGTTGAACCATCTGGTCCAACCTCACCAGCTAAGCTTTATGGATTAACGGAACATGATTTGTTTCAAGCGAAAAAAATTCGTGAGATTGCTAGGAAATATAGAACAAGAATTCATTCTGATGCCTTTGGCGGGATGATCCACCTAGCCGTACAAGATTGGGAAAACGCCCTTTTAGGCCCCGATGTCCACCTGCAGCATTGCCGAGGAATTTCTTTTGATGAAGCAAGGATTTTAGCCGATACAGGTACAAGTGTAAGTGCCTCACCGGGCATCACACAGGTTAGTGCACGAACACCGGTACCTGAATTAATTGAGCTGGGAGCTACGGTAGCTATCTCTACAGATGGGACATCACCTTGTACAAGTTTTGATATGTTTCAAGCAATGAGGAAAACACAGTTTGTTCACCAAGCCGCATTACGAGACGAATATTATTTACCGCCAGGAAAGCTGTTAGAAATGGTAACCATTGATGCAGCAAAATGCATTGGCTGGGATGACGAACTTGGGTCTCTAGAAATTGGGAAAAAGGCAGATGTAATCACTGTCAATCTCCACCAGCCACACCTAACTCCAGAATTTATGCATGTTCACAGACTTGTGTTCCAAGCTGTTGCTAATGATGTCGACCATGTCATTGTCGACGGGAAAATCATTATGGAAGGGCGAAAGGTTGGTACGGTTGATGAAAGCACAGTTTTAAATGAGGCGTGTGAAGAGGCGAATTCAACGATTCAGCGTGCAGGCCTTGATAAATATATGCATCCAACAAAGTATTTTTGGGGACATGCTCGTGCCTATGTAGATGAAAAGAGATACAACGAGGAAGATTACAATTTTGCCCCAGTGAAAGGAGAAAATAAATGAAAACGAAGCTAAAGGGAAGATATGTCATTGGCTATGATGGGGACGATCATGTGATTTTAGAAAATGCCGAGGTTGTTTACGAAAACGACACGATACTATTTGTCGGGAAGAATTATCCCGAAGAAGTGGATGAAGTAATTGATGCTGGAAACGCTGTGATTAGTCCCGGATTTATTGATTTGAATGCATTAGGAGATATTGATCATGATATTTTACATCTAGAAGCGAGTTCTAATAGAACAAAGAATCTTCTTTGGTCAGAGCGTTACGTTGAAAATGGGCATCATGAAGTAATGACGGAGGAAGAAGAAGCCTTTAAATCGCTTTATGCCTATTCGCAGCTGATTCTCCATGGGGTTACAACTGCCATGCCCATTACATCGGTATTCTATAAAAGATGGGCTGAAAGTTATGAAGAGCTAGCAGCTGCTGCACACCATGCAGGACAGCTAGGACTCCGAATCTATTTAGGTCCAAGCTACCAATCGGGAATGAGAGTCGTCGAACCTGGCGGAACCATCAAGCTTTTTTGGGATGAAGAAGCTGGTAGAGAAGGACTCAAGCGAGCAGTAAAATTTATTGAGGAATTTGATGGTGCCTATAATGGCTTAGTGAAAGGGATGCTTGCTCCAGAACGGATTGAGTGTCAAACGGAAGAAAGTCTTACCCAGACAAAATATTTTAGTGATCAATTGGGTGTTCCAATTAAACTACATGCAGCACAAGGAAGTTTCGAATATCAAACAATTATGGATACACATGGTGTAACGCCTATCCAATATTTATATAATCTAGGATTTTTAGGTCCGAAGACCGGGATCCCACATGCCCATTTTATTGCTGGTTATAGTGAGGCACAATCTGGCGAGGGAGATGACATAGCCCTTCTAAAAGAGACTAATACTACGGTCATTCATTGCCCTTTGATAATTGGGAGACATATGGCCGCACTAGAATCTTTCGGAAAATACAAAAGGGCCGGAATCAATTTAGCATTAGGAACAGATACCTTTCCGCCAGATATGTTTCAGAACATTCGAACGGGCAGTATGTTCTCGCGTTTTATAGAAAAAGAGGTAGATAACTCCACATTTGCCGATTTCTACCGTGCAGCTACACTTGGAGCCGCTAAATTTCTTGGCAGGGATGACCTGGGCAGAATAGCTGTGGGTGCTAAGGCAGATATAATTGCGATTGATCTTGATGGATTCCACATGGGGGTAATCGACGATCCGATTCGAACGATGATTGTCAGTGGGTCGGGAAGAGATGTCAAATTATCAATCATTAATGGCCGAATTGTTATGAAGGATCAAAAAATCCCAAGCCTTGATTTGGAAGAAATCAAATCCAAAGGACAAAAATATTTTAACAAAATGAAAAAAGGATATTTGGAAAGGGATTATCAGCTGCTTCCAGAACATAAATTGTTTCAGTCATCCTTTAAAAAAGTCGAATCTAATGAAATTCTTAAAAAGAAGTAAAGATATTGTAAAAGAAGGTAAAGATTTTCGAAACAATTAGTCTGAATATTTTTTATAATTAGACAAAAGTAAATGATTTCAAAAAAATATTCAGGAGGATTGAGCCATGAAAGCAAAACGGGGGTTGGGAAAATTTTTCTTAGGTCTGTTGATGGCAATTATTATTACGGGCTGTTCGACCAATAAGGACGTCAGCACAAAGGGAAATGGAAAGGACAAGGCATCTAAGGCTGGGGGAACGCTGGTTATTGCTCGATTATCAGATGCTGAGAACCTGGATCAACAATTTATGTCGACAATCAATGCTGCAAGTGTTACCCACGGCAAGATTTATGAAGGCTTAGTTGGCCGCGATAAAAATGCCGAAATTAAGCCCTTGCTGGCGGAAGAATGGAAGCAGCTGGATGATACAACTTGGGAATTCAAACTTAGAAAAAATGTAAAATTCCATGACGGAACTCCTTTTAATGCAGATGCAGTAAAGGCAACCTTTGACCGGCTTTTAGATCCGAATGTTGCTTCACCAAGAGCTGTTGTATTTAAAATGGTAAAAGAAGTGAAGGTAGTAGATGAATTTACGGTTCAATTTATTTTATCAGAGCCATTCTCCCCTTTACTCTCCATTCTTGCTAGTCACGAAGGTGGAATCATTAGTCCGAAAACGATTGAGAAGTATGGAAAGAAAATTATTCAAGAACCGAATGGAACAGGTCCATTTGTCTTTGAATCCTGGACCCCTGGGCAAGAGATTGTTCTTACTAAAAACAATGAGTATTGGGGAACGAAAGCGAAGGTAGATAAAGTCGTATTTAAGGTAGTTCCTGAAGAAACAACGAGAATCTCCATGCTTGAAACCGGTGAAGCACAGATCGCTGAACCGCTGTCTGTTCCGATGATGTCCACTGTTGAAGCGTCGCAGGAGTCTGAGATTTACCGTAGTGAAGGTTTTGGGACAGAGTATATTGGTTTTAATGTACAAAAGAAACCTTTTAGTGATGTCCGCGTTCGTAAAGCAATCGCGCATGCCGTTGAAATGGATTCCATTATCAAAGGTGTTTACAATAATGTTGGCAAAAAAGCAAATTCCTTATTGGGATCAAAGGTCTTTGGCTATCATGCCGATATGAAGGCATATGAATATAACCTTAACGAAGCAAAGGAATTGCTAGCTGAAGCAGGTTATCCTGACGGTTTTGAAACGACATTAAAAACAATGGATAGTAAAGAAAGAATAAACATGGCAGAGGTTCTCCAATCACAGTTAAAAGGGGTTGGCATTAAATTAAATATCGAGGTATTGGAGTATGGTACCTTTGTTGAGCAGGCAAACAAGGGTAATACTGAAATGTTTATCCTTAGCTGGAGGAATGCGACAGGGGATGCAGATTATAATCAATACAACCTTTTCCACACGAATTCTCAAGGAGCGGCTGGAAATACCTTCTTCTATAGCAATAAGGAGGTTGACCGTTTAATTGATGCTGCTCGTGGTGAAAAAGATCAGGCGAAACGTGTCGAGCTTTATGCACAGTCACAGGAATTAGAAATGAAAGATGCGGTATACATTCCAGTTCGGGTAATTGAAAATTTAGCCGCTGTTGCAAAGAATGTAGAAGGTTTCTCTATCAGTCCTTCAGGCTATTTAGAAATTAATGATGTATCAATTAAATAAGAAATTTTGATAAGAGGGATATCTATTTTGGATAACCCCTTTTATCTGTTTTTTAAGAATGAAAGGGTGCAGGAATGTGAATGGAACTTATTGGTTGATGAATACGCGGTTAGAAACAGGTTACAAAAGAGAAAACGGAAGAATTGTCGGTACCAATACTGAGCTATATCATTTATTAATTGAAGATGGAAAAATCGCAAAAATTGTAAACGGCACTGAGCCAATTGCAACTGATATGTCTGTGAAGGATGCACAAGGACTGTTGCTGATTCCTTCTTTTATCGAAAAACATGTACACCTGGACAAAACCTACATGGCCGGGGAATGGAGAGCTTGTATCCCTGCTTCAGGTGTGATAGAACGTTGTGACATAGAAAAGAACATTTTAGCCTCTATCCCATCCACCACTCAACAACGCGCTGAAGCATTGCTTGAGGAAATATTGACTTTTGGATCTACTCATGTAAGAACGCATGTTGATATTTATCCTGAGGTGAAATTGCAAAATTTAGAGGGAGTACAACAAGCATTAGAAACATATTCCAATAGATTAAGCTCAGAAATTGTAGCCTTTGCCCAGCATGGCTTGCTGCGTTCAGGAACAGTAGAACTTATTAGAGAAGCTGTGAGAAATGGTGCAGGGATTGTTGGTGCTGTGGACCCTGCAACAGTAGATCTTAATATTGAAGCATCACTCGTGCAGTTAATGGATTTGGCAGTAGAGGGAAATGCCGATATAGATCTGCATTTACATGACCCTGGTCACTTAGGAACATTTACGATGAAGCGGCTCGCTTATTTGACGAAGCAAGCTGGATGGGAAGGAAGGGTAGCAGTCAGTCATGCATTTGGATTAGGGGATGTCTCAAAAGAGGAAGCAATTGAAATGGCCGAGATTCTTAAAGAGTCAGGTATTTCGATAGTAACTAGTCTTCCCATTGGTCGAAACATTCCGCCAGTGAGTCTATTGGCTGATTATGGAGTTGAGGTGGCAGTAGGGAACGATAATATTTATGATTCGTGGTGGCCAACAGGTAACGGTGACGTTCTTGAAAGAGCTGGCCGTTTACTGGAGCGATTCCGCTGGACGGATGAGCTGTCGCTCTCACAAGCATTAAAGTATATTACTGGGGGCATCATACCATTAGACAAAGAGGGCAGCCAAGTGTGGCCAAAGGCAGGGGATACAGCCAATATGATTTTAATCGATGCCAGCTGTTCTGCAGAAGCAATTGCCAGAAGGTCAAAACGGAAAACCGTATTCTATAAAGGAAATGTCGTTTCCGGCTCACTAAACTAGTAAATATAAAAAAACAAAAGGGATGATGCCGTCATCCCTTTTTTGCGTTAGTGATAAAAAACGGACGTGCCAAATTTTCCAACGCCTATTTACCTCATCCTTTCTTTAGACTGTTTGGTTATTGATTTATAGAGGAAGAAACTTAAGCAAATAAAGGTTGAAATAGCAAAGCTTATCCAAATTACTCTTAAGTTATCTGTCACTGGCAAAAATAAATACCCCCCCACTGTGCCAATCAAGGATGCAAAGGGAATGAGAGAAGGGAGGGTGTACTTGCTTAGAATGATATAGAGCATCGGGCCAATCATCGAAGCGTATATATTCCCGAAAAAAAATAATAATTGCAGTGGATGCGGAGTAAAAATACTTACGATTACGAGTAAACAAGTGCAAATTACTCCAGAAAAAATATAGGTGTACTTCCATTTTTCTTGCTCGGTTAAGGCACGAATAACCTCCATAACATTTCTCACAAACAGGGTTGTCGTAGCGTGCAATTCAGCATTAATCGCTGACGAAATCGCACTAAAACAAAATAGAACAAATACGATAATAAGCATTGTGGATTGAATTTTGTCGACCAGCTCAAATATTAAAGAATAAATATTTTGGTAGCTTCTTCCGAACATAATAATCATCAATAAAGCAGTGATGGCAAGGGGGATGGTCGCCCAAATACCACCTGTTAAGGTAAAAGTTCTACGGACTTTTTCCTTTTCGATAATAAATACTCTCTGCCATGTGGCGCGGTCAATCATGATTTGACCTAAAAAGATTAGGATTGCAGTGAAAATAAACCAAATAGCATCGGTATTTTTTATAAATAATAAATAGGGATGGTAAAGCTTAATTCCGTCATAAACAGGGTATACTCCCTCCTGAATAAAAAAGTAGACGGGAATAATGATAACAGCAGCAAAGATTAAGGTGACATTAACACCTGCCAATTGATGCAGTCGCTGCATACCACCAATTCCACCGATAAAAAAGCAAAATAAAGTAAACACTAACATACCAAAGAATACAGGTATGGGGAAAATCATGTGGATAAGAATTCCTGCTCCCATTGCTTGCACAAATAAAGAATCAAAGCTGGTCAGCAGCAGAATCGTTATCATATACCAATACCCGCTAGGAGTTAGTTTTTGCCGTAAGACATCCCCAATTGTATGCTGGTCAGGATATTTTTCACGAATTATTTTGGCTAAAAAGCCAAAAAGAATAAGGGCTAGAGCCCCCATAAGTGCGTAGCCTATTCCACCGGCAAGTCCATATTTTATCAATGTTTCTGGTGAAGATAGAATGGTATTTCCCGTTACCCAGCGGGCTAATAAGCTAACAATTCCAAAGCCAACTCCAAGTTTAAAAGTACCACTTACATAATATTGATAACTTTTTCTATTCAACGATAAGACTCCTTTAAACGATAGTCCCTTGGTGATAGGCCAGTTACTTTTCGAAAGATTTGGCTAAAATAATGCTGGCTGTTAAAGCCGCATCTTTCTGAGATAGAATTAATGCTTAAATCAGGGTAGTCGATAAGCATTTTTTGAGCTGCTTTCAACCGATAATCATTTAAGTATTCAGAAAAACCCATCCCGACCTCTTCCTGGAATTTCCGACTGAAATAGGCTGGATTTATATGGATCTTTGAAGCAAGATAATTCAACGTTAATTTTTCACTGAATTCTTGTTGAATAATTTGTAAAGCTTTCATAATCGTCTCTGAATATCGGCCAATTCTCTCGTATTTTCCTAATACTGTCATCAACTCTTCCTCTATGACCGGCTTTGTAATATAATCGACGACTCCAAGTCTAATCGAGGTTTGGGCGTATTCGAAATTTTGAAAGGCAGTGACCATTATGATGTCTATTTTATAGGAGCGGGTAAGCTCCATCGCTAATTCTAATCCCGATTTACCAGGAAGTTGAATATCAAGAAATGCAAGAAAGATTTCATACTGCTTGACAATTTGCAGCGCTTGGGATGCATCCTGTGCCTTGAAAACCTTCCATGTTGGGAACTTTTTTTGAATTAAATATTCAAGCTGCTCTAATTCAAGCTGCTCATCGTCTACTAGCAGGATATTCATCGATCATGCACCTTCCTAAAACTCTGACTTATTAACAAACGGAAAAATAGCGGAAACTGTGGTCCCGTCCTCCGAGTCCACTAGTGTAACAGAAGTGTTTTCATTAGGGAAAAGAAGTTCGAGTCTTTTTACTATATTCTCTAAACCAAGTCCACTCTCGTGAGGAAGTTTTTCTTGGTCGATAAAGGCGCTGTTCCAAACAGCTATATAAACTTCCTTATATTTTTTAACAATCGTTATTTTTAAAAAAGCATCGCCGATATATTTTTCAAACGAGTGTTTAAAAGCATTTTCAACTAGAGTTTGAATTAAAAAAGGGATGATGACCGCCTGATTTACTTTAGAATCTGTTGAAATTTCATATTGAAGGCGGTCGCGAAATCTTATTTTTTGAATTTCTAAATAATAATTTACATAGGACAATTCCTCTTCAACTGTAATAAAACTATTATTTGTTTGATACTTAAATTTAAGCAGTTTGGAGAGTGTTTCGATTGAGCGAATCAATTCTTTTTTTCGGTCAAGCCTAGCTAAACTTAAGATTGAATTTAATGTATTAAAAAAGAAATGCGGTTGTATTTCCTGGTTTAATTGATTGTAATAAGCCGTTTGCAGTTCCTTTTCTAAAGCGATTTCCCGTGTTTGTTTCTCTAGAAGATCGATTCGTTTTTCGAAAATAAACAAGAAAAGCAGTGTAAATGCACCCAGCAGCGGGGCTAAGGCACAAATCATAATATACATGGAGAAAGCTTCAATTGTAAGCATCCCAGAAATCTCCTTTAGATGAGGAAAAAGGGAGGCCTTTATCTGCTCCCTTTTTTAATATAATATTTTACACAATTTAGTTTTATTGTGCTAATTTTTCTGCGAAATGGCAGCTGACAAAATGGTTGGTACCTAATTCTCGTAAAGCAGGTTCCTCAAGCTTACATTTCTCTGTCGCAAAAGGACAGCGGGTATGGAAGCGGCATCCACTCGGAGGGTCAATAGGGGAGGGGACATCTCCCTTTAGGATGACGCGCTCACGCTGTATAGCTGGATTTGGTACGGGAATCGATGATAACAATGCCTTCGTATAAGGATGCAGCGGTGAATCGAATAAATCCTTTTTGTCCGCAATTTCAACAACCTTACCTAAATACATAACCATAACCCGGTCCGAAATATGCCTTACGACACTCAAATCATGGGATATAAACAGGAAGGTGAGGCCGAATTGTCTTTGCAGCTTCTTTAATAAATTTAGGATTTGAGCCTGAATCGAAACATCCAAAGCGGAAACCGCCTCATCACAAATGATTAATTTTGGATTAACCGCAAGTGCCCTGGCAATGCCAATACGCTGACGCTGGCCCCCGCTGAACTCATGTGGATAGCGGTCAAGTGCTTCTGGCGGTAATCCGACATAGTCCAGTAATTCAAGCATTCTATCCATTCTTTTTGGTTTGGCCACTACTTCCTGAATAGCCATTGCTTCGTTCAAGATTTGCTTTACCGTCTGCCTTGGGTTAAGTGAGGCAAATGGGTCCTGAAAAATGACTTGTAGCTCTCCTCTAAGCTTCCTCATTTCTTTTTTATTGAAATGTAAGATATCTTGCCCGGAGTAATACACTTTCCCATCGGTTGGTTCGTCAAGTCTTAAAATAGCCCGTCCGGTTGTCGATTTACCACAGCCTGATTCACCGACGATACTCAACGTTTCACCTTCAAAGAGCTGAAAGGAAATGTCATCAACCGCTTTTACAAAAGCTTTTGGTTTGAAAAAAGAGTCTGTTTTCACAGGGAAATATTGTTTCAAATGTTCCACTTTTAATAGTACTTTTTTTTCCTTAGTAGCCTCCATTATTTTACAGCCTCCTGTTTTTCGACCTGGCCCGTCCATTGGTCTGTATACATCCAGCAGCGAACCTTAACCCCGTCATTCTGTTCCATTAGTTCAGGCTGCTGCTGGTAGCAAATCGGTTGTTGAAAAGGACATCTTGAGGCAAAGCGGCATCCAGATGGCATATTGTAGGGACTTGGGACACTTCCTTCAATTGTCCGTAATTCCTCTTGATCTTCATAAATTTTCGGTAATGAATCTAGTAACCCTTGTGTGTATGGGTGTTTTGGGTTACTGAAAATTTGTTCTGTAGAGGCATATTCGATAATATTACCTGCATACATCACAGCAACATTATCACAGGTTTCAGCGACAACCCCCAAGTCGTGCGTAATCATGATTACTCCCATACCAAGTTTGGTTTGCAAATCTTTAATTAGCGCAAGTATTTGAGCTTGAATTGTAACATCCAAGGCCGTTGTCGGTTCATCGGCAATCAGGACCTCCGGCTTACAGGCAAGAGCCATTGCAATCATTACACGCTGGCGCATTCCGCCGCTTAATTGGAATGGCTCTTGTTTTGCTCGTTTTTCTGGAGAAGGAATACCAACTAGTTTTAGCATTTCAACTGCCCTGTCCCAGGCAGCTTTTCTTCCCATTTTTTGATGGAGCCTTAAGGCTTCAGCGATTTGTTCCCCAACAGGAATAACTGGATTTAAGGATGTCATCGGCTCCTGAAAAATCATTGAAATTTCATTGCCGCGAATTTTTCGCATTTCGTCCTCCGACATCGTAACTAAATCTTTTCCCTTATATAGAACCTGTCCTCCTGCAATTTTTCCGGGAGGGGAGGGGATTAAACGCAGGATGGAAAGGGAAGTCATACTTTTTCCACAGCCGGATTCACCGACAATACCAAGCGTCTCACCTTTTTGCAGTGTGAAATCAATACCATCGACAGCTTTACTCACCCCGCGTTTTGTAAAGAAATGTGTCTTTAATCCTTTTACTTCTAAAATGGGTTTATTATTTTCTGTCATTTTCATTCACCACCCTCTAGTTTAGTTCAATCCGTTTATTAAAGAATCGATAGAAAACATCAACGAATAAGTTTACAATCACAAAGATCATCGAAGCAAATAATACGCCGCCTTGGACCATTGGTAAATCCCGCATCCGTATGGCATCAACAATCATTCTGCCTAGGCCGTTAATCGCAAAAATAGATTCAACCAAAACGGTTCCCCCAAGAAGGGCGCCAAATTGTAAACCAACTACAGTTATGACCGGAATTAATGCATTTCTCAATGCATGCTTGTAAACAATCACTCGTTCACGAAGACCTTTTGCACGGGCTGTACGTATATAATCCTGGCGGATAACCTCGAGCATACTTGATCTTGTCATCCTTGCAACAATCGCCGCACCACCTGCCCCTAATGTAAGCGCAGGAAGTATAACATGAAGAATGCTATCCCAGCCAGCAACAGGAAGAATTTGCAGTTTTACGGAGAAGAAATACATAAGCATTAATCCAAACCAAAAACTTGGAAGGGAAATTCCAAATAAGGCAACTAGCATTACACTTGTATCGGTAAGGGAATAAGGTTTAATGGCTGAAATAATTCCAGCTGCCATTCCTAAAACGATGGTAATGATGATACTAAAGAATGCAAGCTCCATCGTAATAGGCAGTCTGACAAGAATTTCATCCAGCACTGGCTGACTGTTCTTTAGGGAAAGGCCAAAATCACCTTGGAATATATTAATTAGGTAATCAAAGTATTGAACGAATAACGGTCTGTTTAATCCCAATTGCTCACGAATTCCTGCAATTGTTTCTTTTGAAGCTCCTTCGCCTGCAAGCAAAACAGCAGGATCTCCTGGGACCAGCTGCATAATAAAGAAAACAACAAATGTTACCCCAATAACAACCGGGATTGTTTGTATTAAACGGCGAAAAATAAACATCAACATCGTTTGTCAGCCTCCTCTTAATCTATTTCTTCATTCGTGGATCAAACGCATCTCGTAATCCATCACCAAAAATATTAAAACCTAAAACCAGAATGGAGATTGCCAAGCCTGGAAATAAGGCAATATAGGGTGCTGAGAATAAGAAATCCCGACCATTACTTAACATTGTTCCCCATTCAGGAGAAGGGGGCTGGGCACCAAGGCCAAGGAATGATAAACCTGCTGCTGAAAGAATAGCTGTAGCTAGACGCAAAGTACCCTGGACAATGATGGGTGAAAGAATGTTAGGGAAAATATGTTTAAAAATGATGGTCATATCATTTGCACCTAGTGATCGAATGGCATCAATATATTCAAGACGCTTAACTTCTAATGTAGAACCGCGGACTATACGAGCGAATAATGGCACAGAGAAAGCACCAACGGCAATCGTAACATTCATGAGGCCTGGACCGAGAGCACTAATGATTGCAAGTGCCAGCAAAATTCCAGGGAAAGCAAGCATTACATCCATCGCCCTCATAATGATGGAGTCAACCCATTTTCCGTAATAACCGGCAACTAGTCCAAAAATAATTCCGAAAAAAGAGCCAAAGGATACTGCCGCAAAGCCGACACCCATTGAAAGCCTTGAGCCGTAGAGGATTCTGCTCAAAATATCCCTCCCTTTGTCGTCAGTCCCCATCCAATGATCAGCGGATGGCGGCAGCAATTTATTTTCCAATTTGATTTCATATGGATCGAAGGGAGCAAGCAGCGGTGCGAATAGTGCAATAAAAATATAGAAAAGAATGATGATTCCCCCGACCATCGCTGCTTTATTTAACATTAAAATAGAAAGGAAATCTTTTAGTTTCGATTCTTTTGGGTGGGATATGGATTGTTTAATAACAATTTGCTGTTCTGTTTTAGCTTCTAGTGACATGTGAAATCCTCCTTATTTTATTAGTAGAAAGTATGGTGTAGGTTCTCGCTGCGGTGGTCCTCCTTTCAAACTTTCATTTTTTTGTTGTTAATGTACAAATTATCAAAATTCAGTGGAAAGTAAATATTTTTTAAATTGTTTGTCAAAATAGTTTAAATAGTAGTAAAAATTCTGTAAATATTCAAGCTTATCATCTTCTATAATGCAGATATGCAACTAATAAGGGCAGGTGAGAAACGTTATACATCGCAGATAAAGAAACATCAAAAAAACAAAAAGGGGAGAAAGAAAATGGAGAGAAAAAGAAGGCCGATAAAAAATGGTATTCTATTTATTTTAATAGGACTCATGCTGGTATTTGTTCAAGCATGTTCGACAAAATCAACTAATTCAAATGAAACAGCAGGCAAAAAAGAAGGAGCAAAGACTGGCGGCACGTTAACGGTCGTCCGACTATCTGATGCTACAAAGCTAGATCCGCATTTTATCACAGATATTCCTTCGGCAAATATTGTGTATCAAAAGGTATATGAGGGACTAGTTGAGCCGGATAAAGATTTTAAAATTCAGCCACTTTTAGCAAAAGAATGGAAAGTTGTTAACGATACTACTTGGGAATTCAAATTAAAAGAAGGTGTTACTTTCCATGATGGCGCACCATTTAATGCTGAGGCAGTAAAAACCACTTTTGACCGTTTATTAGATCCAAAAACAGCATCACCGCAACGTGAAAAGTTCTCAATGATTACGGAAGTAAAAGTTGTGGATGAGTATACCGTGCAATTATTACTTGCATACCCGTATGCACCACTTTTATCTATTTTGGCTAGTAATGAAGGAAGCATCATCAGCCCGAAGGCATTAGCTGAGAACCCTGATGGTTTATCACAGCACCCAGTTGGTACAGGCCCGTTTGTATTTGAATCCTGGAAAACCGGCCAAGAAATTTCATTAAAGAAAAATGATAAATACTGGGGTAAAAAGCCGAACATTGATCGGGTAGTATTTAAAGTCGTTCCAGAAGATGCAACACGTCTAGCAATGATTGAAACAGGTGAAGCACAAATAAATGATCAAGTGCCAGTTACTGAGATTGAGCGGATCGAAGCCTCAAATACAATGGGTCTATATCGTACAGAGGGATTAGCAGTTGAATATGTTGGTTTCAACACAAAGAAGAAACCATTTGATGATGTACGAGTTCGTAAGGCTATCAGCCATGCCATTGAAAGAGAAGCGATTATTAAGGGCGTCTATAATAATGTAGGAACCCTTGCTAATGTGGCAATGAGCCCGAAGGTGTTTGGTTATAGCGATAAAGTGAAGCCATATGATTATGATTTAAACGAAGCAAAGAAATTGTTAAAAGAAGCCGGCTTTGAAAAAGGAATTGAACTGACATTATTAACAAGTGATCGAAAAGAACGTATTAATATGGCAGAGGTTATTCAATCCCAGTTAAAAGGGATTGGTGTGAATGTGAAAATCCAGGTAATGGAGTATGGTGCTTATATTGATATGATTGAAAAAGGCGAGCATGATATGGCAATCGGCGGTTGGGGAAATGCCACTGGTGATGGAGATTACAACCAATACAACTTATTCCATTCCGATTCACAGGGTCCTCCAGGAAATCATTTCTACTATAGTAACCCAGAAGTAGACAAAATGATTGAAGACGCACGTAAGGAAACTGATGAAAAGAACCGTTTAAAACTTTATGAAGAAGTAATGCAAAAAGAAATAGACGATGCAGTTTATATTCCAATCCGTAACTATGAGCATTTAGCGGCCTATAGTAAGAATGTTAGTGGTTTTTGGTTAAATGCCGCGAACTACCTAATGATTGATGATGTTGTTATTAAATAGTGTTAAACATATAAAAATCGGAAAAGTACTTTTGCAAAAGAGTACTTTTCCCAGTTCTATTACCTAGGAGGGAATATTAATGACAACTTTTTGGCTGACAAATGTTCGCTTAGAAAAAGGCTTCAGTTATGAAAATGATCGAATTGCCGCTACCAAAACAGAAATTTGCCACCTAAAAATTGAAGGAGGAAATGTAGCAGAGATCACACAAGTGATGCCGACAGGCGATGAGAATCAATTTGATGCAAAGCAATTGCTGTTACTTCCTTCGCTAAGAGATATGCATATTCATATCGATAAAACCTACTACGGTGGGCCATGGAAAGCCTGTACTCCGCTCACAAAAGGAATTTTTACAAGATTAGAAGAAGAAAAGGAACTACTTCCAAAGCTTTTACCGACCGCTCAAGAACGTGCGGAGAAAATAATTGAGTTATATTTGAAAAATGGCCATACCCATATTCGCACCCATTGCAATGTTGATCCTGTTATAGGCTTAAAAAACCTTGAGGCAACTGTGAACGCCTTGAAAAAATATGAGGATGTTCTTACATATGAAATAGTTGCCTTCCCTCAGCACGGATTGCTTAGAAGTGACTCTGTTCAACTGATTCGTGATGCAATGAAGAATGGCGCAACCTTGGTGGGCGGCGTCGACCCTGCAACAGTCGATCGAAATATTGAAAAATCCTTACACACGATTTTTGAAATTGCCGTCGAAAATAATAAAGGTGTGGACATTCATTTGCATGATCCCAATACATTAGGGGCCTTTACATTTGAAAGAATGGCTCATTATACAAAGGAAGCAGGCCTGAAGGGCAGGGCAACTATCAGCCATGGGATGGCATTAGGTGATCTTCAGGGTGATGCACTTAGCGAAATGGCGGCTATTTTAAAAGAGCAGAAAATTGATGTTACCACCACTGTTCCAGTCAATCGAGCAACCATCCCAATCCCCATGCTTGATCAGTCAGGTATTTCCGTATCTGTTGGACATGACAGCCTAACAGATCACTGGTCGCCATTCGGAACTGGAAATACGATTCAAAAGCTGGGAACACTTGCGGAACGCTTCCGATTGTCTGACGAATATTCTCTGTCAACGGTCTTAAAATACGGTACAGGTGGTGTTACTCCTCTTAATGAAAAAGGAGACCGAGTGTGGCCAAAGGTTGGCGATGAGGCAACGATGATGCTTGTCAATGCTACCTGTTCGGCTGAAGCAGTCGCAAGGAGAGCTTCAGTGGAATCATTATTCTTTAAAGGAAAAAAAGTTGAAAACAAACAAGAACAAACAGATACAGTGAGAGTTTAAACTTTCTAAAGGAGGATTAAAATGTCCACTTCATATTGGTTAACCAATGTAAGATTAGAAACGGGATATACTCAGGACGAAAAAGGGGTTTATGAAACGAAAACAGAGCTTTTCCATTTGAAAATCCAGGATGGCATAATTGTTGAGAAGAAGAGTAATAGCTTTGGGTTGCTAGAAGGTGAAAAAAAGGTTGATGGAAGGGGATTTTTAGCCGTTCCAACGTTTAAAGAAATGCACAATCATTTAGACAAAACCTATCTTTCCCTTGATTGGAAGGCACCAATCCCGGCAAAAAATTTAGCAGAGCGGTTACATTTAGAAGCAATGGAACTTGCAGAGTTGGCTCCAACTACGAAACAGAGGGCCAGTGCCATGATAGAGCTGCTCCTTTCTCAAGGTTCCACTCATATTCGCACCCATGTTAATATCGATCCCTATATTGGTTTGAGAAATTTAGAAGGTGTTAAAGGAGCACTTGAGGCCTATTCTGATAAGTTAACCTATGAAATTGTCGCTTTCCCGCAGCACGGTTTATTAAAAGAAAATGTTCTTCCGCTTATGAAAGAAGCAATGAGATCGGGGGCTCAAATTGTAGGAGGACTGGACCCAGCTGGAATCGATCACAATATCGAAAGGTCTCTTTTTGAAGTGATGAATTTAGCAGCCGAATTTAATTCGGATGTAGATATTCATCTGCATGATAGCGGTCAAGTAGGATTTTATACGGTAGAAAAACTAGCAGAAATGGTCGAAGAAGCGAAATGGCACAATCGTGTTGCTGTTAGTCATGCCTTTAGCTTAGGTGAAGTTCCAGTACCACAGCAGGAGGTTCTCGCCAATAAATTAAGTGAACTGGGGATGTCGATTATGTCGACAATACCAATAACCAAAACTCTTCCACCAATCGATTTACTAGACCGAAAAGGAGTAAAGGTTTATTTAGGATGCGACGGATTCTATGACTCTTGGGGACCATATGGGACAGGGGATGTATTAGAAAAGGTTACACGTTACGGGGAACTGTATCGGAAAAGTGATGAACGTTCATTGGCAGAGTCGTTAAAATTTGCGACAGGCGGGCCAACGCCGTTAACAAAGGATGGTGAAATCGCCTGGCCGCTAGAAGGCGATGACGCAAGCCTGGTTCTTCTGGATGCATCCTGTTCGGCTGAAGCGGTCGCAAGAACCCCTAGGCGGGAGGCTGTTATTTTTAAAGGTAAAATGGTAGCCGGGGAAATTTAAGAAAAGTTTAAAAGCTAACAAAAAAAAGGTCCCGTTTCAACTTAGAAAATGGGACCATTTTATTTAAGAATTAATATGAAGGTTTTTATTTAAGAGTCTAAAAATCTTTAATGCTAATTGGATTTGCAGCAATTCCTCTGAGTTTTTTAAATCAGTATTTAAGATTTCCTTGATTTTCTCAATTCTATATATTAGGGTATTTCTGTGTAAAAACATCCCCTTTGCTGTTTCGCTGATATTAAGATTATTTAGAAAGTAGTTCTCTAAGGTAATAATATAACTTGTCCCATGAAGTTGGTCATGCCCATAGATTTTTCCAAGCCGTTTCATGAAAAAGTCTTCTAATTCCATGTCCTTGATATTACTATCCAGGAAGTGGTAGATGGAATGGTCCTCAAAATGAGATACTCCGCCTAAGGAATTAAATCTTTGCATAAGCCGAATTGATTCATTTGCTTCAGAAAAACTTTTGTGAAGGGAATTAATGGTTTCATATTGCCGGCCAATTCCAACTAAAAAGGTAGAGTTTTTTATTTCTTTTGCCTGTTCATTGTAAATTTTATTTGCGTATTGTTTGACCTCATGTACGGATAAAAGAGGCTTATTGTCATTTTGCCCAATCATAATAATGATGCGATTGTTCCGGTAAAAGCAAGTGACCTCGCCATTTGCGAAATTTGAATGATTATAAACCAATTCCACACATCTTTTGGATTTGTTCTCCAACTGAACCTTCCTAGCCACCAAATCATCATAATTGTCAGGTTCCTTTGATTCTATATTAATGACGATACAGTAATAAGTGTAATTAGCATTTAGCCCATGCATTTCACTAAGAGTCTGAATGGTTTCACTGGAGGTGATTTTTCCGGTAAGCAAATCATCAAAGAAATCCTGCCTGATTTTTAATTTAACCTCCTCGATTTCCTTTGTCTTTATTCGTTCCAATGCCATAATGGTCGATGCCTGCTCTAAAATGATAAAGTCAAACTCCGTTAATTCATGGACTGACTGCCAAACAATAATATATCCATAAATATTACTGGCTACTGCGACAGGAAGGATGCGGCATTTGATTTCCATACCTTCTAAGTTATAAGTTCGTAATATACTCTTTTTCATTTCGCTTATGTTATTAGGGATTGAATCTATAAAGTCCTGATTGAAAACTGGTCTATTTTTCACCAAATTAAAGCAATATGCCAACGGTACCTTATTATTCACATGCTCATTATAGTGAAGCAGCTTCCAATCCTTGTCTACAAATATAATTGGATTATTAATGGAACCGGACAGCATGGAGGAAATTCTTTCTATTCCGCCGCCTTCTAGGGTAATCCGGAAAAATAAATTATGCATATCTAACGTTTTTCGATTTAATAAATCATACCTTCCGGATGCCTTCTCATTAATAATCGAAATGACTCTTGAAAGGGTATATTCGAAGGGTAACTCCAGCAGCGGCAGCCCCATTTTGTTTGCATGGTCAATCATTTTCTTCGGCAGCTTATCAAAGTATCGTTTCATTTTAACCACAAGCCCTGCACAATTTATCGCTGAGAGTTCGTTAATGATTCTAATTTGCAAATCCTCATTGCCTTTAAATATGTAACCAGTGGATAGCAGGAGTTCATTAGGTGAAAGCCAGTCGAATGCCTCAGGATTTTCAATGATATTGACAATGGATATTTCATTGTCAATGCCCTTTTCCCCTGCAACAATCTTTAATCCATCAATAGCTTTTATATCAAATAATTCCTTAACTGTTAGCAACTTTTACCTCTCCTTTTTGTCGTAATTTCATCACATTTAATTGTACAACATGCACAAATGACATCGTTCTTTTTTGGTTCGCGTAAACGATGATGTTTTTATGCATTCTATCTAAAATAATCATGTAAGGTTCATTAGTTGTCAACAAAATTCGCGGTGTTGAGAATTATTTTACCCGCAACCTGAAGCTTACAAAAAATTAATTTGAAAGGGGCTGCATGAACAGACGTTCCAGTTCAATGATGTATCTCAATTGAGGAAGGCGCTATCTGGTGATCTTGAGGTAATCGAAATGATTAATAATTCGAGTTTAGTAGGTTATGTTCATAGCACTTTTAAAAGGACAATTAATATTCATTGTGTAGAAGATGGAGAGTTATATACGATTGCGAGCAGACAAATTGATAATGGGCCAAATACGCTAGTGATTCATTCTGACAGTCTCGAGGAATTGAATATCGATTTAAATGATCCGGTAGTTGTGAAAAATACGGAACTACTCATTTCAAATAAACTAACTATACCTATTGATCGGACTAAATTGTGGGAAAGTATATTACCGGAATTCCCAACCAATGCCGAAAAGGCAAAGAAAAATTTGATGCGAATGAAGGAATACATCGATTTCCATGGTAAAGCAGGAGGAATGAAAAAGAATATAGCGGCCCAAAGTCTCTATGGAACAGAAATGTCTAAAATGCTGGAGGAACGAACTAGGCTGCTATTACACGAATTGTTAAAGATTCGAATGGCCAATGGATTGCATCATGCTGTTTCATTAATAGGTCTTGGTCCTGGACTTACTCCTTCGGGGGATGACTTTTTAGTTGGATTATTTACGATGATGAATGTAAGGGAGAGTCCGTTATATTCCCATCAATCCTTTTGCACGGAAGTTGTGGAAAAAGCGAAAACCCTAACAAATGAAATTAGCTATATGGCTTTAAAGAAAGCATCCGTTGGCAAAGTGAGAGAATCTATTATTCAACTAGTCAATTCCGTCTTTTATGGGGAGGAACGCGACTTAAATCCCTCTTTAAATAAAGTACTAAATATCGGTTCTTCATCTGGAACAGACATAGCCTTAGGACTTGTCTGTGGGTTGGAAGCCAATCTTAAAATAGGAGGTCAATTATGACTGTACAAGCGATAGTAAAACCAAATACCTATTTCGATTCAGTATCATTAATGTCACTGTCAACAAAAGCGAACCAAATTGAAGGTGTTGAACAGGCAATCATCGCAATGGCAACTGAAATGAATAAAGAAGTAATGAAAAATGTTGGTTTATTGACATCAGTTGTAGAAGAGGCAAAATCAAGTGACTTAGTTATTGTGGTTAATGCGGCTACAGAAGAGCTCTGTGAAAACGCATTCATCATGATAGATGAATTGTTTACTAAGAAGAATACATCCACAAGTAAAAGCAAAGTTAAATATTCAACTATTTCTTCCGCAGCAGAGAGTATTCCTGATGCTAACTTGGCTGTGATTGCAGTTAACGGAGCATATGCACCTAGAGAAGCTAGAAAAGCTCTTGAAAATAATCTCCATGTCATGATGTTTAGTGACAATGTCAGCATCGAGGACGAAATTGAATTAAAGAAACTAGCGCATGAAAAGGGATTATTAATGATGGGGCCAGATTGCGGAACAGCCATTATTGGCAATGTTGCTTTGTGCTTTGCAAATGCTGTAAGAAAAGGAAGCATTGGGATTGTCGGTGCTTCAGGAACTGGAAGTCAGGAAGTAAGTGTCCGTATTCATGAATTTGGCGGCGGTATCTCTCAAATGATTGGTACCGGTGGTAGAGATCTAAAAGAAGAAGTTGGCGGAATCATGATGCTTGATGGAATCAAAGCTCTTGAAGAGGACGAAGCAACGAAAGTAATTGTTCTTATTTCCAAGCCACCTGCACCAAGTGTGGAAGAGAAGGTATTGGCAATAATAAAGCAATGCACAAAACCAGTGGTTGTTTGGTTCGTTGGCGGTAACGAGGAGAAGGTTAAACAAGCAGGCGGGCACTTTGCGAAAATGTCAAAAGAAGCAGCACTTAAAGCGGTCCTATTAGCTGGTGC
This sequence comes from Neobacillus soli NBRC 102451, assembly GCF_001591665.1. Taxonomy (GTDB): domain Bacteria; phylum Bacillota; class Bacilli; order Bacillales; family Cytobacillaceae; genus Neobacillus; species Neobacillus soli. The sequence continues at coordinate 74,834 of NZ_BCVI01000019.1, read as the reverse complement.
TGATGAGAGCAAAATTAACAAACGTGCGTTAAACATTCCACTTATTGAAGAGGTTCGTACCAAGTTAACACCTGAACAAAAATATATCCGCGGACTATTCAGCGGTGGTACTCTTTGTGACGAAGCTATGCATGCTGCAATGGAGAAGTTCGACAATGTATACAGCAATATCCAGAGAGACCCTAATTATCGCTTAAACGATAAAAATGTAAGCCAAGAACATACATTTATTGATTTTGGTGATGATGAGTTCACGCAAGGCAAACCGCATCCAATGATTGATCCATCCACGAGAATGGCAAGGTTTATTGAAGAAGCAAAGGATCCATCTGTTGGGGTAATCGTAATGGACTTTGTGTTGGGTTATGGTGCCCACGAGGATCCGGTTGGAGCCATACTTCCTGTCATTATGGAGGCAAAGCAAAATGCAGAAGATGAAGGCAGACACCTCGAAATCATCGGCTATGTACTAGGAACAGAGTTAGATCCACAAAGCCTTGAAGAACAGGTAGAGAAGTTACTTGCAGCAGGTGTAACTCATGCTAGCAGCAGTCAGAATGCCGGTCTTTTGGCAAGAGAATTTGTCGTGAAGGGAGAATAAGCCATGAGTAAAATTAATGACCTTTTCAATCAAAAATTAAATGTAATTAACGTAGGAATAGAATCATTTAAAGATGATCTATTAGCACAAAATGCAGAGGTTACTCACCTTGAGTGGACACCACCAGGAAGAGGCAACCCTGAGCTAATTGCTGCACTTGATATACTTGAAGATTCAGCCGTTATGAAAAAAATTGAAGCAGCAAATAAAGAAGCAGTTGAAAGAATTATTAACTCAAAACCGGTACTAATTGGTTTTGAAAAAGCGATAGATTGTGTTCCAGGAATGACCAAAACAACGATTCTTCATGCCGGTCCGCCAATTACTTGGGACAAAATGAATGGCCCAATGAGAGGTGCTATTACTGGGGCGATTGTATTTGAAAACCTGGCAAAGGACTTAGAGGAAGCTGAAAAGCTTGCTGCTTCTGGTGAAATTACCTTCTCTCCATGTCATGAGCACAATTGTGTCGGCTCGATGGCAGGTGTGACTTCTGCTTCGATGTACATGCACATCGTCGAGAATAAAACCTATGGAAATATTGCCTTTACTAACTTAAGTGAACAGCTTTCAAAAATCCTTCGGATGGGTGCAAACGATCAAAGTGTTATTGACCGCCTAAATTGGATGCGTGATGTATTCGGACCAATTTTAAGCGCTGCAATGAAGTTAAATCCAAATGGTATTGACCTGCGTTTAATGCTTGCACAAGCGCTTCATATGGGTGATGAGTGCCATAACCGTAACGTTGCAGGTACGACGCTATTAATTCAGGCGTTAACACCTTATATTTTACAAACAGATTTCACGATTGATCAAAAACGCGAAGTATTTGAATTTGTCGCCAGCAGCGACTATTTCTCCGGTCCAACCTGGATGGCACTTGCAAAATGTGCTCTTGATGCAGCACATGGCATTGAAAACAGTACGATCGTAACGACAATGGCACGTAATGGTACAGAGTTCGGTATTCGTGTCAGCGGGCTTGCTGGTAACACATGGTTTACCGGTCCGGCACAAAAGGTGATTGGCCCAATGTTTGCTGGATACAAACCTGAAGATTCAGGATTGGACATCGGGGATAGTGCCATTACGGAAACGTATGGTATCGGTGGATTTGCCATGGCTACGGCTCCTGCGATTGTCGCACTTGTAGGTGGTACGATAGAAGACGCAATTGGCTACTCTACTAAAATGAAAGAAATTACAACAACTGAAAATCCAAACGTAACTATCCCATTGCTTAATTTCATGGGTATTCCAACAGGAATCGATGTTCGGAAGGTCATTCAAACTGGAATAATGCCAATTATTAATACGGCAATAGCCCATAAAGAAGCTGGAATTGGCATGATTGGGGCGGGAATTACCCATCCACCGGTTGAATCGTTTGAAAAGGCACTACTTGCTTTAAGTGAAAACATTAAGTAATAGATTCTGGTCCTAGTCATTTTAGGACCAGAGCCGATTTTAATCTTTAATAAAAAACTTCATGTTAGGATCATCACAACAAAGGAGAGAATGGCGTTGGATAATCATTCCTTAAATAGCAAACTTATAGAAGCAAGTGAGCAGGGGGATTTAGCTGCTGCAAATCAACTTTTAGGTGAAGGTGCAGACGTTACATTTAAAGATGCTGCCGGTCAAACAGCGTTAATGGCAGCGACACAAAAAAATCAAATTGCGGTCGTTAAATTGTTACTTGAAGCAGGCAGTGACGTAAATTCAAGAGATATAACCCAGCTAACTCCATTTATTTGTTCCGGTGCCAACGGCTTTCATGAAATTTTAAGTTTAATGCTCCAGTTCGGTGCAGATTTAAACAGCGTGAACCGTTTTGGAGGTACGGCACTGCTGCCTTCGAGTGAGAAAGGCTATTTGAAAACGGTCCAAGTCTGCTTGGATGCCGGAGTTCCGGTAAATCACGTGAACAATTTAGGATGGTCAGCACTGCTAGAGTCCGTGATTTTAGGTAATGGCGGCCGGTTATATTCTGATATTATTCAAGAACTTATTGACGCAGGTGCAGATGTGTTTCTCCCTGATAGAGACGGGAAGTCGGCCTTACAGCATGCCAATGAAATGGGCCACGAAAAGATTACTGCCATCTTGAATAAGAAATATGAAGAAAATAATGAATCTATTAAAAAGGCAAAAAAACTTGCAAGAATCGGATATTATGAGGAAGCCATCTTAGAAGTTGAAAAGGGCCTTGAACACGATGGTCAAAACCTTGATTTGATTTACTACAAAGGCTTTTTTCTACAAGAGTTAAAGAGATATGAGGAAGCACTTGGGGAGTACACCAAAGCATTAGCCCTTGATCCAATGGATTTAGACTTCTATTTCTATACGGCCAATTGTTTAAGAGCAATGAGGAAATCCGAGGAAGCGCTTTCAGAATATGATAAAGCTTGTGCATTAAACACGACTGAAACTTTTTATCGTTATCATAAATCCAATTACTTAAGAGAGCTGGGCAGACACGAGGAAGCCGTTATTGAAATGGACAAATTGCTTGCGCTAAAGCCAAACCGCTACGATTTTTCTTTCCATAAGGCAAACAGCCTTAGGTCTCTAGGTAAACATCAGGAAGCAATTGAAGCGATTGAGAATGCGATTGCAAATGACCCGACTAATCCATTATATCATTTGCATAAGGAACAATCTCTTGAATTGCTAGTGAAACAAGCAAACGAAAGCAAGGGGAAAAATTGATGGAAAAATTAGTAATAGTAGCAATTGGAGGAAACTCATTAGTCCGCGATAATGGACGTGATACGGTTCAGGACCAATATGAAGCGGTGTGCGAAACAGCAGTAAATATTGCCGATATGGTTGCAGAAGGTTTCAATGTAGTAGTCACCCACGGCAATGGCCCACAAGTAGGTTTTGGACTAAGACGGTCGGAAATTGCGAATGAAGTCGCTGGTATGCCGGCAGTTCCACTAGTCAATTGTGGTGCAGATACGCAAGGCGGTATTGGCTATCAAATTCAACAGGCCTTAACAAATGAATTTGCAAGAAGAGGGATCAACAAGAAGGTAGCTACTATAATTACACAAGTAGAAGTAAGTATTGATGATCCAAACTTCAAAAATCCAACAAAACCTGTGGGATCCTTTTTTACACTAGAGCAAGCAGAAGAGATGAAGAAGGAACATCGAGATTGGATTTTCATTGAAGATTCGGGCCGTGGCTACAGGAGGGTGGTACCATCGCCTAAACCAATTGATATTATTGAAAAAGACGCAATTAAAACATTAATCAATGCTGGTTTTGTGGTTATTGCAGTTGGAGGCGGCGGAATCCCTGTTGTAAAGAACAATAATCATTCATATGTGGGCATCGATGCTGTTATTGATAAAGATTTTGCAACAAGCCTATTAGCAGAACAAGTTCAAGCGGAAACGTTAATTATTACAACTGGTGTTTCAAGAGTGTGTATCAATTTTGGAAAACCTAATCAAAAAGCTCTTGAAAAAATTACAATTGAGGAATTGAAACAGTATGCCGCTGAAGGACACTTCCCTCCAGGTAGCATGCTTCCTAAAGTCGAAGCAAGTTTGAGTTTCTTGGAGAAAGATGGCTTAAGGGTAATTATTACCGATCCTGAAAGTCTAAAAGATGCAATCGTTGAAAGGGCAGGCACGCATATTATCAATTTAAAATAATTGAAAACGACTACCTTTAGATAGAAGTAAATATTTATGGAACAATCAAAATTAGAACAATCGTAGGATAAATATTAATGCAAAGGCTACTCAGAATAATACATTTTAAAGGAGAACTTTATATGGGGAATATATCTTTATGGAAAAAAGGAGACATTGCGGCTTCCTTCGGTTTGTTCGTTAATGTTTTGACAGACTTTTTGGTTATGATTTCATTATTAATTGCTGTAGTTGGTATGCCAAAAGAGTTTGTTTTTAAACAAATTGTTCCTGGCTTTGGATTAGCTGTATTGATATCTGGCGTTATTTTTGCTTATTTTGCCTATAAATTAGCTAAGAAAACGGGTAGAAAAGATGTTACCGCACTACCATCAGGTTCTAGTTCACCTGGGATTTTTCTTATCGTATTTGTGATTATGCTTCCTCTATATCATCAAACAAAGGATGCTGCTTTCACAACAACAGTCGCTGTGATGTGGGGCTTTGTTGAGGCTTTCATTTTAATATTAGGTGCATTCCTGGGTGAAACGATTAGAAAGATCGTCCCAAGAACTGTATTGCTAGCAGCATTGGCTGGTTTGGCATTTGTATTCTTGGGTATGAACCCAATGCTACAATCTTTTGAAATGCCTGTAGTGGCATTTGTTGCATTAATAATCATCTTCATGAACTGGTTAAGTAAACATCCAATATTGAAGAAAATACCTACGGGCTTATTATTGATAGTAGTTGGAACGGCAATTGCTTGGATCGCTGGATATCAAAATCCTGCTGATGTTACTGAAGCTCTAAAATCATTCGGCTTTAATCCTCCTATGTTGCATTTAAATGGGTTTGCCGACAGTTTTAGCGCTGCCTTACCATATTTATTAACTGCTGTACCTCTAGGATTATCGAACTACATTTTTAATCTGGAAAACGTTGAAGCTGCTGCTGTTTGTGGAGATGAATACAAAACTAGAGACGTTATGCTTACAAACGGATTTTGTACCGCAATAGGTGGCCTTTGTGGTAACCCATTCCCAGTAACAGTATATGTAGGTCATGCTGGTTGGAAAGAAGTTGGTGCAGGTTTAGGCTATTCTATTGCTAGCTCTGTTGCAATATTCCTATTATCGATTTTCAGTCTTATGGGTCTGTTGCTAGCTGTTGTCCCAATTGCCGCTATTGTTCCGATGCTTGTGTTTATTGCGATTGTAACAGGGCATCAAGTTGTCAAAGAAAGTCCGAAATTTGAAGCACCGGCAATCTTTGTATGTTTCTTCCCATGGGTAGCTAACTGGGCACTTGTTGCTGTTAATAATGCAATTTCAGCTACTGGTACGTCGGTAGGGACAGCTGCCAACCAAGTTTCTTCAGATGCCCTGCATAATGCTGGACTTTTCTACGATGGCTTGGTTGCTCTAGGTAATGGTGCTCCTATTACGAGTGTTATTTGGGGTTGTATAGCTATATTTACTATCCGTAACACGCCTATAGGAGGCATAATAGCTGCAGTGCTAGGAGCCACTTTAACTTTTGTTGGTGCCATTCATACAAGCACACTCGGACTTGCACAAACAACTGCTATGCCTTTCGTTTGGGGATATCTACTAATTGCAGGATTTTTAGCATATAAACTCTATATAAATAAGAAAGATAATATAGGTCCTGTTACAGAGTAAAATGAAAGCAACTCAGGAATATGAATAATTTGATCCAACTCCTGGGTTTGATTTGAAAATGAAATAAAGAGACTGGGTCATTTAGTTATTCCCAAAATTTTTATATGCAAAACTAAGGAGGACTCTTAATATGGATTATATGAAATTAGCTGCAGATGCAACAATAGTTGGTATGGAAAGCAAAGTAGGTGGACCATTTGGTGCTACCATCGTTCGCGGTGATGAAGTAGTTGCTGCCGTAAGCAACACCATGTTGAGAGATACTGATCCATCTGCACATGCTGAGATGGTAGCTGTAAGAGAAGCGTGTAAAAAATTAGGTACAATGGATTTATCGGATTGTGTTGTCTATGCTACTTGTGAGCCTTGTCCAATGTGTGTATCTGTTATGATTTGGGCTGGTATCAAGGATGTATACTACTGCAGCACAAGAGATGACGCTGCTGAACATGGTTTTTCTGACGTGCACCTGCGCAAATATTTATCGGGTGAAGACGATCTTGTCATTAACATGGTAAAAGTAGAAGATAGGGAAGATTGCGATCATCTATGGGAGCATTTCCACGAATTAAACAAATAAATCAATCAATCGAAAAAGCACAGCCTGTTGATGAGAGGGCTGTGCTTTTTTGTCTATTCGGCAAGATGAGTGTGGAGGAAGTCAATGACCTGCTTGAGTGCGTGTTGGACAACTGGATTATGGAAGTCTTTATCAAAAACATGCTCACCATTTGGAATGGTAATTAACTTGGCTTCGACTGACTGCTTTTTAATGGCCGCCCTCATAAAAACGGACTGCTCATAGGGAACATCCGTATCTTTGGTTCCGTGTAAAAGGAGGGTGGGCGGATATCCACTTGATATATTGTGAATGGGACAATATTTCCTGATTGTTTCTTGATTGCCTTCTGGCTTCAGTCCTGTAATTTTTTCAATCCATGTACCATGCTGCCTTGCATGCACATAAAGGAGAAACCGCTCCTCTATAGATGCTTCTGTAATGGGCTGCTTTGACACTAGGGAATTAGCCACATTTTTAGGGACAATGTCCTTCTGACAGTAAAAACTACTTGGGGTGGTTGCCCATTTACCTAGTAAATCGCCATATCCATAGAAAGAGACGATTGCACGCGGCTTAGATTTAAAGGTACCAGTACAAAGTGCGAGGAAACCACCTGCGGAACTGCCTACTACTGCCATTCTTTTAGGATCAATGGAAAATTGTCTAGGACCTTCTTTTTCTAACCAAAGCAGTGCGTCTAGCACGTCGTCAAGAATCTCTGGAAGCTTTGCTCCAGGGGCCAGCCGATAGTCAATAGAAAACAAGGCAATCCCGTTATTTGTATAGAGTTTAATCATTTCCTCACTTATTTCTTCTCTAGTTCCCCAAACAAGACCGCCGCCGTGAATATTAACGACAACTGGTGCATTTTCATGGTTAACTCCATAAAAATCCGCTTTAATAGCAAATTTTTCATCTTTCTTATAAAGAACTGTTTTCTTTATTTGCATGTTACACGTCCTATTATGAAGGTAGATTTAGATGTAAATTAGTAAACTATTATTGTAATTTAGTTTAACAAAATACAAAGAGTAAGTCATTTAATATACAACAAAATACCCAATCATGTTATCCTCACCGATGACATATTTTGTACATACCCCTTTGTATAACATGCCTAATAGATTGTAGCGATTACGGAAGCCTTGTATACCTTGGGATTTAATCCTCCTGAGGTGCACATAACTAGTCTGATTTCCGGAATTGCACATGCACTTCCTATTTAGCTACTTTGAAATTCCATTTCTGCCAAACCTTCATAGGTTGAAAGCAATGCGTATGTATGGTCATCTCTGGATATAGGTGTTAATATCTCCACCCTGTGATCATAAGTTTCATTCCTTAATATTTTAAGCTCTTTTAAATTTTCCATTCCCTCTTTGAATTTTTTTAACCACAAATGTCTGATAGACAAAAACGGCCATTTTTTGCATCCCTAAAAAAATAAACAAACTTAATTTTTAGTATTTATCTATTCCCTTTTTTTATTCATGCTACTATCCTTTGCAAGGATAATGATTTAGAATGAATTGTAATTAACTGTGAGATATTTTTCATCTCTAAAATGAAATGAGAATAAAAATCCTCTTAAGCAGGAAAATAAAAATAAAAATGGAATAGAATAGGAGAATGATATGAAACTAAATTCCATTGGAAAACGTCTAAAAGATAAAGTGGCAATACGCACTTATTAAAAAAATAGAAAAGTTGGGGAAAAATGTGACAAAGGTAACAAGGGGTATTTTACTATTATTAACAGTAAGTTTACTGGGGTTAACTGGGTGCGCGGAACAAACTACGAAGGAAAAGGCAGCCAAAGCAGTAACACAGCAAGAGAAAATGGCTAAGGAGAAAAAATTAAAGGAAGAAAAGAAAAGAGAAGAAGAGAAGAAAAGAGAGGAAGCAAGGAAAAGGGAAGAAGCAAGGCCGGTTTACGTGAATATTATTGATCCAAACACGAAAGAAGTTATTAAAACATTTAATACGAAGGAATTGGGTTATGTAACGAATCCTGAAAATTATAAAGCGGAAATAGCAAAATTAACAAGGGAATTAGCGAGAGGAACACAAACTACACCCGGTTATGACAAGAGAATGATTCTTGATCGGTTAAACGCAAACGGGCAGGTAATAAAAGGAAAACCGCAAACGATTCTAGATGAAGCTGAGTTGTCTGAAAAAATCAATCAGGTTTCAGTAAATGGCGGGGATGTTGAGCTTCCACTATATATTACCGAAAGTGGTTATAAGCCTAAGGATGCCGCTTATTTAGGGGAAGTGGTGATCGCGTCCTTTACAACCCATTTTAATGGTGGTGTAGCAGGAAGAACCAAAAATATTGAATTATCAGCGCAGGCCATTAATAATACCATTATCGGTACGGATGATTTCTTCTCTTTTAATTCAACGGTAGGACCGAGTGATGCCGCACATGGATATCAAAATGCACCGGAAATCAATGATGGGAAATTAGTCGATGGAGTCGGCGGGGGCATTTGCCAAACATCATCCACATTGTTTAATGCAATTGATCAAGTTGCGGTTAGTTATGTAGAAAAGCATCATCACTCATTGCACGTAGGCTATGTGCCAACAGGCAGAGATGCAACAGTATCCTATGGCGGCAAGGATTTTAGATTTAAAAATACGACAGGTGCACCTGTAATCTTAAAAGCAATTGTTGGAAGTGGATCACTGACGGTTGAGGTGAGAACAGCAAAAGCTTATCAAAGCCTTGTAAAAATGCATAGTTAACAAAAGTAACGAAAAAATGTGACCAGTATCTTGCAGATACTGGTCTTTTTTATTGTGAAAATAAACCATGGAAGCAGAACCTGCATATTTTAAATGTATTGGGTGGAGCCAGCCTTGATAATTAAGTTTGCGAAAGGGGAACGAAAAAGTGGGTAACAAAAAATATACGGAAATGATGCAAAAGTATAACGAGGAAGCAGATAGCATCAAAGAAAGCTACAAACTGATAAAAGAAAATATGCTTATGGAATATGAAGAAATAAAAAAGAGATTTGATGCAGTGGATGGGATTATTCAAAAAGTTGCCCAGGGAGAAGACCATCTTGATGAACAGACAAAGAAAGAACAGGTGTCTAAGGATGAAGCATTGGTCTATATTAGCAAAAAGCTTGAGGAAATAGAGCAATACGAAAAAAATAATTTAAGAAAAGTACTAGCGAAGCAAAAAGAAATAAAGGGAAAATTTGAAAAAGAATTAACCGTCGAAATAACGAAACAAAAGTATAAGCTAATGAAGGCAAAATATGATTTTCTTGCTGCTGCGATTGCCTTACGTGAAGAACATAAGACAATAATCCACGAGGAATATCTCCATCAAAAGCTAAAAAGCGATTTAGAGTTCCAACCAGATGGAGAATTTACAGATGCATTTAAGGCCTTGTCCTCTGCAATCGTAAACAATGGGGCAGCAGTTTCCAATGAAGAATTGCATCAGGCATTACATTCCGGACAGTTACCTGAAGGTTTGGAAAAAGAAGTTAAGCTTGCTGAGGAGAAAGGCTTCATTTGATCCTGCAAAAAACCCTTCATTGAACAGATGATGAAGGGATTTTTGTTTAAATTAAATTTTAATAGAAGGGATATCTGACTTTCAAAAAAATTACCTCATATCTTCCCAATCCGTATAATGACCGCTGCCTGAACATCCGGGGCATTCAAATGAATTAAAGTACGCAAATTCATTATAAGGGTATACCGTATAGCCTCGACCCTGACAATCAGGACATTTGCCTTGATCTTTCATGGTTGTGACATGATTTTGATACCTTGTCTCTTTCCATTGGTTAAATGAGTTGAGTAGTCCCATTTTCTTCACCTCATCGTTTTTTCTTAGTATGGATGAGAAATGGAATTATTATGCATCTTCAAATCTATTTTTAGTGTCTATCTTTAATTTCTTCATTCTGTACTGTAAGCTTTGGCGGCTTAATCCAAGTAAATTAGCAGACCGGGAAATATTGAAATTATTTTTATTTAAAACATATTTAATATAGGACTTTTCAAATAACTCCATTTGATCTTTTAGCGGGACGGCTGCATCTGAATTTTCCGTTATGAAGGTATCAACAGTTGAAAGTGGAATCATTCTTTCCTTTATCTGCATTTTGCTTCGATAATGGTACGGTAAATGGTTGTACCTGATTACTTCTTCATCCATCATAATGTTCATCGCAGCTTCAATAATGTGCTCCAGCTCTCGAACATTTCCATGCCAATCATACTCGAAGAAGGATTGTCTAACTTCTTCGGATAAGCGCATTACATTCATGTTAAACCGCTCATTATATTTTTCAATAAAGTGTTCGATTAAAATCGGAATATCCTCTATTCGTTCTCTTAATGGAGGAATAAATATGGTTACGACTCCAAGGCGATAATATAGGTCTTTACGCAAACGATTATTGGCAATTGCATCAATGGGATCTTCATTCATGTTGGCAATGACCCGGACATCAATCGGGGTATCCTTGGTATCGCCTACTCGTCGAATCGTTTTTTCCTGAAGGACACGAAGCAATTTTGCTTGAAGATTTAAATTTAAAGAGTTAATTTCATCAAGAAGCAAGGTTCCGCCATTTGCCTGTTCAAATAAGCCGATGGTATCCACAGCACCCGTAAAGGCACCCCGTTTTGTACCGAAAAGGAGACTCTCTATTAAATTATCGGGAAGTGCTGCACAGTTTTGCGATATGAACGGGGCAGATAACCGATTGCTGCCATTATGAATACTCTGGGCAAAAAGTTCTTTCCCCGTCCCTGTTTCCCCAACTATTAATACATAAGAGGAGGTTCGGGTCGCTCGTTTAGCTCCCTCAATGACGTCTAAAATTGTCTGACTCTTTCCAATAATATTATCAAAAGTAAATCTAGTTCCTTTATTGTTGAGATTTTCCTTCAATAGTCGTTCCAATTTCGTTACATCCTTGGCAATCTCAACAGCGCCTTGGAGTTTATCGTCATGATAAATAGGGATTGTATTGTTAATCGTCGTAATTTCGTGACCTTTGTTATTGAAATAGGTTTGCTTTACATTGCTTGTTTCATTTCCATCTTGTAACGCTTTGACGAGTGTACTAGATTGGTCATCCTTAAACATAAACACATCCAATAAGTTTTTATTGATGACATCTTGAATATCCATTGATTCCATTTGCATCATTTTTTTGTTATAGATAATGGTTTTTCCAGTCTCATCAACTGCATGGACACCCACATCAATTTTATCCAAAATTCGTTTGTACATCCCGTTAATATATTGTAAATAATGGATTGCTTTATTTGTATTTTCCACGGTAAGTTCCTACCCCTTGTTTTATCTCATTTCCACCTATTTAACCAGAAAAAACTTAATAACGCAAAATAATTTTGCACTATTATGAAAAAAATCTCAAATTCCGCAAAATTTTATGGCGCCAAAATTGTTAGTAAAACCTTTTAGTGTGCAAAATCTATTGTTGGCACGAAACTTGCATAATATTAAGCAAGAGCCTATTTACTTATTAAAGGTTTTTTATAATAAAGGAGGAAAACATAATGACAGTAACAACAAATACAACGGAAATTATTGAGCAAACAAATAAATTTGGTGCAAATAACTACCATCCGCTCCCAATTGTTATTGCGAAAGCAGAAGGAGTGTGGGTGGAAAGTCCAGAGGGGAATCGCTACATGGATATGCTCAGTGCCTATTCAGCGGTTAATCAAGGACACCGTCATCCTAAAATTATTCAGGCTCTGGTTGATCAGGCGGGCAGAGTTACCCTTACTTCCCGTGCATTTCACAATGATCAGCTGGGCATTTGGTATGAAAAAATCTGTAAACTAACTAATAAGAATATGGCACTGCCAATGAATACCGGGGCAGAAGCAGTGGAAACAGCCCTTAAAGCAGCACGCCGCTGGGGTTATGATGTGAAAGGTATTGCGGATAATCAAGCGGAGGTTATTGCTTGTATTGGTAATTTTCATGGCCGTACAATGGGTGCGGTGTCTTTATCATCTGATCCTGAATATAAGCGCGGCTTTGGACCGATGCTTCCAGGAATCAAGTTAATTCCCTATGGTGATCTTGAGGCATTAAATGCTGCAATCACACCAAATACAGCAGCATTTTTAATTGAGCCGATACAAGGAGAGGCAGGAATTATTTTACCGCCAGAAGGATTTTTGAAGCGAGCGTCTGAAGTGTGTAAAGAGAAGAATGTATTGTTTATTGCTGATGAGATTCAAGTTGGTTTGGCACGAACTGGAAAGATGTTTGCCTATGAATGGGAAGAAATTGAGCCTGATATGCTGATATTAGGGAAAGCACTTGGCGGAGGGGTATTCCCAATTTCCTGTGTTGCTGCCAATTCCGATGTGTTAGGCGTATTTAATCCAGGGTCGCACGGTTCAACTTTCGGCGGAAACCCGCTTGCGTGCGCAGTATCCCTCGCGGCTTTAGAAGTTATTGAAGAAGAAAATCTTGCAGAACAATCTCTTGAACTTGGAAAGTATTTTCTTGAACTGTTAAAAACCATTACCAATCCGTTGATTAAGGATGTACGAGGAAAAGGTTTGTTTATTGGTGTAGAATTAACTGAAGAAGCCAGACCATTTTGTGAGCAATTAAAAGACGAAGGGTTATTGTGCAAGGAAACACACGATACTGTCATTCGCTTTGCTCCGCCACTGATTATTTCAAAAGATGAGATTGATTGGGCATTCAAGAAAATACAAAAAGTATTGTCGTGAAAAATGCTCTTTCCACTTTTGTGGAAAGAGCATTTTTGCGTTTAATGCGCAAAATATTCTACAATGATGCAAAAAAAATTGGCGGATATATTCAAAAAGTGTTCACAAAATAGTATTGTTTAAATGCTCTAACAAAAACGCTTGGATTGAGCGTTTTTTTTTTGCGGATAAAGTAAAACAAACTTCTCCATACTAATATGGAGGTGATTTTTATGGGAAAATGGAATGAGCAAGCTGCTCCCAATAATAATTTACCGCCGAAAACAATCAAGGCGGGGGAACTATTAGGAAGCCAAGCGATACATGAGTTTTCAGAGGAATTATCTGATGGCGGCGAGCGTGATCAATTCATTCAGATACAAAAAAACAATCCAAAAATAAAATAGGATAGTGGAAAAGCTGTGGCGATAGAAAAATCGTCACTATTTTTTTGAAAAAAAGTCTTTTAAAAAAAATCTCCATTAACCCTTTACAAACCCATAAAAGCATTGTAGAATTTCTATGTACCTAATATTCCTAGGTAGGTGATAAAATGTTTAACCGTGAATTGGTCAAAGGCAGTACATCGCTAATCTTACTCCAATTATTAAACGAGCGCGATATGTATGGTTATGAATTAGTAAAAGAGCTTGAAAAGCGCAGTGATAATGGTTTGAGCGTAAAAGAAGGGACCTTATACCCGGCACTTCATAAGCTAGAAAAACAGGAGTACATTGAATGCTACTGGGTTGAGCAAGAAAAAGGACCAGCCCGTAAGTATTACAAAATCACAAAAGCGGGCAAAGAGCTATTAGACGAAAAAACGCGTGAATGGCAGGATTTTGTTAAAGTAATGAACAAGGTGATAGGGAGATCGAAGCATGGAACGGCCGAAGAATAAGTTTCTTGAAGAACTGGCAAAGGGACTGAGAAATCAAACTGACCTGGAGAATATTATCCGTGAATATGAGTCGCATATCGATGAGATTCTGATTGAATCCTTTGATTGTCAGGATGAGAATGCGGTTATGGACCGTCTTATTGAAAGGCTGGGCAGTCCTGAAGAGATTGCGGAAGCGTGGAATGAAGAGTTATCCGTTACCCCAAGCAATATGAAATGGCTGTTTATTCTTTTAAATGTTCTCTTTTTCGGGGGAGGCAGCATATTAACGCTTGCCCATAATCTTTATCAGTGGGAATGGCTTTCGACCATTTGGAATTACTTGACGGCCATTCCAACCTTAATTGCCTTTTTGTATTTATTTTTTTGGGCGTTACTCGGATACGAAATCGGAAAAGGGTTTGGTCATGGCGGAAGAGCGCTCCTTAGAAAAACGTTCTTACTCTCGCTCATTCCAAATTTACTATTAATGATCCTAACGGTTTTTCACATCATACCGCATTCATGGTTTGCTCCATTATTAACAAAAACATTTATTATTGCTTGTATCTTTTTTACAATTATCCTCTATCCAGTCAGCTGGATTGGCTATCGCTGGGGGAGGAAAGCATCGATATGAGCAGTTTTTTTTGCATTGATACCTAGTAAAACTATATATATAGAAATTCTATACAAAAGAGGGATGAATATGGAAACAAAAATTGGTAAATTGGATTGGCTCTTTTTATTCTTATGTCTGCTGCTCGGGATTTTAGCCGAGGAATCGTTTTTCCGTGGCCAAATTGGAATTTCCTATCTTGTGTTTATCATGGCATTTTATATGGTATTCTTTTGGCGCTTTCGGCGCTTCTCTTACTCCCATCAGCGCTTCGGTTATCTTGTGATTTGTTGTATTTGGCTTTTGTCGGCAAGTTATTTCTTAAATGATAACATTCTTTTTTATGTGTTAAACATCCTTGTAATACCTAGCCTGGTCCTTTTTCATCTTGTGTTGGTTACAAGCCCGAAAAATCTCCGTTGGAATCAGCCAGTCTTTGTTTCCTATTTATTTTCAAGGCTCTTAGATGCAATGAAATATAATGCTGCTTTTGCATTCTTGTTTGGTAAAGGCTTAAAAGGTGGTGTAGACGAAGACAAATTCTTAATTTGGAAAAAAGTAATGATTGGGGTTGTCATCTCAATTCCAGTTCTCACTGTTGTATTGAGGCTCTTAATGACGGCAGATAGTCAATTTGAACGTTTGGTTGGAGGTATACCAAATTGGTTCCGAGTAGTAGACGCTGAAAGTATATTAAGATTGATTGTCATCCTATTCTGTATGGCAGCTTTCTTTGGGATTATGCAAACCCTGATTAAAAAACAAGTAAAGGTCATCAAGCAGCAAGAGAATTTACAAGCGTTCCCGAAGATTGACTCCATCATAACGATAACCGTTCTAATATTAATCAATATAGTCTATATTTTATTTACACTTGTACAATTTAAGTATTTCTTTAGCGGCACATTACAAGGGGATTTTACCTACGCCGAGTACGCGCGAAAAGGATTTTTTGAGCTATTGTTTGTCACCTTAATCAATTTGTCGATTACCATTGTTGTCTTAACTTGCGTGGAGCAGGGGAAAAATGGTATGAAACGATTGATGCAAATCCTTTTGACTATTCTCGTCTTATCTAGCTCAGTGATGCTTGGCTCCGCATTTTTACGATTAGGCATGTATGAGGATGCCTATGGATTTAGCTTCACGAGGGTGCTCGTTCACTCATTTATGATTTTCTTAGTTGTTATTTTTACGTATACTTTGGTGAAAATTTGGGTTGAAAAACTTTCCTTATTCCACTTTTATTTTCTCGCTTCATTACTATATTACACAACGATAACCGTCATCGATTTGGATAAAATTGTCGTGAAGGAAAATATGAACCGCTATGAGAACAGTGCAAAAATCGATGTACAATATCTAAATAGCTTATCATATACCGGAGTGCTTGGATTAATCGAACTATATGAAACGGATAAAAATATACCGGAATTACAACCTATTTTACTAGAGCAGCAAAAGGAAGCAATTACAATGAGCCATTCATGGCAATCGTATAATTTAAAAAGAGAGAAGGCGTTTGCAGAACTTAAAAAGCTTGATATAAATAATGAGTTTTAGCATGCAGGAAGACTGCATGCTTTTTCTTCGCAATCAAATAAAATAGGAATATTGCAAAAATACTAATTAAATGGTAAAAAGGGAATGACAGAATTTTCTACTATATAAATTTTTCTGGAGGAAGCAATGAAACGATTATCGCGTTTAATTATTAGAATAGGACTGGTCCTCTCAGGTTTCCTATTTGTATTTAATGTGCCATTCTTTTGGGGAATAGAAAAGGATTCCGTGAAAGTAAATTTTATTGCCTTTTGGGAACATGTGAAATCAGATTTTCTTGTCTTAATAAATATAAAAGACGAAAGGTATCTGGAGTTTTTTAAAGAGTTGGATATATTGGTAAGCTATCAATATACGATGACGATTCTACTTGTCAGTTTAATAATGGTCATGGTTCTTGCCATGGTCTTTGCCGTTTTGATTATGCTTGCGCCGCTAAAAGTAAGAAGTCGCCTAAAAAGTATGGTCAATTTTTTCGAAGGGGTTCCGGATTTACTCGTCATTTTTTTATTTATGTTTTTTGTTATTACCCTTTATAAAACAACGGGATTAAAGTTCTTACAGCTCTATGGTTTATTTGGTAAAAAACCATATTTTGTCCCAATCATGACGGTCTCCTTCTTACCGCTTTTCTTATTGTTGCAATTTCTAATCAAAACCATTACCGATGAACAAGGTCAGCCCTATATACTTTATCTGAAAGCAAAAGGAATTGGCCGCATAAGAATCATACTTGTACATATAATGCGTAACATCTTTCCGCTAATTATTCTCCAATTAAGGACTATTGTTTGGGTGTTACTATCCAATATTTATCTGGCAGAATTTATCTTTAATATTAATGGATTTAATCAGCAATTTCTAAAAATCATTTTTATGGGAGAAGATTTCGCTTCGCTTACTGTATGTTTACTTATGTTAACCCTCCCATTATTAATGATTGAAACCGTAGGATGGCTGATTTCTAAGCTTATAAAAGGGAAAGAGGAAGTGAGTATATGAGAAAGTATAAAAAAACCATCATAGGGTCCAGTTTACTTCTTTTCCTCTTATTGTTGAGTATTTTTTATCCCTATTTCGGACCGAAAGATTATAATCATCAGGTACTACTTAAAAATGAACAAGGTGATATCCTTGGCAGGGCTCCGTTTCCTCCTTCAGGAAATCATTGGCTGGGAACCAATAGAAACGGGGAGGATATGCACTGGCTATTACTATACGGAGCAAAGTTTACGTTAATAACGGCATTTGGAGTTGCCTTATTAAGAGTCCTTTTTGGAGGCATCTTTGGGGTCTTTCTATCGCTATGGGCGCCATTTTTAAAAAGTTATGTTAAAGACTTTTTTCTACCCTTTCGATACATCCCGTCCATCCTGATTGGTTTTATATTAATGCTGCCAATCGTTGGAGGTTTTAGTGATGCTTCCATTTCTTCAATCGTATTCTATCAAATTTTCATTCTTGTTTTTATCGGCTTTCCTTCGGTTACACTATTTGCTTCAGATGTAACAGATGAATTATTAAAAACATCCTTTGTGCAAAGCTCTTACTTGATGGGTGCGAGCAAATTCCATATTGCAAGAAAACAATTGATGCCCTATTTCCGTTCTTACGGTATTTTATTTACCGTCCAGCAGATTATTAGTACGCTCCACATTACGATGCAGCTTGGCCTGTTTGGAATGTTTCTTGGCGGGCGCAATCGGGCAGGGGTGTTTGGATATGATGATCCACCACCTAAGCCGGCAACCTTATCCAATGAATGGGCAGGTTTAATTGGGCAGAATTTTAGCGAATTTACCCTTGCCCCCTGGTCGATCTTGAGTCCCGTGGTAGGGTTTTTTGTGGTAATTGTAATTGTGAATATGATCAAGAAAGAATTAGAAGATAATTTACATGGATTTGTAGTCGGAAAAAAGAGGAACGAGGATTCGGTAGTTAAATCCAATTCTTATGTTAATCGGGGGTTATTTGAATTTGTCCATAAGCTTTAGTTTGTTGAATGAATTTCATTCTGACATCACAATAAAAAGCAGGAGCCTAAAACAGCTTCTGCTTCTTAATTGTTCAACTATAAAAGATAACCCGATTAGTCCCCACTAAACATATCAAAAATTCCTCTAGCAACGCTGCCTTCGTCCTTTGCTCCGCCCCGCGATGGTGCAGCAGCAAAGACCCGGCTCGCCAGCCTGCTGAATGGAAGCGATTGGATCCACACAGACCCAGGGCCTCGCAACGTAGCGAAAAACAAGCCTTCTCCTCCGAACATGGCTGTTTTTATCCCTTTGACAAACTCAATATTATAATTAACATTGCTTGTCATGGCGACCAAACAGCCTGTATCAACAAGTAAGGTTTGACCTGGAAGGAGTTCTTTCCTCGTAATGGTTCCCCCGGCGTGAACGAAGCACATCCCGTCTCCTTCAAGCTTTTGCATGATAAATCCTTCGCCGCCGAAGAAGCCGACCCCGAGTTTCTTTTGGAATTCAATGCCAATGGAAACCCCTTTTGCCGCAGCTAAGAAGGCATCTTTTTGACAGATGATTTTTCCGCCAACTTGGGTTAAATCCATCGGAATAATTTTTCCAGGGTAAGGAGAGGCAAACGAAACACGTTTCTTACCGATTCCGTTATTCGTAAATGTGGTCATGAATAAGCTTTCACCAGTAATAACCCGCTTACCGGCACTTAACAATTTGCCCATTATTCCGCTGCCAGCACTATTACCACTGCCATCACCAAAAATGGTCTCCATATGTATGTCGTAGTCCATCATCATGAAACTTCCTGCTTCGGCAATAACTGTCTCTTTCGGATCTAGTTCGACTTCAACAAACTGCATGTCGTCTCCATAAATTTTAAAATCGATTTCGTGGTTATTCATCGCAATCCCTCCACTTTATAAAAAATTTCCGCCTATCCTTATTATAAAAAATTCAGGGAAAAGGTGCTATTTTTAATAAAATAAAAATAAAAAAGACGTCTGTATATATACAGACGTCTCCTGCGTATTGAGGCGAAAAACCACCATCCACATAGTGCTCCAATAAAGGAATGTTTCTCGACTTACACAACTCAGCTCATCGCTTGGTTATTATAACACGATAATAGAAGAAAAAACAAGTGAATTTTTTTGAATAAAACCCTTGATTATTATTCATAATTATCCTATATTCAAATAATCAGATATAGAAAAATAAATAGATAAGAAGGGTGTATATGTTTATTGATAAAAGATTCCATAATTATTCCTTAAGGAGCGTACCTAAGGACCTCCTGTCAGGATTGATTGTCGGTGTAATCGCGATTCCGCTTGGGATGGCGTTTGCGATTGCTTCAGGAGTGAAGCCAGAGTATGGAATCTATACGACCATTGTTGCCGGGATTCTCATTTCTTTATTCGGTGGATCAAAGTACCAAATTGGCGGTCCAACCGGAGCGTTTATTCCGATTTTGTTCGGGATTGTGATAACGTACGGCTATGAAAATCTCTTGATCGCTGGATTTCTGGCGGGAATTATTTTGACACTTATGG
Source organism: Neobacillus soli NBRC 102451 (assembly GCF_001591665.1). Lineage (GTDB taxonomy): Bacteria > Bacillota > Bacilli > Bacillales > Cytobacillaceae > Neobacillus > Neobacillus soli. Next base: position 54,989 of record NZ_BCVI01000019.1, on the reverse strand, counting down.
GTATTTTTAAACTTGGTTCGCTCATTAAATGGATTCCAAGACCGGTAACCATTGGGTTTACTGCGGGGATTGCTGTGACCATCTTTGCGGGGCAAATAGCTAGTTTCCTAGGTTTGACGGGAATTAAAAAGCACGAGGAATTTATTCTTAATATCAAGGAAATTATTGTGAATCTCAATTCGACTAATATTTATAGTCTCATTACCGCTGGAATTTGTTTCATCACAGTGATCTTAACTCCGAAGGTGGCTCCAAAAGTCCCAGGCCCACTTATCGGATTAATGTTATCAACACTTGCTGCCACCATATTTTACCCAGGTCATGTGGCAACAATCGGCACGGCTTATGGGGAAATTTCGAGCACTTTACCACAGCTTTATATACCAAATATAAACCTGGATATCATTATTAAACTTTTGAAACCAGCCTTCGTTATTGCCATGCTCGGTGGAATTGAATCTCTTCTTTCTGCAGTAGTGGCAGATGGGATGACAAATAGTCGACACAACAGTAATAAGGAGCTGATTGGTCAAGGAATTGCCAACATGATTACCCCATTATTTGGCGGGATTCCGGCGACAGGTGCATTAGCCCGTACAGCAACGAATATAAAAAATGGAGCAGTTTCACCTTTTTCTGGTATCATTCATGGCGTAGTTGTCCTGCTTGTCCTGCTCTTCTTTGCTCCAAAAGCTTCGTATATACCGCTGGCAAGTATGGCACCAATCTTGATGGTCGTTGCCTGGAATATGAGCGAACGAAAGGTATTTGCTCATATTTTAAAAACCAGATCGACGGATTCTCTCGTATTAGCAGTTACGTTCTTTTTAACGGTTTTTATCAACTTAACAACGGCAGTTGAAGTTGGTTTAGTCCTGTCAGCCATCTTGTTTGTAAAACGGATGAGTGATGTGACGAAGACCTCGAAGGCCTTGCCTAATCCGGAACACCGGCAGGGAAAAGTGGAGACGGGGATGGTCACGGATACACATGATTGTCCGCAAATTAGTATTTTTAATGTGGAAGGTCCGTTGTTTTTCGGTGCCGCGCAAACATTTGAAAAGACAATTATGAGCACGATTAACTATCGTCCAAGGATTCTATTATTGCGGATGAGTAAGGTACCGCTAATGGATATGACCGGCGAAGCGATTCTTACGAGCATTGTGAACCATTTTTCAAAAAATGGTATAGTAATGATATCAGGATTGAATGTGCAACCCGAAAGTGTTCTTAAAAAGACAGGTTTATATGAAACCATCGGTCGGGAACATTTTTTTGAACATACAGGAGACGCCATACACTATGGACTTACACAGATTAACAAAAATAAATGCCTTGGTTGTAAGCATTTTGCCTTTAGGGAATGTAAAAAACTGTCTGCCGCTGAGGCGGTGGATGGAGGCAAGGCAAAATTAACTGCAACCTTTTAGATAAAACAAGGAAGTGAACGATTTGAATTTAGAAATGCAGCAATTTAAGGCGGATTTCTTCAAAGCATTAGCACATCCATTGAGAATCCGCATTTTGGAGCTGCTGGCAGAAGGGGATAAGAATGTTAACGAAATTCAAACCCTTGTCGGCAGTGAAGGGTCGGCAGTGTCACAGCAATTAACCATTTTACGAGCGAAAAATATTGTCTCAGGAACGAAGGAGGGAAATAAGGTTATTTACACTTTGAAGGACCAGATGATTATTGAACTATTGGCCGTAGCACGGCAAATTTTTAATAATCATCTGGTTGATACAATAACGATACTGGATAAGTTCAAAGAGGACGAGGAACCAGCCATGCCGAAGAATTAAATTCTTCGGTTTTTTCTATATTTACGATGAAATACAAGTTATTTCCAAACTTTGGAATTTATCATTTTTTTGTAATAATTATGACGGTTTTTCACTAAAAAATAGATTAATATGAATGTAGAAATTACTAGATATAGATTAGTGAAAGACATCCGTAAAGGAGTAAAATGCCGGTTTGGAAAAATCGGTCGGAATATCGCTTTGCCTTCGAATTCCCAAGGTAATAATATTGAAAAATAGGTTAGGGGAATGTAGAAATTTGTAGGTTTATGTCATTCGTTCATATATTGACATTTTGGCTAAAAATATGGTAAATTTTAATTAGCCGTTGCACGAGATAAGGTTTTATGCTTGAAGCTTGTTCAAAGTTTTAACCGATGTTTGGATAAGGAAATGAAGGTATATCTATCACGTTGTAATTTGGTGAATTTACACATGGCTTGTCTGTAAGCCAATAGGAGGATTTTTTTACATGAAAAACGGTAAAGTAAAATGGTTTAACTCAGAAAAAGGTTTTGGATTCATCGAAGCTGAGGACGGTAACGACGTATTCGTTCATTATTCTGCCATCCAAACAGAAGGTTTCAAAACTTTAGAAGAAGGTCAAGAAGTATCTTTCGAAGTAGTTGAAGGAGCTCGTGGACCACAAGCTGCTAACGTAACTAAAAAATAATCTTGTAATCTACTATAACAGCCCGGACATTTGTGCCGGGCTGTTTTTTGTTGTTTTAAAATGGATAAAATACCCGTTGTTCCAGTAATCTGCTATCATTTCCAAGCTCATTATCAATGATATTTTGCTATAATGGTAGTAATGAACAAAAAAACAGGGGTGAGCAGATGAAATTTATCCATACCGCCGATTGGCATTTAGGAAAACTGGTCCATGGGGTTTATATGACGGAAAATCAGCGCGAGGCACTTGAGCAATTTGTGGCCATCGTCGCTGAAGAGAGGCCCGATGCGGTAGTCATTGCCGGAGATCTCTATGACCGTTCGGTGCCGCCAACCGATGCCGTTGAGTTACTTGATGAAATGCTATTTAAAATCAATGTTGAGCTAAAAACGCCAGTTGTCGCAATTGCCGGAAATCATGATAGTGCCGAACGCCTTTCATTCGGCAGTTCATGGTACAAGCATAGCCAATTCTATCTATCGGGAAAACTGACAAACAGCTTCAAGCCTGTTCCTATTAATGGTGTGAATTTCTATCTCGTTCCTTATGCAGAACCGGGGGTTGTCCGTCAGCTTCTTGGGGATGACTCGATTCATTCACATCAAGAGGCGATGAAGGCGCTGATTGGAAAAATGGAAGAAACCTTAAATCCGAATGAGCCGAATGTCTTAGTTGGACATGCCTTCGTTTTGGGAGGTCAGACATCCGATTCAGAACGTGTGTTATCTGTTGGAGGATCTGGATGTGTAGGCGCCGAATTGTTCGAACCGTTTTCCTACACGGCCCTTGGCCATTTGCATAGTCCTGACGCCATCAACCACAACAAAGTGAAATATTCAGGTTCTCTTCTAAAATATTCCTTTTCCGAAGCCAAACAAAGAAAGTCCATCTCCATCATTGAAATGGACGAAAAAGGCCAGTTTACGCACCGTTATCGCTCACTGATACCGACCCATGATATGCGCGAGCTTGAGGGACATTTGGAGGAATTACTTGATCCTCACTTTTACGAAAAACAACGGCTCCATGATTATTTAAAAATTACCTTGCTTGATGAAGGGGCGTTAATCGATCCAATCAATAAATTGCGGCAGGTGTATCCAAATGTCCTCCATCTTGAGCGAAAAATTGATCTAACGGATTTGAAGAAAAAACAATCGTTCAGTGCGATCCGTAGTGAGAAAAAGTCAGAAATTGAGCTATTTGAGCAATTTTACGCAGAAATGACCACTTCTGAATTTTCAGTAGATAAAAAAGAGGTTATGGCTGATATTATTGGAAAAGTGCTAAGGGAGGAAAGCGCAAGATGAAACCTTTAAAACTGACAATGCAGGCGTTTGGTCCTTATGCAGGCAGTGAAACCATTGACTTTTCTAAGCTTGGCAATCGCACCATGTTTGTGATTTCCGGGAAAACCGGTGCAGGTAAAACAACGATTTTTGATGCGATTAGTTATGCCATTTATGGGAAAGCAAGCGGGGAGGACCGCAATGGTCCCGAACTTCGAAGCCAGTTTGCCTCCGATGACCTGTTAACTGAGGTTTCCCTTGACTTTTCTCTACGAAACAAGGTGTATTCCATTACACGGTCACCACAGCAGCCTAAAAAGAAAAAAGGCGAGGGATTTACCCAGCTTGGAGCGAAAGCTGAATTATATATGTGGGATGAAGACGGTGAGAAAAAGCTGCTTGCCTCTAAAATCAATGATGTCGAGGAAAAAATAAAGGAAATCATGCTGATTGATGCCAACCAATTCCGGCAAATCTTAATGATTCCACAGGGGGAATTCCGCAAGCTGTTGACCTCTGACAGTAAGGACAAGGAATTGATTCTACAGCGCTTATTCCATACCCAGCTTTACAAAATGGTCGAAGATAAGTTGAAGGTGGAAGCAACCGAGCTGAAAAGGTCTGTTGAGGATCAGGTTCAAACACGAAGCGAAGCGATTCGCCGCATTCAAGCGGTAACAAATGAAGAACTCCGTCAATACCTGGATGGGGATAGTGTGAATGACACGATTATCATGCCGCTTTTACAAGCAGAAATTAGTGGTATGGGTGAAAAGCTGGAAGATCTGAATAGCAAATTGAAAGATAAAGTCCAAGAGCAGGATCGACTAAAAGGACAGCTTTTTGAAGCAGAAGCGATTTTGAAACAGCTGCAAACGAAAAAGGAATTGCGGGTACAAAAAGCGGCACTTGTCTCTCAAGAGCAGCTTTTTGTTGAAAAAGAAAAGCAGGTGCAAAGAGCGCAAAAGGCGGCTGTTTTGGTAAAACAAGAAGAGCTTTGTCACCGCATTAAGCGAGAAGTGGACAAGCTGGAAATAAACGTGAATTTATTGAAAGCAGAAATGGAAAAATTGGGCGGCCTTTTAATACAGCATGAGCAACAGCTTCAGAGCGAGCTTGAGCGTGAAGGGGACCGCCAGGCTGCACTCGAAGAGGTTAATCGTCTTGCAAATATGAAAGCCGATGTATATTCGTTGACAGCATTAGCAAAAGATGCGGCTGGATTGAAATCCTCTTTAAAAAATGCTAAAGAGAAGCATCATAATTCAGAAGCCAATCTTGAACAATTGGAGGACCGACTAAAATCCCTTCAACTGCAAAAGGATGAGATTGAAAAGGGAAAGCTAAGCTATTTAGAAAATGAAGCAAAAATTGACAAACTGCAGACTGAAATAGTTCGCTTTGAAAAATATGAAACACTGCTAAGAAGGCATCAAACAGCAGTGCAAAATCTTAAGGTAGTAACGGGGCGTTATGAAAATACAGCTGGGAGATTATTGGATGCAAAGGCACTTGTTGATGAAATGGAGAAAAAGTGGCTCCATGGTCAGGCTGCAATTCTAGCGGCTAAGCTTCACACCGGAGAAGCATGTCCGGTTTGTGGCTCGTTGGATCATCCTTCACCGGCATTAAAACAGGACGAAAGTGTTCCGAATGAAAGGGATATGAAAGCAGCTAAGGAGCAAGTGACCAAATGGGAAAAAGAAAAGTCTTCAGTGGAAGCGGAATTTTACCAAAGTCAATCGGTTGAGAGAACACAAAAGGAAGCAGTAGGGGAAATTTTTCAAGAAATACGTACTTACCGGGCGGATGTTGTTGAAAAAGATATACCATATGCAAAAGTAGAGGTTGCTACTGCTAAAAATAGTCTTTCGCAAATTCAGGGGAATCTTGCTGAGCAGATCAAGCATTTTGATAAGGTAAGGCTGGAAATAGAGAAAAGAGAAACTGAGAAAGCGGCATTACAAAATGCGATTCAGCAGTTTGCAGCTGAGGTGAATGATTTCACCGTCCAATTTACCGAAAAGAACACGAATCTTACTAGAATGATGAACATCATTCCAGAACAACTTCGTTCTGAAACAACTTACGAAAAGGCACTTGCAGCTGCTCGAAACCGTCATGAAAAGTTAGTGAAACAGCTCGAAGAAGCCCAGCAGCGACTTCAAACAGTTAACTTACAACTTTCCAATGAAACGGTTCGATTACAAGATGCCGAAAAGCACAAGGTTAGCAAACAACAGGAACTCGAAACGGAACGTGAAATTTTTAAAAATAGACTTTCTGAACAAGGCTTTGAAAACTTTACTATTTACAACGCTTCGAAGCAAACGGAAGGTGAGATTCGCCGCATAGAGGCTGAAATCCGCAGCTATCGCGAAGAATTACGCTCGGTGTCAGACCGTTTAGAGGAATTAACGGAGCGGTTAATGGACGTGAAAACGCCTGATGTGGAGGGAATAAAGCTCGCGCTTGCGAAACTATCCAGCGAAATCGAGGCACTTACTCAGCAACACACCAATCTATTTGTTAAAAAGCGGGACAATGAAGAAATTTATCAGCGTGTTGAGCAATTGAATGAAAATATGAAGGTACTTGAAGAGCGTTATAAGTTAATTGGTCACCTCTACGAAATTGCCAAGGGTCAAAATAACTTCAAAATTACCTTTGAACGGTATGTTCTGGCTGCCTTTTTAGATGATATTTTGCGAGAGGCCAATGGACGCTTAAGAAAAATGACTTCAGGGCGTTTTGAATTGCTGCGCAAAACAGATCGTTCAAAAGGAAATGCCCAAAGCGGTTTGGAATTACTTGTCTATGACCAATATACAGGGCAGGAACGCCATGTGAAAACCTTATCGGGCGGAGAAAGCTTCAAGGCCTCTTTATCGTTAGCATTGGGCTTGGCGGATGTCGTGCAAAATTATGCGGGCGGTGTTTCGCTGGAAACGATGTTTATCGATGAAGGTTTCGGTACTTTGGACCCCGAGTCACTTGACCAGGCAATTGAAGCGTTAATGGATATCCAAAGCAGTGGTCGTTTGGTTGGAATCATTTCACATGTTCCGGAATTAAAAGAACGGATCGATGTTAGACTTGAGGTGATTGCCGATCAGACGGGGAGTAGGACCGAATTTATGTTTACGAATTAGATCTTTTGTTAGAAATGCCCTAATAGGTAACTGAGAAGAGTCTAGAGTGCTCATCGAGGTGAAAAAAAGCCTCACATGGGCACTGTGAAGAGTTCAGAGTGCCCATCGTGACCAAAAAAGGCTTCGTACGGGCACTGTGGAGAGTTCAGAGTGCCCGTCGTGACCAAAAAAAGCCTCGCATGGGCACTGTAAAGAGCTCAGAGTGCCCATCGTGACCAAAAAAGGCTTCGTACGGGCACTGTGAAGAGTTCAGAGTGCCCGTCGAGGTGAAAAAAAGCCTTGCATGGGCACTGTGAAGAGTTCAGAGTGCCCGTCGTGACCAAAAAAAGCCTCGCATGGGCACTGTGAAGAGCTCAGAGTGCTCATCGAGGTGAAAAAAAGCCTTGCATGGGCACTGTGAAGAGTTCAGAAATAATCTATAAAAATTAGTGATGCCTACATGAAGCCTCACTGCTCTTTTGCATTTTAAATGATTAATTGTGCTCGTGAGCCAAAAAAATCGCCCTATCGGTAACAAAAAACTCATTTTGTTATTTAAAGTTTAAAAATAGTAACTTTATTTTAATTCGGCAGCCAATGCACGCCCCGCCTGCCTGCCTGTAAACAGACACCCTCCGACAAACGTGCCTTCAAGTGAGCGATAACCGTGAATTCCACCGCCCCCAAACCCGGAAACCTCGCCAGCAGCGTAAAGACCTGGAACGGCACCCCCAGACGAATCCAAGACCCTTCCAGATAAATCCGTTTGCAGCCCGCCCAGCGTCTTTCGGCTGACGATATTTAAACGAACAGCGATTAAAGGCCCCATTTTTGGATCAAGAATTTTATGCGGAGATGCAACTCTTATTAGTTTGTCTCCAAGATAATGACGAGCGCCACGCATCGCGGTAATCTGGAGATCCTTCGTAAATTTGTTTTCCATTTCCCGGTCTCTAGAAAGAATTTGCCGTTCAATCTCGGCAAGATTAAGCAAGTTTTCACCAGTAAGCTTGTTCATTCCGGCAACGAGTTCAGGAAGTGTTCCCGCGATAACGAAATCTTCGCCTTTATCCATGAATGCCTGCACTGGGTCAGTTGGCCCAGGAAGAATCCGAGCTAATACCTTTTTAATACTCTTTCCCGTCAAATCAGGATTTTGTTCTGAGCCTGATAAGGCAAACTCTTTCTCAATTATTTTCTGTGTTAAAATGAACCAGGAATAATCATAGCCAGTCTTCATAATCGCATCAAGGGTTCCCAGTGTATCAAATCCCGGGAAGTTTGGCGCAGGGAAACGTCGGCCTTTTGCATCCAGCCAAAGGGAGGATGGACCTGGGAGGATACGGATACCGTGCATTGGCCAAACGGGGTCCCAGTTTTTAATGCCTTCGGTATAGTGCCACATCCGGTCCCTATTAACGATTCGCCCTCCGGCTTGCTCTGTAATCGCCAGCATTCTCCCGTCTACATGTTCTGGCACGCCGGAAATCATATTCTTGGGTGCTGTGCCGAGCCGCGCAGGCCAATTTTTTCTAATCAGGTCATGGTTCCCGCCAATCCCGCCGCTGGTCACCATGACCGCTTGCGCATAGGACTCAAAATCTCCAATGATCTCACGAGAGCTAGCTTCCCCGCGTGCAACGGAGCTTGGAACAAGTATATCCCCCCGGACTCCAATCACAGCACCATTCTTTTTAAGTAATTCATTCACCCGGTGTCGCGGCCGGGAATCAACAATACCTTTTTTCATCGCCTCGCGCACTCTTTCCTCAAATGGTTTTACAAGACCCGGACCGGTCCCCCAGACAATGTGAAATCGCGGTACAGAGTTGCCATGTCCTTCAGCCGTATATCCACCACGCTCAGCCCAGCCCACCACCGGGAAAAAACGTACACCCATATCGTATAACCATTTACGTTTTTCACCAGCAGCGAATTCAACATAAGCCTCTGCCCACTTTTTACCCCAATAATCCTCATCTTCTCTGTCAAACCCCGCGGATCCTAACCAGTCCTGCCAGGCAAGCGCGTGGGAATCCTTTATTCCCATTCTCCTTTGTTCGGGTGAATCGACAAGAAACAAACCGCCAAACGACCACCATGCCTGTCCACCGAGTGAGGCTTCGGGCTCTTGATCTAATAGAAGCACTTTCTTTCCGGCATCTGCAAGCTCCGCTGTTGCCACTAAACCCGCAAGGCCGGCACCAACCACAATCGCGTCATACTTCAAATTGTGTTCCTCCTCATTTTGTAATAACCTATCGTATGAATATGATGATGGATACCATTTTCTGAAAAATTAGTATTTTTATTATAACATAACTTATTTTACTGTTATAAGTATATTAAGCACTTGTTCACCCTTATTAAGACAATTACAATGTTTGGTAAAAATCAGCTTGAATAATATGTCGCGTCGTGATATAGTCACGATAAGACATATTTACTTACGACATAGTTAGATGATTTATTAATGAGGAAATAGGTACTGAGAGGTGAGGATTTTGGATATTGATAAAGTCTTGAAAAAGTATGTACCGATGACAGAAACCGCGTTTTACATTCTCCTGTCCTTAACTGAACCGCGCCATGGGTACGGTATTGTTAAACACGTCGAGGAAATTACCCGCTCAAGAATTCAATTAGGGTCAGGAACAGTATATGGAACGTTGACGAAAATGCAGAAGGATGGGATTATCACCGTCTTTGCTGATGAAGAAAGAAAGACTGTTTATGAGGTGACAGAGATTGGGAAAAAATTAATTACCTTTGAGATAACTAGACTTAAGGAACTGCATAGGAATGCATTGAATTACGAGGGGGATTTCTTATGATTAAAAAGGTATTTAGACCATTCTGGAGCTACGATGTACAAAAAACAGAAGAATGGCTCTCGTCTATGGCTGAAAAAGGGTACTTTTTAATACGAATTAATCGCGGAACTCGATGCTTTTTCTTTCAACAAGGTGAGCCGAAGAAACTGACCTACCGAATCGGGTACGACAAGATGCAGGGGGAGGCGTTGTCCAAAGGCTTATTATCTGAGGGATGGACGAAGGTTTTACAGAGTGGAAACTGGTTTGTCACAGCGAATGAAAAACCTCTTGATCAGATAAAAACATCCTCTGTTCGTGAAGGCATCATCAAACATAATCGGGTGATTATGTATATTTTCGGAGGTATATTAAGCTATTTTGCCATTACTGCCATGATTTTTCTTAGTATATTAAGCGTTGCTATTTTTTCACCAGATTCACAAGTGGAAGTTGTCGAAAGTCCTTATTGGATTTTCACCTATATATATTTTGGCGCTGTACTAGCGATATTGACCGTAGCGATTTATTCCGTTATTAAAATTCATAAGAATAACAAGAATTTGATTCGGGAAAAAACAAATCAAAATATAGATCACAGTAAAAGTCTGTTAGAAGGACGACTGCCGAAAGAGGAAGAAAAGCAGTTGAAACGGTCAGGGCAGATGATTGTCAAAAGAAAGCTTGGCTGGATGTATGCACCGGACAGGCTTGAAACGTGGCTAGAAACAATGGAGTTAAAAGGACTTAATCTTTACCGTGTAAGTAAAGCAGGAACTTTCTATTTTGTTATTGGTCACCCACGTCATGTAAGTTATTGTGCAGATTATCAAAATATTGCCGAAGAAAGCTATTTCGATATCCACAGAGAAGCAGGTTGGAAGATGGTTTTTAATTCTTTAGGTTCGTTACAAAAATGGTCTATCTGGAGCCGTGAATATGCAGAGAATGAAGCAAGGCCGCAAATTTACAGTGACAAATCACATCAATTAAAACATGCGAAACGGATAGCAATCACCTATTCGTGTCTATTTCTACCTTTAATTATCGCTTATATTTTTAATATAGGATTTAGAATTGAGATAATGAGTCTTAGGGGACTAGGAAAAATAGACATTATCGGTATGATTATCATGTTACTGGCAATTCTCTCCTTCGGCTCATACTCAGTCAGGACGTGGTTGTATTATTGGAGACTAAAAAAACGGTTAGACATTAATTTTTAAAAATTGATTGGGATTTTAAGCGAGGTTATCACCGAATCCTTTTTGATGACACTTATAAAGAAAAGGAAATGTCGAACATTTAAAGAATTGGTAAGGACTACATTTCATTAAGGAGAAGTTTGATTTGATGGAAACCGAAAAAGATATACTGGATTTAATAAAAAACGATAAATGGATGATGGATATATTAAAGGCAGCCAGGTCATTGAATTTGCCAGATTGGTGGGTTTGTGCCGGTTTTGTTCGTTCAAAAATCTGGGATGTTTTACACGAAATGAAAGAAAGAACCCCCATACCAGATATTGATGTAATTTATTTTGATCCAAAAAATCTTGATGAATCCACCGAGAAAGAGCTTGAGTTAAAACTAAAATTGATTTTTCCAGATCTACCATGGTCGGTAAAGAATGAAGCAAGGATGCACATCGCAAATAATATATCACCTTATTCATCGGCTGAAGATGCTATTTCGAAATTTCCCGAAACAGCAACAGCTCTGGGAGTAAAATTAGATGAAACCGATAATCTTATTTTAAAAGCCCCTCACGGAATACATGATGTAATCAATTTGGTAGTTAAACCAACGCCCTATTTTATCAAAAACAAGAAGCTATCAGGTATCTATGAAAACCGTATTGTTAAGAAAAACTGGAAGTCTAATTGGAAAAGGTTAAAGGTAATTCATCTTCAGTATTATTAATAATTTTTTGTTTGGATACCCTAATGATTGTGTTAAAAACCAATCTAGGAGTGAATTCATTGTCTGATTTTTGTCCAGCCCTCTGGCCGGAAGAACCTACCCCTGAGGACCTTAAGAATTGCTGTGAATGCGGTCTTGATAAGCAGGGATCACGGATGATCTGGGGGGAAGGTAACCCGCATGCACCGATTATGATTATTCTCGATAACCCAGGAGCCCGAGAGGACCGTGAAGGAAATTCAATCGTCTGCGGGACAAGGCAAACATTGCAGCAAGCAGCTGGTGAAGTTGGTCTGACTAGGGAAGATTTGTACGTGACATTTATTTTAAAAAGAAAACCCGTGCGCGCTTATGATAAGGAACAAGTCCGCCAAACTTGTATGAATCATCTTGACCAGCAGCTTCAGGAGAAAAAACCGAAGCTTATTCTTTGCTTAGGAAATGTTGCTGTCCAATCCTTTTTCCAAAACCCGGAGGCTGAAGTTAAAAAACTGCGCGGTGCGATGCATGATGTACAAGGATTTCCGACAGCCGTTGCATACCATCCATTAGCGGTTAGACGCCGTCCCAACCTATGGTCATTATTTATTGAGGATTGGAAGCACGTTGCCAAGCACTATCAGGAAATAGTTTCTCCACACTAATAGGCTTTTATTTTCCCGCATTTATCCAATCATAAACCCTTTCTTTGTAGCCCAAAATAAGATGGTTCACTCATTCAAACAAAGGGGTTGATGGAGTTGAGATGGCATAAAACAATACTCTCAATGATACAGGAGCGGCAGGACAAAAAAGTCGGCTTAGCTGTAGATACTTCCACGAATGAAGCACCAGGGGATCTGATTAATAACATAGTTAAACTGTTTGAGCAATTGAAGCCAGATACGATATTGGTTCAAGCAGATTTTAAAATTAGAAGTATTTCCCCTGTAAAAAGTGATACGATTAAATACTACACACATGGGAAATCTTCCTATACATTGGTGTTGGAGTGGGCAAAAGAGGAGAACCTGGATACGCTTTTTTATATAACAGATGTAACCGGCTTTTTTTCAGAAGAAATGGAAAAAGTCGATTATGAATTGTTTTGGCTCGTCCCTGGTGCATTCTTACCGAGGGTGCCATTTGGAAAGGCAATAAAGGTAGCATGAATTGAAGAATATCCCTCACTTTTTTGTGTGGGATATTCTTTGCAATTTCAATGTTGTTTTTATTTGGTGTTTTTTAAAATGCTCCGAATTTTATCGGTATAAATCTTATCCAGATTTCTGGTCGTATACTTAAAATTGTCCATACTTGCTTTTTTAGGAATCCCCATGTTAACTAATTTTTTATCCAACTTTTCAAGGATAAATCGAGGATCTTCTTCGTTTTTTGCTCCCATAAAATCTACATCAGCTAAGTCTATTTTGCTGCCATCATTCAGCTCGATGATGTAAAAAAAATCACCTTTTGAATGCCCAAAGAATTGTCTTTCTCCGTACACGCCTGCATTTATCTTGCTAATATCACTGTAGCCATATCCCTTTCCATTAGGGGATAGAAATGAATGGTCAATTATCGTCTTTTGCGTTAATACTGTAATATTTGTGAGTATGGTATATAGCAAAATGATATTTAGAAGTCCAAAAATAGTAATAAAGGATTTTTTATGTCTTTTAAAAAGCCTGGAAATCCATTTTCTAAAATCTCTATAAACTAGGAGGAAAAATCCAAGGTAAATAAGTACCAATCTTGAAGCGGGGGATTTACTAACCCACATAATATACTTTCCCGGCACAAAAAGCTTTTCTTGCATGAATTGTATCAAAATAAAAATTACTACTGCAAAGATTACCATAGCAATTAACGAAAGTACCCAATAAATAATTGATTTTAATGCCTTCAAATTAAGTTCTCCTTATTATACCGATGGAATGCCATTCAATTTGATTTTAACATTTTTTTTAATAGAGGAGTGATTATTCAATGTATTTGGTAAAATGGAAATAAGATAATTTTCAATTCAAAGGATGGTTGAATGATAAAACAGCTTGATTTACAAAATGAAGGTATCGTTAAGGAATTGTTTGAGCTGCAAAGAGTCTCATATCTTGTTGAGGCAAAGTTAATCAACTTTTTCGAAATCCCCCCTTTACTAGAATCGATGGAAGATTTAATAGAATGCGGGGAAACATTTTTAGGATATTTTGATGAAAATAAATTCGCGGGTGCTCTTTCCTATACGATAGAAGGAAAGGAGCTGACGATTTGCCGCATGGTCGTCCATCCCAATCATTTTCGTAAAGGAATTGCCCAAAGGTTGTTGAACTTTGTGGAGGAATTTAATAAGGAATGGGCAGTGTTAAAAGTATCAACAGGCAAAGAGAATCCTCCTGCTAAAAACTTATATCTGAAAAATGGCTATAAGCGGGTTTGTGACCTTGAGGTTGTACCGGGGTTATTTATAAGTAATTTTGAAAAAAGAAGGGTTGAGGAAAGATGAATGCAACGTTTTCACACAAGCAATTGGCCGTAAATTGTTTTAATGCCGTCTGGGACCTGCTAGATTTAAATGAAAGAACTAAAGAAGAGGAAGCTAAAATGATTCATCTTGCCCATACATCCTTTTGGCATTGGACACAGGTAGAGGATCACACGCCTAAAAATCTATCAATCGGATATTGGCAGTTATCTAGAGTATATGCAATTGCTGGTCTTGGGGAGAGAGCGCTTTTTTATGCAAAACGTTGCTTGGATGTAAGCATGGAGAATAAGATTGAACCATTTTATATTGGATATGGCTATGAAGCGATGAGTCGGGCAAATGTTCTTTTGGGTCAACAAAATCTATCGAAAAAGCACCAACAATTAGCAATGGAATACGCACAAAAAGTAGAAAACGAAAATGAGAAAGAGATGTTAGAAAAGGATTTACTAACGATAGATGTTGGCAAATAAAATAAATAAAGGGAAGATTCCAATCAATCTTCCTTTATTGTTTTTAACCTATTAAATTCGTATCAAACTCCTGTATAGACTTTCTATTTTCATCGTATCTTTCGCTATACTTTCCGGCCGTGAATTTTGAAATTGTACTTCTCCAAAACGCTTGGGCAGGATAGTTCTTTTCTATTTGTGTGATGTGCCACTTACCAGGGAATAAAGTAAATAGTTCTATTGCGGCTATTTTACCGTAGCCTTTACCAACATATTTCCGAATGATAAAGAATTCTAATATCGCGTTCGGCTCGGATTCTGTCGCACTTTCGACAAGAGCAAACCCAATCAATTCATCTTCCTTTTTTATGAAAAAGGGATGATAATCGGGGCTGCTCCAGAAGGGAGTTAAATCAAACGGCTCGTATGAACCATCTCCTTCTAACGTTATAGTTGGCATAAACTGGCTAAATTCATAAATGTAAAATTGCATTAGATTATGTAAAATGGTCTCTTCTTCCGGCAAAACCTTCACTATTTTGATCATAATAATCCTCCAAATTTCGATATCTTCTATTAGAAATTTGACAACGAGTCGTCATTTCCCTTTATCAGAAGAACTTTTTAAAGGAATTTCTTGAAAAAGAGCTAATATAGTCATTATAGAAAACTTCAGAATAAGAGGGGAACACGATGGACGAGTCAAAATTTTATGCTTATTGCCTTCAAGGGGATGTCACAGCTGCCTATGAGTACCTACGTTCTATACCTGATAAAAGTAAAAAATATCAGGAATTAGAATCAAGGTATTATCACCGGTTTTTTGGAGAAAAGCCGATGTACCGTTTTAAAACCGAGGATCCATGGATTAGAAAGGTACTATTGATTTATTATCAGTATTTTACCTTGGTATTAACAGGAAAAGATGTCGAGGAAGCGGAAAGTCTATTAGCACTGTCGTTAGAAGCATTGCTTCCCGATGCCCATTCTCCTACCGACCTAGACTATTTGGAAGATAAATTAGAAGTGATATATAGGGAGAAAGGCTACTCCTTTTTAGGCGGGGTGACAGCCCCATTCAGAGGGCCATATATCTGGAAAACGACGGAGAGGAAGAAATTTACGGTTGAACTTCCACACCAAACACAGGAGGTAACAGTTTACTTCCTATCCAATTTTATAATGCAAAGCTGGATTCATTTTTCCACCTTTGGGGAAAAATTTGCCGGTGGCTGGGCGAAATCAGAGGGACTCTATTATGTAAATGATCGACCACGGAACAAGAAAACTACCTTTGAAAGCAGTGAGTTCCAGGTTAGTTATTTAAAGCATGAGGCCCAGCATCTAAGCGATTATTCTCGTTTTCCTAACTTATCATCAAAGGACTTAGAATACAGAGCAAAGCTAGTGGAGCTCATTTATGAATCTAAATCGATTAGATTGCTAGAGAAATTTTTTTATGAAAGCAAAAATGATCCAACATTCCCACATCCTTATTCATCTTTTGTGATTATGAAAAGATTAACCCAATTAGCGTTTGGAACTGATGTGATTCAAGAAATAGATCAGTGGAAAACTGTGGACCCTGACAGCATCCACGAATGGGCTTGGAATTTATATGACGAGCATACGGAGCGGCTTGAGGCAAGCGGGGATGGAATCGAGGGATTTATATAGGTTGAGCATTCGTTTCATTTATCAAAAAAACACCATCTTCATGAATGGGCTCTGAAAAGCTCTCTGAGTGCCCGTGGGCATCTACTTTCCCCCTCCACGGGTACTGAAAACTTCTCTGAGTGCCCGTGGGCATTCATTTTCCCCCTCCATGGGCACTGAAAACCTTTCTGAGTGCCCGTGGGCACCCATTTTCCCCCTCCATGGGCACTGAAAACCTTTCTGAGTGCCAGGTGGGCATTCATTTCCCCCCCCATGGGCACTGAAAACCTTTCTGAGTGCCAGTGGGCTCCATTTTCCCCCTCCACGGGACTGAAAACTTCTCTGAGTGCCCGTGGGCATTCATTCCCCCCCCATGGGCACTGAAAACCTTTCTGAGTGCCAGTGGGCATCAACACGGCGAAGGCTACAATAAATTTTTCAAATGGCCGAAATCCATACTAACATTAAAATAAAGGTAAGTAACTATTTCGGTAATAATGGGTAGGCAAACAGCATCGGAATGCCGGCGAGACCAGAATTTTTTCTGTTTTTTTGCTAGTGGGCCGGATTTTCCTGGAGGAAGCTAGTCAGTTCCTTTAAGTTCTTCGATTGAAGAACAACTTCGCTCTTATCAAAAAGAATGTATGCCGCGTTACTTTTCATGTGCAGTTCAGGGTATACTTTCTGGACCATTTCACGTGAGGGTAAACTCAAAATCGTCTTTACATCCTTGACAACCTTTTGGTTATCCTCAATCGGTGATTGGTCATCCTGCTCCCCGATGACTAGAAGAGAATAGGCTTCACCCTTCCCAGCCAATAAATTCGGATATGGGAAGGTGGAGTCTGTTTTCTTCTCAACGGTTTGCGCAGACTTTTCAGCCGTTTGCTTCACTTCGCTTGCTTTTGGTTCACTATTCTGGCAAGCAGCTAATAGCATGACACCTGCAACCATGGGCCAAACAAATCTTTTCATTTGCAATCTTCCTTTGTTGTTTAAATGTTCTTTTTATCAACATAGCATAAGAATGAAAGCTGTGGACGCCATGAATGTGGAGGAATCGTGAAAAAAAGGTCTAAAAAAGTTCTCTTGAACAATAGTGATATTAAAGCTACAGTAGAAGGGAAGATCGATAAAGTAGGTGGCAATCTTGGAAAAAAGATATTTTACGATTGGTATGGCGGGACATATCGATCATGGAAAAACATCGTTAACAAAAGCGTTAACCAATGTAGATACAGACCGCTTAAAAGAAGAGAAAGAGCGCCAAATCTCGATTGAACTCGGTTTTGCGCCATTATATGAAGACAATGAGATACAAATCTCTGTCATTGATGTTCCGGGACACGAACGGTTTATTCGGCAAATGATTGCCGGTGTGGCTGGTATTGACTTGGTGGTGCTTGTCGTTGCCGCAGATGAGGGTGTAATGCCGCAGACAAGAGAACATCTTGATATTTTAAAATTCTTAGGTGTAAAAAAAGGCCTTGTCGCCATTTCCAAAATTGACAGGGTGGATGAAGAATTTATCGAGCTTGTCAAGGATGATATTTTAGCAGAGCTTACCGGAACCGTTTTTGAGGATGCTCCATTTGTTTTAGTCGATAGCCTTTCTAAAAAGGGGATTGATGAAATCAAAGAATTAATCATTCAAACGCTTAAGGAACAAGAGATGCGTGATGCGAAAGGGGCATTCCGTCTGCCTATTGACCAAGTCTTTACGGTAAAGGGGCAAGGGACAGTTGTTCGCGGCACTGTTTATGAAGGTACGGTCGAGGAAGGACAAATGCTGAAAATAATGCCGAAAGGGCTGGAGGTTAGAGCCAGGCAAATCCAGGTTCACCATCAATCAGCGCAAAAGGCTTATGCTGGTCAGCGTACCGCCATAAACCTTTCGGGAGTATCCAAAGAAGATCTGGAGCGTGGAGAAGTCCTAGTTTCATCGGAGCATTTCATTGTGACGAAGACAGTAGATGTAGCGATACGTGTGGTCGATGATCTTGAACATATGGTCAAACAGCGCATGCCAATTAAACTTCATATCGGAACGACTGAAGTAATGGGACGGATTGTTTTTTTTGACCGTAACGAACTGACCGAGGAAAATGGAGAAATCCTTTGTCAGCTCAGGCTTGAGGAGGAAATTCTCACAAAACGAGGTGATCGCTTTATTTTACGCAGGCCAAGCCCGCAAGAGACGATTGGCGGCGGCTGGGTCATTGACCCGCGTGGAAATAAGTATCGTTTTGGTAACCAAACCATTGAAGAACTGGAAAAGAAAAAAGTAGGCTCACCTAAAGAACGGATAAATGCCGCTTTAATTGAGGCCAAAAGTCTGCCGTTACATGAGTTGATTAAACGGACCTCTCTTGATGAGGCTGCATTAACGGCGCACTTAGCCGCAGAAGAATTTGTTTTATATAATGGAAAAGAATATACACTTCAATTATTGATTAATTCGATTGAGGAGGATATTTTCGATCGATTACAGGAATTCCATCATGCCCATTCGATGAAAGCAGGAATAAATAAAGCCGAACTTTTGCAAACAATTAAAAAAGGATTTCCTAAATCCTTGCTTGATTTTGTCGTCGAAAAAGGGATTACGAATGGAGTCTTTAAACGAAAAGAGCAATTTGTTTCTCTGGCATCTTTTGGTCCCCATGTTCCGAAAAACTGGGCGAAGCGGACTGAAAATATGCTGGAAGAATTGAGGATGGACGGATTAAAGGTGCGTAACATGAAGGACTATTTTTTAAATGCGGGCATTCCCGACAATCTTGGGGCCGACTTAAAACGCTTTCTTGAGGACCAAAGGTTGATTGTTCAATTAGATGAACAGTTTGCCTATCATGGTGACGTGTTTACAGCTGCCGTTGATAAACTACGAAATCAAACGGATTCAGGGTTTGAAGTCGGTGCTGCAAAAGAAGTCCTTGAGCTTTCAAGGAAATACATGATTCCATTTTTGGAAAGATTGGATGCGTTGGGCTTTACAAAACGGGTGGAAAATAAACGGATCTGGAAAGATTAGATAGCAATGAAACAAAAAACCTCAATCCCTGCTCGGGTTTGAGGTTTTTTATCTATTATGAAAGAAACTCAGCTGGGTTTAGGCCAAGTTCGCGGCAGATATCTGCGACCATTTGTTGTTCTTGGGGATCGAAGTTTCCGTCTGCATAGCCGATTGCGATGCAATAACGTGCGACTAGTCGAGCAACCTCGGGCTTCGTTCTTATTTTTCCAAGTGCACGAAATGCCTCGGCACGGCCGAGCATGCGGTCATTTTCCAATCTAGAAACGAAAAGGTTGAATTTTTGGATGACTTTATTCGTGTCAAAAACCCGTAGCTCTTCGCTTTGATTAACAAACTCCATCATTTTCTGACGTTCAGAAGCGTCTAAGTACCCGTCGGCCATCGCGACTAATGCACAGGCAGCAACGACAGCTTCGAGTACATCCTGGCTTTTAAAGCGGCTAAATACATCTTGCGCTTTTCTTTTTTGGTTGTTTGCCCACTCCGCATAATCGGTTTGATTAGGGGACCAGGAGCTTCCACAGCTATTACAGGTTAGCTTTAGTTGATTGTTTCCAATAAAGCCTCCAAGTAACCCGACCGGACCAAGAATTAATCCGCCAATCGCGGCCTTCCCAAGCCCAAAGCCCTTCTTTCCAGTCCGGACATTTGTGGAATGGCAGCGTGGACAAACGATATCATCTCCGCCATATGAGCTGCGCGAGCTAGGCGTCGATGGATAGGTAGACTGAGACGGATACCCATAAGCAGGCTGCTGATGGGACGGCTGACCTTGAAACAGGTTTGGCTGCGATGTTTGATTTTGCTGGTAAGGACTAGGGTTATTTTGGCTTTGCTGATATGGATTATAAGTGGTTTGGTTTTGTTGATATGGCATATTATTATTCGTTTTTTGCTGATACGGCTGACCTTGTTGTATCGATTGATGATTACTTTGACTTTGTTGGTAATTAGGCTGAGCGGCTGGTGGTGTTGACGGCATGTTTACGGGAGGATCATCAACAGTGACACCAAAGTTACGGCATAATGCAGATAATCCACCTTGGAAGCCGCTGGCAATCGCATTGAATTTCCATTCTCCGTTATGGCGATACAGTTCCGCCGCCACGATAGCTGTTTCAACCGTAAAATCTCTTCCTAAGTTAAATCTCAAGAGTTCCTCATTCGTCTGTTCATTAAAAATGCGCACATAGGAATCAGAAATCTGTCCGAAGTTTTGCCGTTTCACTTGTGCATCATGAATCGTAATGGTAAAGGCAATCCGATGGATATGGGCAGGGACGCTTTTTAAATCGATCCTGATTTGTTCATCATCCCTTACCCCTGAACCAATCCGATTATCACCGCTGTAAATGATTGAGCCATTTCCACCGGAAGGGTTATTGTAAAAAACAAAATCTTGATCACTGTTTACCTTTCCGGTTTCGCCTAATAAAAATGACGAAGCATCCAAATCAAAATTTGAACCTTGATTGCTAATATTCCAGCCTAACCCAACAACAACGTTTTGCAGACCGGGGTGAGATTTCGTTAAATCTACCTTTTGCCCCTTACTAAGAGTTACACCCACATTTTTCACTCCTAATCATTATTTGTTCATATGTACCATTATAAATCTATTTTTGATAAAGGGAAAAAATTCACGCTCAATATAGTTACGTAAATATTCGTCCACTCTTAATTCTACGGAAAAAGAGGAGAAAAGTTTCAAACTTTAGCTATAGGTATAGGCGGCATTTTTTGTGGGACGATAAATAAGAGGTGAAAGGGCCGTGAGAAGATTCTTATTTTCGCTATTTACTATCATTATAATCTTTCTTTTCAACAACAGTAGCGCGCGTGCTGAACACCCTCAATTGTCGGATGACTGCATGAATGAATTCAGAGAGAAATATGTGGAATTTACCAACAACATTTTTGCAGATATTTTTGCAACATTTGAGGACTTAGCTAAACAACAAACTAATAGGGATATAAAATATTTTACCTTTGATAACATCCGGGATACCACCCTGCTGCTTGGAAAAGAAGAAAAACTGTTAAATAGCCTGTCTAAATTTTTTGGAGGAGTGAGCAAAGGAGATAGAAGGCTTTATTTCTTTAATGGAGATCCAAACAAGGGGTATTTGTTATATAAAGAAAGCTCAAATCAAAACGTAATGGTTCAACTGAAGCGGACCAAAAATGAATGGGTAGAAGTAAAAAGGGATGTGAAGAAGGGGAGGGACATTGAACTAAAAAAGCCCAAGTGCTTAGATGAATATCTCCTTAGAAGATGGTTCTATGAAAGCTTTGGTGAGTATAAGATATTCTAAGGGCATTATATAAAAGTAAGGGACTAACTTAAGAATAAAGTCAGCCCCTTATCTATTTCAATCATAAGACATCAACCTGTCTTTTCTTTCTTTTCGATAGGCTTAGAATATTCATGCTCCCAGAAGTCAGCATCTTTAAATCCTATTTTTACCGGATCAAATACTGGGTCCTTTCCATCTTTAAGCTGTGCTTCGTAATCTTTTAGCACTTTTAAGGCTGGTTTTGTAAGAAGGAGAATGGCAATAATATTTAACCAGGCCATACTTCCAACACCAATATCCCCTAATGTCCAGGCAAGACCAGCTGTTTTCACGCAGCCATAGAATACCATTCCTAAGATAGCGATTTTGAGAACGTATTCAGACCAGACTCGTTTTACATTTTTATTAATATAGGCTAGATTCGTTTCCGCCATATAATAATAGGCCATGATCGTAGTAAAGGCGAAGAATAATAAGGCAATCGCAACAAATGGGGCTCCAAATCCCGGTAACACCGATTCAACAGCGGATTGTGTATACCCTGGTCCTGGTTCCATATCACCAAGTTTTTTCACAATTGCTTTTCCACCTTCTGGAACAACATTGTACATACCAGTAATCAGAATCATAAAAGCTGTTGCAGAACAGACAAATAATGTATCAACATAAACTGAAAATGCTTGAACAATTCCTTGTTTGGCAGGGTGGGAAACCTCTGCTGCTGCAGCAGCGTGCGGTGCTGTTCCTTGGCCTGCTTCATTGGAATAAATTCCACGTTTCACTCCCCATGAAATGGCGGCTCCTAAGATTCCTCCAAAGGCGGCATTTGAACCAAATGCACTGGAAAAGATAAGTTTTAAGACTGCTGGCAACTCAGAAATATTCATAAAGGTAATAAGAAGGGCAACAATGATATATCCTGAAGCCATGAATGGAACAACGAATTCAGCAACGCGGGCAATCCGTTTTACACCGCCAAAGATGATGATCGCAAGGAAAACCACTAATGCGCCGCCTGTAATGGCCGGGCTAATTCCGAAAGCGTTATCAATTCCAGCAGCAATACTATTTGCTTGTACACCTGGTAAAAGCACCCCTGTTGCTATAACAGTTACAATGGCAAATAAAACCGCATACCATTTCATTTTCAAGCCTTTTTCTATGTAATAGGCTGGGCCGCCACGGAATTGGCCATCTTGCTTTACCTTATACACTTGACCTAAAGTTGCTTCAATAAATGCTGAACCTGCTCCTAAGAATGCAATCAGCCACATCCAGAAAACCGCGCCTGGCCCGCCAAATGCGATGGCAGTAGCGACCCCAGCGATATTTCCTGTTCCAACTCTTCCAGACAATGCTAGATTTAACGCTTGGAATGATGAAATACCTGCTTCTGATTTTTCACCTTTGAATGTAAGTTTAATAATGTCCTTCATATGCCTTACTTGAAGAAATCTTGTTGCAAGTGAATAAAACAAACCTACCCCTAAGCATAAATAAATAAGTGCTGGACTCCAAATAATTCCACTAAGCCAATTAACAAACGTCTCCATAAATTTCCCCCTTTATCGCTTTCTGTTTTTTATTATATAACAGAATATTATATAAATAAAAGAATTTTTTTAATAATTTTATTATTCAAATATATTAACGCGTTAACTTATTAATGTAATGTAAAAAAACCGCTGATTCTTTTTACGTGATCCGACAGTCCCAATCGGCGGATAATCTGGCCTAATCGGCGCATCTTATCGGCGGATTTTAAGAAGTAACTTTTAACTTTAAGGAAAAGTTAAGGAACGAAGATAATAATAGGCTTATTCCAAATTAGAGTGTGCCTTGGGGAGATGGCCAGGGCCAGAAAAGGAGTAAGTATATATGAAAAAATGGATTTTAATAGTAGTAAGTGTACTGGTAGTTGGTTTTGTTGGCTATCAATGGTTTTCATCAAAAACAAGTACGCAAACAGCGTCAGCGCAGGTTCGAACGGCGGTTGTTCAAAAAGGTAAGCTAGAAGTCAAAATCAGCGGGTCTGGGACGGTACAGCCGGTTACGAGTGAAGATATAAAATCAACAATCGATAACAATGAAGTGGACGAAGTGTTGGCAGCCGCAGGAGAGAATGTAAAAAAAGGCGATGAATTGATTACTTTTACAGATGGCAGCGACCCGATTACAGCGCCTGCTGCGGGGATGATTTCAACAATTTCTGTTGCAGCGGGGGAAAGGGTTACAAGCGGACAAGTTGTTGCTCATGTAACAAATTACAAGGATTTACAAACCGTCGTCCAAATTGACGAGCTGGATATTCCGAAAATTAAAAATGGCCAAACGGTAAGCTTAAAGGTAAATGCGTATCCAGATCAAAACTACACCGGAAAAGTAACAGCAGTTGCAGAAGAGGGTACTGCATCAAATGGCGTTTCCACCTTTGATGTGACTGTCCATATCGACAAGCCTGATAACTTAAAGGTAGGCATGAGTACAGAAGCAAGTATTCTTACAGCAAGTAAGGAAAACGCCCTTTATGTACCGCTAGATGCCATTTACAGTGCTAACAATCAGAAATATGTCATTGTTTCATCCGCAAGCACAGAAAATCAATCTTCAGGGACAGAGCAAAAAACAGTGAAAACGGGGTTAGCAAATGAGGATAATGTGGAGATTACCGAGGGTGCTACCAAAGGAGATACTGTCCAATTACCTCAATTAGCTACTGGAAGCTCTTCGTCAAGTTACACAAAAGGAATGATGCAAGGCGGCGGGTTTGGCGGCGGCATGAGTGAAATGGGCGGTATGAATCGAACGAACCGAAACTGGGGAGGACAAGGACAGACTGGCGGAAGGAGTGGAAACTAATGGGTGAACCGATTATTGAAATTAGTCATCTCATGAAGACCTATAAGCTCGGCGGTGAAACCGTCCACGCCTTAAATAATGTTTCGATTGAGATTAAGAAAGGGGAATTTTTAGCAATTATCGGCCCCTCTGGTTCAGGAAAATCGACGTTAATGAACATGATTGGCTGCCTTGATCGACCACAATCGGGAAAGTACTTGCTTGATGGTAAGGACATTGGAAAAATGAATGATAATCAATTAGCGATGATTCGGAATCAGAAAATCGGCTTTATTTTTCAAAACTTTAATCTGTTAACAAAATTAACGGCCCTTGAGAATGTAGAGCTGCCCTTGTTATATGCTGGATTACCTGCAAAACAGCGTCGTGAGAAGGCGTTAGAAGGATTAACTAAGGTCGGACTCATAGAGAGGGCCGGTCATTTGCCAACCCAGCTATCTGGGGGGCAGCAGCAACGGGTGGCGATTGCAAGGGCACTAGCCGGCAATCCGGCTATCCTCCTGGCTGATGAACCAACCGGTGCGCTAGACAGTAAAACGAGTATAGAAATCCTCGAAGTCATGAAAGAATTGAATGAATTAGGGCATACGATTATTTTAATTACTCACGATTTAGCGATTGCCAAACAAGCAAGGCGAATGGTTAGCATCCAAGACGGGGAACTGCTAGAGAATGGGGGTGAACCGATTGGGAATATTGCAATCTATTAAAATGGCACTCCGCAGTATAAAAAGTAATAAACTCAGGTCCGCATTAACGATGCTTGGGATGATTATTGGAGTTTCATCCGTCATCATTCTGGTGTCGATTGCCCAGGGGTCAGCTCAAAATGTCACCAGCCGGATTAATCAGCTTGGGACCAACCTATTAACCATCAATACCTTTGGCAACGATTTAGCTTTAACGGAAGATAAAATTAATGAGCTTAGTAAATTGAATGGGGTAAAGGCGGTATCGCCGGTTGTTTCCGGAAGAGTCAATGTGAAAAAGGAGAAAACAACCTCGCAGGTAACATTAACGGGGACAAATGCCGCTTATTCAAGTGTAAAGGATACAAAGGTTAGTAACGGGCGATTCATCACCGACCTAGATATCGAATATAGGCAAAAGATTGCCGTAATTGGGGCAGATACGGCTTCCACCTTATTTGGGACGACAAACCCTGTAGGCCAATATCTCCAAATTGAAGGTACATCTTTTAAAATAGTAGGTGTCTTGGTCTCTAAAGGTAGTTCCATGGGACAAAGCGGCGATAATGTCGTCATCGTCCCGCTCAGCACAGGACAGCGTTTAGTGAAAAATACAACGATTAACCAAGTATATTTGCAAGGGAAAAGTGAAGACCAAATGGATCTTGTCATGAATGAGGTCGAAATGAAAATGGCGTCCTTGTATCCCAATAAAAGCGATTCATATAGCGTGACGAATCAACAGGATTTAATGGATACGATGAGTTCAGTAACGAATACAATGACGATGATGTTAGGCGGGATTGCTAGTATTTCCTTGCTTGTTGGCGGAATCGGCATTATGAATATCATGCTTGTATCTGTTTCAGAACGCACGAAAGAAATTGGGATTCGAAAAGCAATTGGGGCAAAAAGGCGTGATGTCCTTCTTCAATTCCTCATAGAGGCGGTTGTGTTAAGCGGGGTAGGGGGACTGATTGGTATTTTAACAGGAGTAGGAATTGGCAAAGCGTTATCTTCGCTTTTAAGCTTAACTGTTTCGTTTACCTCATCCGTGATGGTAATGTCCTTCTTATTCTCATTGGCCGTCGGCGTCATTTTTGGCGTTTTTCCGGCGAATAAAGCCTCGAAATTAAATCCAATTCAGGCATTAAGATACGAATAAAAAAGTTTAGTTAGCGATCGCAGATGTTGCGGTCGCTTTGATTGCTATATAATAAATTTATAAAAATTCCTTTTTGAGGAGAGAATGAAATGCGTTTATTAGTTGTGGAAGATAATCTTCCACTATTGGAGTCAATCGTGCAGCTTTTATCGGATGAGTTTGAAGTGGACCAAGCAGCGAATGGCGAGGATGCCCTGTTTTTAGCGATGCAAAATATACATGATGTGATTGTTTTAGACGTGATGATCCCTGAAATTGATGGCTTTGAAGTCTTGCAGACGATACGGAATGATGGTTTAAAGGTACCCGTGCTTTTTCTTACAGCAAGGGATTCCTTAGAAGACCGGGTCAAGGGATTAGACAGCGGCGGGGATGATTATTTAGTCAAACCGTTTCAAGCGGCCGAGTTAAAGGCAAGGATTCGAGCCTTATTACGAAGGAGCGGCAGTTTAACGACGAATCAAACGATTCAATATCGGGGGATAGAATTATTAGGTAAGGAAAGAGATGTTACGGTTGGCGGGGAACGTATTAAACTGACTGCCAAGCAATATGAGCTATTGGAATTTCTGATTCAAAATAAAGGAACCATTTTAACAAAGGAACAAATTTATGACCGTGTATGGGGCTTCGACTCGGATACAACCATCGCCATTGTTGAGGTATTTATGCATCATCTTCGTAAAAAACTAGAACCTTCAGGCTATCATTCTGACATTAAAACCATCCGCGGCGTTGGCTATATGCTGAACGAAGAATAGGAGTAACAAATGTTCCGGCAAACACATATCAAGCTGACATTTTTGAATTCATTAGTCTTTATTGTGCTTATTAGTATTCTAGGGAGCATCGTTTATTTTTACGCGGAAAATAAATTATATATGGATGTCAATCAGTCATTACTCGAATCCATCAATCATGTTCAGCAGCAGCCGTTAGGGCCTGGTGAAAATCATGTAGATGAAAGGGGGCTAGGTCCTAAATTCATAAGAAGAGACCCGCGGATTATGACGTTAATATGGGACAAAAATAATCAGCTCTTGGGAGAAAAAAACCGTAATTCCGAGATCTTTCAAGATAACGAAAAGCTCATTCGTCCCAAAAAAATAGATACATTGCAGGATGTTGATGTGGAAGACTTTTCGTTTAGGTACGTGGCCTTCGAGGTGGAAAATCCTGTATTAGGAAAAATAACCGTACAATTCATCCGCAATGTGAATTCGGAAAAAGAATTATTGAATAGGCTTTTGTTAATTATGGTGATTGGCATTGGGGTTGGAATTATTTGTGCTGTTGCTTCAGGGTATTTCCTAGCGGGGAGGGCACTCGTCCCGATTAAAAAAGCTTGGCAAAAACAGACGGAGTTTGTTTCCGACGCCTCACACGAATTAAGAACGCCCTTAGCAGTCATCCAGGCTAAAACTGATTTGCTTTTCCGGTCGCCATCTGCAACGATAAAAGATAAAATTCTTGACGTTTCAACGATTTCCAATGAATCAAGAAGACTTTCCAAATTAGTTACAAACCTATTGACACTGGCGAGGTCTGACTCTGATCAAATTGAAATGAAGAAACAGGCCTTCCAACTTGATGAGCTTTTAAAGGAAATCATTTTGCATTACGAGGAAATCGTCATGTACCAAGAAAAGACACTTCGCTTAGATGCAGTGGAACCTGTTAAATTTTTCGCGGATAAGGAAAGGATTCACCAGCTAATCGTCATCTTATTAGACAATGCGATGAAATACACAAAAGAAGGCGGCGAAATTCTGCTTTCCTGCAAGCAGAGTCACTCGACCATTTCCCTGCAAATTAAAGATAACGGGATTGGGATGTCCGAACAGGATATTCCGAAAATCTTTGACCGTTTCTATCAAAGCGATCAAGCACGGACGGCTGTTGAAGGAACGGGGCTGGGTTTGTCGATTGCCAAGTGGATAATTGAGAAACACCATGGAAAAACAAAGGTTCAGAGCACCCTAGGGATAGGTACAACAATTGAAATAAACTTTCCAAGGGCCCAAAAAAGTTAATTTTGGGTTCTTTTTTTTAAGAAAATCTTAAGGAACTCCCTTCATAATAAGTTTATCGAATGATACAAGCACATTCAGTAAACTATGTAGATTTGAAGGGAGAAATTTTTAACGATGAAGAAGACAAGAAGATTACATTTATGGATTGGCTTAATTGCTTCGGTATTTATCTTTATGGAGTCACTAACAGGATTGTTAATGAATGAACCATGGTTAATCGGTCAATCACAAATTGAGGGTGGCAGAGGTAATTTCCAACCAGGCCAATTTAATCAAGGTCAATTCCTACAAGGAAATATAGGTGGGTGGGGTCAAGGAACTGGTCAAAATCAAGGACAAGCAGTTAATCCACAACAGGGACAATCTAGTGGTCAGACGCAAGGACAGACTGGAACGGACGGAAACGGAAAATACCAAAGGCGTTCCGGATTTGGCGGGAATGGAAACTTAGCTGGTAGAACACGGGGAGAAGGGATAGGCAAAGGATCCTTAATAAGCACAATCAGGGGGCTTCATGAAGGAAGAATCGGCAATACGGAAGTGAAATGGTTCCTTGATTTAGTCGCTATTGCCATGATGTTCTTAACTGGGACGGGTATCTATTTATCTATCAAGGTTCTTGGTGCCGAAAGAAAAAGGAAGAAACGCCAAGAAGAAAATCTTGAAGTAATGTGAAAATATAATAATTGCAAGTTGGCGCGGTCTATCATCAAAAAAAAGGCACACGATTAGCTCGTGTGCTTACTTGTATTACCTATTCAACAATAACCGTTCCCTTAAACATTTTCATACCACAGCTAAACGTATATTCACCTGTTTTGTCAGAGGTGAATGAGAGATTCGTGGTGCCCACCTTCAGGTTAACATTGTTAATATTAAAATCTGGGATCATAAAGGTGGATAAGCAACTATTATTTTTGAGTGGATTCTCTATTTCAAGTTCTACCGTCACCCCTTTTTTGACCCTAATTACATTAGGAGTGTAGCCTTTTTCCGTTACTAGCATCTTCACTTTTGGTTTGCTTTCATTTGTAACATCGACCTCCGTTTTGGAGGTGGATTGAGGACTTGAATCTCGTTTAACTTGCGTTTGAGATGGGGCACTTTGAGTTGGGAGTTTGACCATATCCGTGCTATATATAAATAAAAACAATGATACGAGTACAACCCCGCCGGCGATAATGGCAAAAGGCGAGAGTTCCTGTGTATCGATAGAAAAATTATTGTTTGATTCTACGAAAATATAGACATTAACGAATCCGATGATAACAATATAAAAACCTAACAAAATACCAAGTAAAATTGTAGGGTTAATAAATTGTAGAAAGACACCAAGGATGGCGCCAATAATCCCACCCATTAAACCGGATATAGATCCCATCAGGATAGCTAATATTCCTACAGGGTGGCCAGCTAAGAAACCAATCACGAAACCAATAATCATACTGACACCAATGACAAGAAACGTCTCACCGGAAGTAATTCCAATGATACTGCCTGTAAGCAGCCCGGTTATCACGGCAATGACCATGCTAATCATAATACCCGGCACGTTGGAAAGTTTATTCTTATTGCGGTAAACAAGATAAATGGAAACGCCGGTGCCAATCGCAACAAAAGCAGCTGAAATAATTGAAAAAATAGTCATGTTTCGTCTCCTCTTATGTAGCCTAATTCAAATAAATAGAAATTAACACCATAAGAGTATTATAAATGCAAATAACGAAATGAAATTTGTATTTTCCGTGATTAATATGAACGTTTTATGAATCTTGCAGGAGGAAAAAATATATGGAGAATTTCTTGAGTTACTCCTTTTTTTCTTTAGCAAGCGCATTTTTATAGATACGCTTTAGGGCCTCATTTTGCATTTTGATGTATTCAAGTAGAAATTCTTTTTCCTCTTCCTCTTGTTTGAAATCATCCTTTCGCTTTTCCATTATGCCCCGTCACCTCAATTTTATCTATTAATTGCATTTTAACCGATTTGTAAAGTAGTTGAAAGAGAATCCCACAGCATCTGGTTTTCCTGAGGAAAATATGCCATAATAGGAATTGACTTTTATTATAATGAAATATATAATTTTCAAAAATACTATTGAAACAATGACGGGGATTAGTAAATTGAAGTTGTCTTACCAAGAGAGGAAACCATTGGTGTGAGGTTTCTTAAGACGGTCAATTGAACCTGCCTCCGAGTTCTGTATCGGATCATTTGAAGATACAAGCGGATAAAATCCGTTATCATGGAAAGAGCATAAAGCATTCGCTTTATGAAGTTAGGGTGGTATCGCCAGGTCTTGGTCCCTTTTTGGGAACAAGGCCTTTTTATATGGAAAAGCGGGAGTGCCCGATTAGCGGAGTATGGACTGGAGCGCTTCGACTGAGATAAAGGAAACACGGAGAGCGGAGCGCATCCGTGCTTGACTTATCGTAGGGAAAAGAGCGAAGTCCACTAGCCGCTGGGCGCTGGAGCTGGACAATTCTCAAAGAAGAAAACTTTATACTCTTTAGAAAAAAAATAATGAGGTGTCTTAAATGGCTAAGGAATTTGTTAAAGATGTTACTGCAATGGACGAGGATTTCGCCCAGTGGTATACCGATGTTGTCACAAAAGCTGATTTGATTGATTATTCAAGTGTTCGCGGTTCGATGATTATTCGCCCATATGGATATGCCCTATGGGATAATATTAAAAATGAACTCGATCACCGTATTAAAGAAACAGGCCATGAAAATGTGTATATGCCGTTATTTATTCCTGAAAGCTTGCTGCAAAAAGAAAAAGATCATGTTGAAGGGTTTGCTCCTGAAGTGGCATGGGTGACACATGGCGGATCTGAGGAATTGGCTGAAAGATTGGTTGTTCGCCCTACCTCTGAGGTTCTTTTTTGCGAGCACTATAGTCATATCATTCATTCCTACAGGGATTTACCAAAACTCTATAATCAATGGGCAAATGTGGTCCGCTGGGAAAAAACAACTCGTCCATTCCTACGCACATTAGAGTTTTTATGGCAGGAAGGCCATACAGCACATGCGACGGATGAAGACGCGATGGAAGAAACCATCAAAATGCTGAATGTTTATGCGGAACTTTGTGAAACAGTCTTGGCAATTCCAGTTGTAAAAGGACAAAAGACGGAGAAGGAAAAGTTTGCTGGTGCAAAAGCTACTTTTACAATTGAAAGTTTAATGCATGATGGAAAAGCCTTGCAGTCAGGAACTTCACACCATTTTGGCACCGGATTTGCTGAAGCATTCGGGATTCAATACACCGACAAAGAAGGAAAGCTGCAGTATGTGCATCAAACATCATGGGGCTTCACGACAAGAATCATCGGTGCCTTGATTATGGTGCATGGGGATGACCGTGGGCTTGTCATTCCGCCAAAAGCGGCACCAACCCAAGTGATGATTGTGCCGATTGCGCAGCATAAAGAGGGTGTTCTGGATTTTGCTTACGATTTGAAAAAGTCGCTATCACAGGTGGCGCGGGTTGGTATTGATGCCAGCGATAAAAAGCCAGGCTGGAAATTCAATGAATACGAAATGAAAGGAATTCCAGTTCGCCTAGAAGTTGGACCGAAAGACATTGAAAATAAACAGGTTGTTTTGGTTCGTCGTGATACTTTGGAAAAAGTAATCGTGCCATTGGATCAACTAGAACAAAAACTTGTTGAATTACTGGATGATGTTCAAACAAATTTATTTAACAAAGCCTTAAAACATCGTGAAGAGAGAACATCGATTGCATTAACTCTTCCAGAATTAAAGGAAACACTAGAAGCAAAGCCTGGATTTATCAAGGCTATGTGGTGCGGAGAATTGGAATGTGAAGAAAAAATCAAAGAAGACACTGGGGCAACTTCTAGATGTATGCCATTTGAGCAAGAACAAGTGGCTGACAAATGTGTTTGCTGCGGAAATGACGCTAGTAAGATGGTTTATTGGGCAAAAGCATACTAAAAATCGCAAATTGATGGGCTCTTCCTTAATGGGAAGGGTCTTTTTTTTGTAAATTCGTCTTTGAATAGTTTTTTTACGTTCAATTTTGATTAAAATATAAGTTTTACTGGAAAATGACACATATTTTATCCTAGCTACTTACCAATTTTAAAAATATTATTCCCAATTTGATTAGAACTGTTTACTATCCCACTTTTACTGTCCAGTTTTTGCGTTTTACTATCCACTTATTCTGTTTTACTGTCCAATTCTCTTATTTTACTGTCCACATTTTATATTTTACTGTCCGCTTTAACAATTTAGTCACAAACACAATCCTTTTCCTACCAAATTCTAAAAAGCCAGGCTACCTAGCTCTGGTAATAAACATTCCTCAAAAATGGAATGTTGGATTATAGACATGTATTTATGCAAAAATAATCTAATCAATAAAAGAAAAACTCGACCCCAATTAGTCGAGTTTTTCTGTCTATCAATCAAGAATATATCTTTTCAAATAAAATTTAGTAATCGCCAAATATTCACGGGTATACGACTTGATAACGGCACTCCGCGGCGTCTTAGCTGGGAGGCCCTGCACATCTAAATTCTGGTTACGGGCGATTGATATGGCCCGGTACAGATGGAAAGTATTCGTAACAACCAGTCCAAGCTTTGCATTTTGAGGGATCAGCTTTTTAGAAAAATCAATATTTTCATATGTATCAGTTGATTGATCTTCTAGAATAATCCGATTTTCGCTAATACCATTTTTCATTAGTTCACTCTTAACGGATTCCGCTTCGGAAATATCTTCACCAGGACCTTTTCCTCCAGAGGCAATGACGACTGTATTTTTGTTTTTCTTTAAATAATCCGCAGCCGCATTAATTCTGCTGGCAAATGCCAATGAAGGAACGGTTCCCTTTACCCTTGCGCCAAGGACGATGATATAGTCTGCATTCTTGGGCGCTTCCTTAATAAACTGGCTAATCTTAAATTGCAAGAGGCCAACATAAATCAGTCCTAAGAACACTAGAATCCCAAGTATGGTTATAATTCTCTTCTTTTTTTTCATCTTTTCAAATCCATTTCCATATTTTTGTCTATATAAATATCAGCAATACATGTTGTTTCATCAATATTTTGATAATACCATATTATAACAGTCTTTGATATTTTTATTTTTCCAACGATAAAAGACGCATGAAAAATCATGCGCCTTGCTGACCCAAGCCATCGAGCAGGGCAAATCAACGATTACTCACAAACCCATGAAAGTCCAAGTGTCCCAACACCTGTATGAACACCTGCAACCGTTATGAGCATCATTAATTCCGTTTTGATATCAGGGAATGTTTCGTTTACCAATTGTTCAAGCCCTGCCGCTCTTTCTATGTCATTAGCATGAACAATAGCGACCTTACTTACCGCTTTTGTCTCAAGGTCTTCTTTTAATCGATTAACCAGCCAGGTTTGGGCCTTCTTTTCGGTGCGGACCTTATCTTTAATTTTGGCCGCGCCGCCATCTTCAATCGATAAAATCGGCTTGATATTAAATAGAGAAGCCAATATTTTTTGCCCGCCGGATACTCTGCCGCTTTTGTGAAGCTGATCCAGATTGGACGGGACTAAATATAACCGTGTGTGCTCACGTAAAGCGTTTAATTGCCCAACCACTTCATCAGGACCAAGCCCTTGTTCCACAAGTTCAATGCCTTTCTTAACTAAAAAGGAGAGTGGATAGGAGCCCGTTTGTGAATCTATAGCGAATAGTTTAAAGTCTTCCATTTCCGCTGCCATGACCGATGACTGATAGGTACCGGTTAATAAACTGGATGCATGAATGGCAATGCCAAAATCATACTCTTCCTTTAATATTTTATAAAGGTCTACAAAGTCAGAAATGGCTGTTTGGGAGGTTTGGAATTTTCCGTCGTCATTTTTCATCCGTTCATAAAATTCCTGTTGACTAATATCTATCGTTTCTTTGTAGAATTCGTCGTTAATGACAACGTGCAGAGGGATGACGTGTATTTGATGCTGCTCAATAAAATCTTTGCTGAGCGAAGCCGTTGTGTCGGTAATCCACGCAATTTTTGGTTTGTTCATTGAATCTTTTCCTCCAGTGGGTAGCAATAATAACTAACATAAACATTACAAGAATGAATCCTATCCTACTAGTTATATTTGTCATGTTAAAAAGTGAAAACTTTGTGACGTTTTAAAGCCCTACATCGGCTTGTTAGGAATTAAAAAGGAATAACGACCTAGTTCTAATTATTCAAAAATAGCAATGTGTGATTTAAATCACTTACTTCCTATGTTTCTTTTCATATAATCACTATGGATGTAGTGAAAACATATAGGGAGTGTTTAGTTTGTTAGATCAAAATACAATTGAAATTATAAAATCAACCGTACCTGTCCTAGAAAAACACGGAGAAACAATTACCACACGCTTTTATCAACTCATGTTTGGTAATCATCCTGAATTATTAAACATTTTTAATCATGCAAACCAAAAACAGGGCAGGCAGCAAAAGGCACTAGCGGGCACAGTTTATGCTGCGGCAATGTATATTGATAATCTTGAAGCCATTCTACCAGTAGTAAAACAAATTGCCCATAAACATAGAAGCCTTGGAATAAAGCCTGAACATTATCCAATCGTCGGAAAACATCTTTTATTAGCGATTAAGGATGTGTTAGGTGAAGCAGCAACCGACGAAATCAACGATGCCTGGGCTCAAGCCTATAGCCTGATTGCCGATGCCTTTATCAGCGTCGAGGCAGAAATGTATGACGAAACGGCTAACCAAGAAGGCGGCTGGGACGGATTCCGCCATTTTATTGTTGACCGAAAAGTGGTTGAGAGTGATGTTATAACTTCTTTTTATCTAAAACCAGAAGATAACAAAGAAATTGCATCATTTATCCCTGGTCAATATATTAGTATTAAACTAGAAATCAAGAGTGAAGAGTATACACATATTCGTCAGTACAGCCTCTCAGATGCTCCTGGAAAAGACTACTACCGAATTAGTGTGAAACGCGAGGCTGGGGCCGCAAATCCAGACGGAAGGGTGTCCAATTTCCTGCATGATGGTGTGGTTGAAGGGGATATACTTAAAGTGAGTGCACCAGCAGGTGATTTTGTTCTCGATACCGAAAAACATACACCTCTTGTGTTACTTAGCGGTGGCGTTGGTTTAACACCAATGATGAGTATGTTAAAAACAGTGGTTGAAATCCAGCCGGAACGTAAAGTTACATTTGTTCACGCGGCTGCAAACGGAAATGTTCATGCCTTGAGGGATGAAGTGGAAGAACTCGCAGCTCTCGACAACTTGAATGCCTATGTCTTCTATGATTCACCGACAGAAGAGGATCGCAAAAACAATCGCTTCGATGTTGAAGGCTATATTACACGTGATTGGTTAAAAGAAAAAGTCTCCATCACGGACGCAGAATTTTATTTCTGCGGACCTGTTCCCTTTATGAAAGCGATAAACCGCTCGTTAAAAGAATTAGGTGTGAATGAAGAAAGAATTCACTTTGAATTCTTCGGCCCAATGGGCAATTTAGAAGAATAGAATCAAGCCGATTTCCAAAATGATGGAAGTCGGCTTTTTTCATTCTTTCATGTAAAACGATTACTATATTAGCGAAGTATGGATAAAATACCAATATAAAAAAGTTCACATGATGGAGAGGAGGGAGCCCCATGCATTATTTAACTGCCTTTATGAATGAGTTCGGGTATCTAGTCTTATTCCTCTCCTTAACACTTGGTATTATGGCACTTCCAATTCCAATCGAAGCAATGATGGGATACGCCGGCTTCCTCTCGTTTCAGGGGCAGCTAAACTGGTTCGGATGCGTGCTTGCCGCTGCAACTGGCTGTACATTAGGAATGGTTCTCTCCTATTGGATAGGACAAAAGCTTGGAATGCCCTTTTTTGAAAAATATGGACGCCGTATTCATTTGGGACCGGAACGGCTCCATGCTACCTCCACTTGGTTTAAAAAATACGGTAACAAGCTGCTGATCATTGCGTTATTTATTCCGGGTGTAAGGCACCTTACTGGTTATTTCGCGGGGATTACTCGCCTGCCTTTTTTGATTTTTACTGTTTACTCTTGTCTTGGATCGATGATATGGGTTTCTACTTTTATATTTTTGGGGAAAATGCTTGGTCCAAATTGGGAGACCTTCCATCAGATTATTAAAAAATATATGATCGCAACTTTTATCATCCTCGCGATTATTACCATCCTTGTTTATTTAGTGAAAAAATATAGGTTTGAACTTATGCATACTGGAATTAGGCTTGGAAAAAACATACTAAAGGTCTTTCATTCTCGTGGAAGGGCAGAGATACTAACCAAGAATAAGATTGAGGAACGGGATTAACAGCGTTTCATTGGGAATCCAACATTTGGGTTCCTTTTGTTAAGAATTAATGAACCTTTCCATATTTAACATGATATATCCGTGTTCCAAAGTTTGATTCGGACCTCAACTATGATTAAATTAGAGAAAAGGCCAGAAAGGATGTTTTTTTATGAATAAGAATGTCATACGGTCCATTACTGTCATAGCGGTATTATTTTGCCTTCTCTGGCTTATTGGGCTGGGATCTGCAGTAGGTGAATATTATGCTGGAAAGCCAGCGAAAGTTCCGGAAACAAACACTGTTTCCAAGAAAGTGGAAAACAAAAAAGGCTTAACAATCGTCGCACTAGGTGATTCGTTAACGAGGGGTACAGGTGATGAAACCGGAAAAGGCTATGTCGGTATGTTATTGGATGAAATAAAGGAGAAGTCAAAGCGTCCGGCCCAACTGACCAACCTTGGCATCAATGGCCAAACTTCAAATCAGCTCCGTAAGCAAGTACAACAAACAGAAGTCGGACGGCAAATTCAAAAGGCTGATATAGTATTGGTGACGATTGGCGGTAACGATTTATTTCGCGGGGGCCAGGGTCTAACGGATTTTAAAACGAAAGAAATAGCTGCAATCGAAAAGAAATACCTTGATAATCTGAAGTTTACTTTTGAACAGATTCGCAAAAACAATCGTGAGGCCAATGTGTTTTTCATTGGTTTGTATAATCCATTCATTGATTTAGATCAGGGGAAAGAAATGTCCAAAGTGGTTCGCCATTGGAATTATGACAGTGCCGAGGTCAGTGCTGCTTTTCCCAAAATTATCTTTGTACCAACCTTCGACTTATTTGAGTTGAAAGTAAGTGACTATCTATATGCAGACAAGTTTCATCCAAATACAAAAGGGTACCGTTTAATTGCCGAACGAGTGGCCTCATTGCTTACCTGGTAAGGAGAAGAAATAATGGAGAAAAAAATCACATTAGCTGTAAAGAATTTAAAAAAGGTGATTGGGAAAAAAGAAATCATCAAGGGGTTAACCTTCGATTTACGTGAAGGAGAGGTATTTGGATTCTTGGGACCAAATGGTGCCGGAAAAACGACAACGATTCGGATGCTTGTAGGACTAATCAAACCAACATCAGGCAGTATCCACATTTGTGGTTACAATTTAGACGAGCATTTTCAGGAAGCGATGATGAGCCTCGGCTGTATTGTTGAAAATCCTGAGTTATATCCCTATCTTTCAGGCTATAATAACCTCCTGCATTTTGCCCGGATGCTTGACGGGATTAGCGGGGAACGAATTAAAGAAGTTACCGAGCTCGTTGGACTAACTGAAAGAATCCATGATAAAGTAAAAACTTATTCATTAGGGATGAGGCAGCGATTAGGAATAGCTCAGGCCCTTTTAGGCAGGCCTAAAGTGCTGATTCTCGATGAACCAACAAATGGGTTAGACCCAGCCGGAATCCGCGAAATGCGGGAATTTATTCGTTTTCTTGCGGAAGATGAAGGCCTAAGCGTCCTTGTTTCCAGTCATTTATTAAGCGAAATTCAACTCTTATGCGACCGTGTCGCCATCATTTCAAAAGGGACAATTATTCGAACGGATACAGTCCAGCAGCTACTCGCAAATCGGGAACGAGTGGTATGGCGTATTTCTCCCTTTGAAAAAGGAAAACAAGTGTTAAGTTCATTAACACCAATGGAGGAGAAAGAGGACGGCACCATCCTGACAGAATTTGATGAAGAGAAGATACCAGAATGGAATAAACAGCTGGTTGAAGCAGGCGTTTCTGTCATCGAAATGAATCGAAAAATGCCAGTGCTTGAAGATTTATTCCTCGAACTTACCGGGGGTGATTCGATTGAATAAATTGATTCAAAATGAAATGATGAAGCTAATTGCCAAGAAACGACTTATCGTGATTGCGCTAATCATTGGCGTTCTCGTGATGTTATTTACCTATGCACAATATAAGCAAGTCCAAACACAACGAGAGAAATTAGGAACAAGCGATTGGCGCACGATTTTACAGCAGCAGATAGTCGATACGACCAACCGCTTAAGTAGCAGTCGAATGCAAGACGAATGGAAGAAGCAGCTGCAAATTTCCTTGAAGCAGCAACAATATTATCTTGATCATGATATCAACCCCGCCGAGCCGGGTGCACCAACGTTTATGAGAGTATTTCTGGAAAGCTCTATCGACCTATTTATACCCTTAATGGTCATGGTCATTGCCAGTGATTTGGTTTCCTCCGAGCATAGTCTTGGCTCTATCAAGCTATTGTTAACAAGGCCGGTGAAAAGATGGAAAGTACTTTTGAGCAAATATATAACCCTTTGTTTAGCGATTTCTTTAATCATCGCTATCTCTGGAATCCTTTCCTATTTAATATCCGGAGCGGTATTTGGGTTTAAAGGCTGGGGTGCACCCATCTTAACAGGGTTTAATGTGACGGAATCAGGATTAAACACCTCTGCTGTAAAACTGATGAGTATGTGGAGATTTTTGTTGATGGATTTTGGGCTTGTTTGGTTTGTTGCGATTGTGGTCGGTTCCTTATCCTTCATGCTTTCCGTTTTAATCCGCAGTACGGCGGCGGGGATGGGTGTGATGCTTGCTGCCTTAATCTCAGGAGCGATCTTAACGAATATGGTATCCTCATGGGAATCGGCCAAATACCTTTTTATGGTCAATTTACGGTTAACCGACTATATGAAAGGAACGGCACCGCCGATAGAAGGAATGAATCTCTCCTTCTCGATTATAGTCTTATTCGTTTGGTGGGCAGCCGCCTTGTTCGTTTCGTTTTTTGTCTTTACTAAAAAAGATGTCTATTAATGAAAAAGGGCTATTTCTAAAAATGAGGAATGGCCCTTTTTCATACGCTATAAGTCCGTTTTAATTTGAAAGAAAATTAGAAATTTTGTAAAATGGAAAGTAGAAATTTGAAAAATACGGAGGGGTCAATATGGGTTTTTTATTAAAAAAAATCGACCATATCCAACTTGCTGCTCCCAAAGGCTGTGAGGAAGCAGCTAGAGAATTTTTTAGCGGAATTCTAGGGCTGACCGAAGTCGAAAAGCCTGAGGAATTAAAGAAACGCGGTGGGGTGTGGTTTGAATTCGGGACGTTTCAACTTCACATTGGCGTAGAAGAACCATTTTCACCAGCAAAAAAAGCGCATCCCGCCTTTGCGATTGAAAATATTGAAGCGTTAAAAAAGCACCTAAGTAAGAAGGATGTTCCCTATACAGAAGACAACAATCTTCCAGGTGCGAGCCGAATCCATGTCAATGACCCGTTTGGCAATCGGCTTGAGTTTTTAGAATGGGACTAAATTTGGGGGAAGTTAAGGCCTGTCATTATAAGGGATTATTTTATATCAAATCTGCCGGTAAGTGGAGGGAAGTCCAGCCGGCAGAGATAATAATTAAAATAAATAGTTAAGGCTATTGCTTCGCCGTCATTTTTACTGGTTCACGGCTTACGCCAACGTGCTGCTTGATTATAAGTGCAGGGCCGCCTAGATTAAACAGGTAGCGGGCTTCAATAACTTGCTTCATAAAGGCCCCAAATAAGCCGGATAAGCGGAAATCACCTACTTTACCAACAGCGGCCATAAGTCCCAATGATGCAACCGATCCTTTGTGATGATATTCAAAGGTCATTAGTGATTCGCCTCGCAAGCTGTCAACGATGTTTTTCGCACAAATAGGTGCCTGCTGCAGGGCTACTTGTGCTGTCGGTGGGAGGGAAGATTGCTCATCCTTCATGAATAATGAGCAATCTCCGATACTAAAAACGTTTTTCATGTTTTTAACACGAAGATAAGAATCCACCGGGATTTTGCCTTTTTCAATCGGTAATCCCCATTTTTGAACAATCGTGTTTCCTTTTACACCACAAGACCAGATTAATGTCTGAGTCGGAACATTGATATTGTTTTCAAGTACAACTTTTTCAGGTGTACATTCAAGTATTTTAGTTGAAGTGATTAATTCAATATGACGCTTTTCTAAGACTTCAGTCGTATATTCGATGCATTGCTTAGGGAAAAATGGGATAACGGATGGTGACGCTTCAATGGCGACAATTCTTACTTTTTCAAATGGAATATCATGTTCCTTACAAAGTTTTGGAAGGCCATCAGCCAATTCCCCTAGCATCTCAATACCTGTAAAACCGCCGCCGGCTACAACGAAGGTTAAACGAGATGGATTTTGGTCCTCTTTATAAAGAGTAAATTGTTTTTTGATGTGATGGTAAATCGCTTTGGAGCTTCTAAAGCTGCGAATTTCAAATGCATGCTCCTTAATACCAGGAATACCAAACGTTTCAACTTCAAATCCCAAGGCTATTAATAAATAGTCATATTTGACCATTTCTCCGTCTTCAAGATGTACTTCTTGGTTATCGATATCAACAGTTGATACCGCTGCTTTTAAAAAACGAGTTTTGTTAACATTGATTAATTCTGGGATGGACAGAGCAATTTGACGATCCGTCGCAGTCCCCACGCCTGTTTTATGAAGCTGTGTTGTCAGGTAATGATATTCATGTTTATTAATTAGCGTAACATCTGCTTCACCAGATTTTAATAATTTCTCTAGGGTTTTATTTGTGATGAGTCCCCCATAGCCTGCTCCTAGGATGACAATTTTTGGTTTATCCATAACTTCCCACTCCCCATATATTTTTATAAGGTTTCTCTATGATTATATTGTGAAGCATTTCACAATATAATTTTAAAAAAATAGAACAATCGCTCTTATATTTGTGAAACATTTCACATATTCACTATAATCTTAGATTACGATACTACGAAGTAAATCGCAAGTGGTTTATAACTAAATATTTGTCAAATTGGTAAATTTTTATTTGAAAAAGGGGAATGATAAATTCGTGCTGATTTAAAATCTGCTAATTTCCAAATATTAAATGGATGGAAGGAGATATTTATGAAATTGAAAATGTTATGTTTGTCGTTGGGATTGCTATTATCGATCCCAGGGTTAGCTGCAGCAAATACAAATAATCCTGAGCCTAGAGACCATGAGGGGAAAACACCTTGTAATTGTCAAGAAGAAAGAAATCATCACATGATGCATAAAGATTGGCAGGCAAAGATGGCGGAAAGGGAGCAATTGCTGCTTTCATGGGTGGACCAATATACTCCCGCTAAAAAAGGAGAATGGACGAAAGCTCTGGAAGAAAAGAAGGCCCTTCGTAACCAATGGATGAGTTCTGAATACGCTCAAAAACGTGAGCAGTGGAAAAAAGATAAACAGGCCAAAATAGAGGAACTGAAAAAACAATTCAAAGAAGGTAAGTTAACGAAAGAGGAATTTATTAAAAAGGCACATGGCGGTAAAGATATGGCGCATTGGAAAACGTTCCATGACCTAAGGATCGCAGTTGATAAAAAAGATAAAAAGCAGGCCGAAACACTTCTAAATCAACTGTTAGAGCAATTTAAACAGCATAATCAAAGAATCAAAGAAATGATGAAAAAGTAATCAAAGCATTTAGGAAGCAGGGAAGTTAAAAGGAGGATTTCGATGGACAGAAAAAAGTTAATGATGACTACTGTTGCCTTAGGAGCAGCGTACCTGCTTCGTAATCCAAAGTCCCGCAAAAAATTAAAGAATCAGTTCCAAGCTTTCGCCGAAAAATCAAAAAGATAGGGAAGAAAAAAATCCTCTGACAAAAATGTCAGAGGATTTTAACAATCATTATTTTTTTAAGTCAATTTTCTCTTGGTTTACTTCTTTAATATCCTCTTTTATTTCTGCTTTAATATCGTCAGCAATACCCTCGGTTGCTTTCTTAAATTCGCGGAGTGACTTACCAAATGCGCGGCCAACTTCAGGAAGTTTGTTTGGGCCAAAGATAACTAAGGCGACAATGAGGATTAAAATTAATCCCGGAAAACCAATATTAGAAAACATTTTTTCATCTCCTAGTGATGAGTGCTTTTTTTCAATCTCTATTATACCTTTTTCTCTGAAAATGTACTAATATAATCCGTTATGAAAAGGTGGCATGAATCATAAATAAAATAAAAAAAGCGATGGCGAGTTTGAAATGCCATTGTTTATCAGTTCTTTTAAAGCGTTTTAAACCCAAAAACATAAGAAATATCAAAACGACCATTGATGCGATTCCCGTTAAGTAAGTAAAGTCCACTTTAAATCCTCTTAAAATGGCTAAAATACTGTGGAGGACAATGAGTCCAGTTGAAAGAAGGGCAGCTGGCACATGCCATTTTCTCACAAGCTTAGCTAAGAGCTGCAAAAGACCTTTTAACTGAAAGTTTCCCCATTGAAAATTCTTAACCTTTTTTAACTTTAATAAGAAATAAATAGGATAAATTGAAATAACAACAAAATAACCGATTCTTGAAATCGAACCCAATTGTTTAAATGTCCCTTTATAGTGACGGAAGTCTTGCGTAAATAATTGTTGGTGATTAGCAATGATCAAAAGTATTCCAGATAGAATTAAAATGGCCGAAACAAGGAAAGAAAGAATAATGATTTTTCTTTCCTTGCGATTAGGAATAAACTTAGATAAAAAACTAGATTTTTTAGTTGGTTGGGAGGAATAAATAATTTTAACCACACACCTTTATAGTAATTTAAAGGTATTATAACCAATAAAGATTAAATTTTTATAAAAAGGCAGTTAAATCATTCTTAATTAAGATTGAAAAAGCGGTTAGTTTAACCTGCCGAGATCTTCTTCAACCTTCTTCCCTTCGTAAAAATTCTTTATAGCTTTATCCGTATATACCCAGCCTTTCCAGCCAATATGGATGGTGTCCTTCATAAAATATGGATCATATTCATGATTAGAGAAATCGGCAATTTGAAAGCCTTGTGACTGAATTTGTTTCTTTATTCGTTCGTAATACGCTGTTCGGCCTTCCTTAGGGAAGCCGGTATAATCGTACCATTTCCCGTTCACTGGAACGGAAATAAACAACGGCTGTGCACCA
The DNA here is from genome assembly GCF_001591665.1 of Neobacillus soli NBRC 102451. Classification (GTDB taxonomy): domain Bacteria; phylum Bacillota; class Bacilli; order Bacillales; family Cytobacillaceae; genus Neobacillus; species Neobacillus soli. The sequence continues at coordinate 11,341 of NZ_BCVI01000019.1, read as the reverse complement.
GATTCCTTTAAAACATCAAGCAACAGCTGAAAGTCATCATATTCAGGGGATTTTCCATAGGAAGCCCCTTTTTTTGAATCCTTTAATGAAGGAACCATTTTTTTAATTTTATTAAATTGGCCATTCGTAATACAAAATTGATTGTTTTTGGATTTTCTAGACCCCATTTTTTCAGCTTGAATTGCCAATTTACCCCACGACTTATCTCTTACCTTGTGGCTAATTTCCCGCTTATGCGGCTTACCGCCAACTAAAGAATAATAAAGATCCTTTTTCACAAGTAAATTACGATAGGCATAGGCAAAAGGCCGAACTAGCGAAGCTTTACGCTTCATCCAAGGATCATTCGTTATCTCAGCTTGATAAATAGTTGAAAGAAACGGATCGTCTTTGACCGGTGAAAATTTTAACAGACGTTTTATCGCTTCTTTCTTAATAGTTGGATTAACCTTTTGGTTAAAAGCAAAATCATATCCTTGTAAGGAGGAATAATTAGGAACAAAATGGGACTCATCTGTCCCTTGCGGTTGGAACCATTGCGGGGACAGGACGAAAACCATTTTCTTACCCTTAAGTTGATTGGTATGCTCGGAAAAATTCAATAAATGGATCAACGATTCCGTTCCACCGCGGCCTATGAGGAAAGGAGTAAATTCTTCCCCTGTCACTTTAAAATAATTGGACGGATGGAAACGATCGAGCCGTGCCAGCTCCGATGAACCATAAATAGGCAAAAAATGCTTATTTTCAAGCATTTTTTGCTGAACATACTTACCTTGAAACATGAATGGATTTAACTCCGTAGCTGCCTGATTGATTCTTTCCTTTGGAATCATGCCCTCAATCCATTTGTTCGGTATCAACACCACGATCAGGAGAACAAGTAAGGCTAGGATGATCGGTGAGAATAACGGCTTTTTCATTTCCAATCAGCCAGCTGAAGGGCGATTGAATTTGGCGTGTTCCATAGGTCGCGGTCAAATTCAGAAATCGGAACCATGATGCCAAAGCGTTCTTCCACTTGAACGAGAAGTTCAATCGTTCCGAATGAATCCAATAAACCCGCATCAAATAAATCAATATCTGGATTTTCCTTTACAATATCATCCTGGCAAATTTCTGCTAATAATGTAATGATTTCATTTATAAATTCCATCGTAATCAAACTCCCTTGTGAAATAATTGTCCTGAGAAAATATAAAATCCAAAGCAAACGAAATGGAAGGTAATGATAATCGCCACAGCATGTGTAAATTTATTTTGCGGCCACCATTTATGCTTTTTATTAAAACGTTCGAAAGAATTGTAGATTACCATAAGCAAAGCATGATAGATTCCGTAAAGAATGTATTGGATTTCAAGACCATGCCAGATACCCATGAGTAAAAATAGCAATATATAGCCAAGATTTGAAACAAGGTTACGGTTTTTGATCCACTTTTTCTTCATTATCCAAAAGACAAAGCGCATATAGACAAAGTCCCTAAACCAGAAGGAAAGGCTCATATGCCATCGATTCCAGAAGTCTTTAATATTTCGGCTTATGAAAGGCAGATTGAAGTTTTCTGGAGATTTGATGCCCATAATATAACTAACACCAATCGCAAAAGCACTATAACCAGCAAAGTCAAAAAAGAGATAGAGGCTGTAAGAATACATATAATAGAGCTGATGTTCAAATTGGCTATGGGCATAAAATCTTAATTTAGCAATAAAAAAGTGATTAATAGAGTAACCAATAATATATTTATATAAAAATCCTTGAAAAATTTTGTTGATCCCTTGATATAAAAGTAATTTATATTGGTCTGCTGTTACCTCTGCTTGAAAGTTTTTTTCAAAGCGGCGGTAACGGTCAATCGGACCCGATGAGATGGTCGGAAAGAACAAGATAAAATAAAGTAAGCGGGAGAGCGGTATGTCCTTTTTAATAAGACCATCCCTTGTCTCCATAATTAATTGGATGCCTTTAAAGGTTAAATAAGAAATTCCTAGGAAACCAATCAAATTCACTTGTGAAAAATAAGGCATAAGTTTTGACAGGGCCAATGGAAGAATCGAAAGAATAACAGCAAGATAAAAAATGCTGTTCCCATTGGCTTTTTTTCGATAAGCAATGTATGACTTTATTAAAAGAACCTGCCAAATGGTAAATAGTATTAATGCAATCGCCCCACGAAGAGTGGAAGAGAAAATTAAACCGAGCGCCAAAATGGTAACGAACATGTTATAGGTTTGAAATCTCTTTCCCTGCAACCCAAGAATAATCGTTGGTGCAAGTAGGATGGCAACGATGAAAAAGAATGTAAAAGAACCATATGGTGTCATGATAGTACCAATTCCCTAATTTGTTTTCGGTCAATCTTACCGTTCGGTGTCATCGGAAGTTCATCCCGATAGGTGAACTTTCTAGGAATCATATAAGCTGGAATGACCTCACTCAGTTCCTTTTTAATCGCACTTGTTAATTGATATTCCTTTTCAAAGTCATTCTCCGCAGGTGTAATCGCCGCCAATAAATAGTCAATTTTTTCTTTTTGATAAACCGGAACGACTACAACCGATTTCACGTATTTTGAATGAGTTATATGATATTCAATTTCTTCCAATTCCATCCGGTAGCCGTGCAGTTTAATCTGAAAATCAATCCGGCCTTTATAAAACAGAAGCCCGTCTTGATCACAGTAGCCGGCATCACCCGTTCTGTATGCCTGTACTCCTGAAATTTTATAAAATGCTTTATCAGTTAGTTCTTGCTCCCCTAAATAGCTCTTGCTTACACTAGGGCCGACGATAATCAGTTCACCTATCTCTCCAGGCTGGACCTCCAACCCATTTTCACCGAGTAGTAAAATACTAGTATCTGGTTTCGTTTTTCCAATCGGTAAATTCGGATAGAGCTCTAACATGGCAGCTGTAATCTCAATGGAAGTAATCGCAACGGTCGCCTCCGTCGGCCCATACGTATTGAATATTTTTGCCTTTGGGAAGCGCTCCATTAATTGCTTGCAAATCGCTGCTGGCAGGATTTCTCCGCAAAATAAAAAAACGCGTAGGGCGGGAAGTAATTCCTGCGTAAACGACGGGTCCATTAAACACATCTGCACAAATGATGGTGTTGACGTCCAAACCTGTGTTTTTGATTTCAGTAAGGCCTCAAATAAAATTTTTGGTTTGGCAATCATTTCTTTCGTAATCGCAAAAATGGTTCCACCGCTGGCAAGAGCAGGGTAAAGATCCATGACTGATAGATCAAAAGAGTAGGGTGCTTGATTTAAAAAGCGGAGAGAACCACTAATTGGAAAATCAGCAGTCATCCAATCAACAAAGCTCTCCAAATTATTGGCAGAAATTTGTACACCTTTTGGATTTCCGGTACTTCCGGACGTATAAATGATATAAAAATTTTCATCGCCGCGAACCCAGTTTGAAGGATTGCTTGGCTCTTCATAAGCTTGTTTCAACATGATTTCATTGAAATTAAAAATGAATGCAGCAGAATTGTCAATAACCATCTGCTCTCCTGAAACATTAATGATTAACTCTGTTTTGGCACTGTCAATTATTTTATTGACCCTGTCGATAGGGATGGAAGTATCAACAGGAATATACGAATGTCCTGCCTTTACACATCCCAGGAAGGAAGCAATCATTTGCGCTTCCATATGACCGTAAACTAAAACAGAAGAACCCATTTTTAGGTTTTGTTTAGAAATGAAAGCAGCAATGCGCTCTGATTGTGTCCAAAGCTCATCATAAGTGATTTCGGTGTTGGGAGAAATATAGGCCAATGCTGCTGGTTGTGAAAGCGCTAGGGCTCTAATGGTGTCTAACATTTTCATTTTCAAGGCTTCCTCCCGTTAAAAATCATTGTAAATATATGAACCGGCGCTCGCATCATTAAATCCATACATAAAAAATAACAGAAGCAAAATTAGTAAGTAATAGGCAAAGCGGCCTAACCAATTAAGCTTTTGGTTCGTAAAGAACACCTTTAATTTATGAAACATGGCGGTTTACCCCCCAAAAGTAAATTTGTGATAAAATGTAAAATTAATAACAATTCCTTAACAAGACTTAACTATCATAAAGCGGTTTTGTAATGGATGCAATAAAAATTTAGTTAAAATTTAATTAAAAGTTAAGGAAAGCATGGTATTTAAAGGACTAATTCAGATTGAACGTACTTATTCAAGAGCCTTGCTGTATTTTCAATCGATGATTGATGGGTACGTTCAAAAGCATGGGACGAATCGATGCCAGGGCCGATTAAGCCGTGAACAATGTCGTGTCCAGAGCGGATCGCTGCCGAAGCATCTGAACCATAGAACGGATAAATATCAAGTTTATAATCGATTTTATTCTCAAGGGCGAGGCGAACCAAATTTTTTCGCAATTGGTAATGATAAGGACCGCTAGCATCCTTGACGCAAATGGAAACGGTATATTCGTCCGTTGACTGCCCGTCTCCCATTGCGCCCATATCAACAGCTAAATACTCTACCGTTTCTGGGGTAATATTTGAGTTGCCACCGTAGCCGATTTCTTCATTGTTTGAAATCAGAAAATGGGTTGTATATGGCAAGTGAATGTTTTCTGTTTGAATTTGCTTTATTAATTGAAGGAGAATGGCAACACTTGCCTTATCATCCAAATGGCGGGATTTTATATAGCCTCCTGGAGTGACTTCTACCCGCGGGTCAAATGAAACAAAATCGCCGACCTCAATGCCAAGTGCCCTTACTTCCTCTGCAGTATGTACTTTTTCATCAATTCTTACTTCCATGTTATCCTGATTTCTCTCTGCTTTTCCTGCATCCTTATAGACGTGCACAGATGTTTGGTGCATGAGAATGGTGCCTGTAATTTTCTTTCCGCTGCTCGTTTCAATTTGGCAGTATTCACCTTCAATCGAGTTGTACTTAAAGCCGCCAATCAAATCAATCTTTAATCTGCCATTCGATTTTACTTCCTTTACCATCGCCCCAAGTGTATCTACGTGCGCAGTAAGCATTCTGTGTTTGCTTGAATCTTTCCCCTCGATTGTCGCTATAAGTCCGCCTTTACGATTTCTGCTTGTTTTTAACCGTAATTCGGCAAGGAATTTTTCAACAAAGGTAATGACCTCATTCGTATTTCCTGATGGGCTTGGAATGGACACTAAGTCTGTTATTAATTTTAACGTCTCTTCTAAATTGATATTAGCCACCTTAATGACCCCTTTCTGAAATTTAATACTTACCTATTATACATAAAATTGGAAATGTCATGTTGGAAAAAGATTAATTGACAACTTTTTTAATGCTATTGCATAGGTTAACCTGTGCCAGGATTTTATATTTAATGGTTAAATACAGAAAAATTCGGGCATAAATGGAACTATTCTAACTATTTGAAAAATGGTTTAGAGGAGTTAATACAGCCACTTACACAAGCGGGAGGAGAAAAAAGTTGACTAGAGTAGAATTATATAACCACAAGCCGAAGCAATCTTCCTGGAAGGGTCTATTTTTTTTGATAACAGCTTGCCTGATCCTAGCAGTCGGTTTCTATGTTGTTCGCTATTACTACCAAAGCACGATAAAAATTGAAGCACCCTTAGAACATCCAGGAGAAAAGGTTGTTATTCATCTTCCAAATGGGCAAAAAGTTTTTACGTATGAAAATCTCATTTTTGAAAAGGATGGCAAAACTTATTATCAAGGCGAGCGGAATACGATTGATTTAACTGGCGGGACTGTTGATCATGAAGATTGGTAATAGTAACCAAGAAAGACTAGCGTAATTTTTCGCTAGTCTTTTTTAAAAGATAAGAAAGAATAAATTTTGGCTTTGAAAATTGTCCAGCTCCAGCGCCCTTGCGCTTTTCTTATTTAAACCATCCCTTTTTATTAAACCAAATATACATTCCCAGCGCGATTAGAAACATAAGGAATAGTGCGCCAAAATAGCCGTATTTCCAGTTCGTTTCCGGCATATTCCGGAAGTTCATCCCATAAACACCGACGATGAAAGTGAGCGGCATGAAGATGGTGGTGATAACGGTTAATACCTTCATTACATGGTTTGTTTCATTTGAATTAATGGAAATATAGCTATCGCGGATGTCGGTGGTTAGTTCGCGACTGGCCTCAATCATTTCCGTTAATTTCAGCAAATGGTCATAAATATCAGAGAAATAGGCGATTTTTCCGCGAATACTTGTCAGTCGCTGCGAGTTAATAATCCGGTACAAAAGGTCACGCATCGGTGTAATCGTATGCCTTAAGGAGAGGAGGTCGTGTCTCGTCTCAAACAAATCCTTTAACAATGCTTCCATCGATCTTCCTTTCGAATTATCATCAATTTCATTTAAGGTATCATCAATTTGATTAACAAGCGGGAAATAATTATCGACCATTTTATCAAGAACATAGTAAAAGACATGGAAGGGGTCCCACTTATCCACTTCTGTTGATAAATTGAGACGGTTCCAAACATCATCCACCTCGGGAGACAGCTCATGGTGAAAAGTAACCACGTATTTTTCATTCAGAAAAAAGTTAACTTCTTCCCTTGTAATTGTTTTTTGATTTAAGGCCTGGACCACAAAAAAGGTATGATCCTCATAATAATCAAGCTTTGGCCGCTGCAAATGATGGATACAATCCTCAATCGCCAAATGATGGAAGGAAAGTGGGTGCCTGAGAAATTCAACTTCATCTTCGGTTGGTTGGTTAAAATCAATCCAATACCATTTAAACTCTCCCGACACTAATTGCGTTATTTCAATGTCTTTGACTAATTTATTTTCTTTACTGACAGCGACCGTTCGTAACATATAACACCCTACTATCTTCAATTATTTACATTATATAAATAGACAATATCAAAATAATTAAACCATAACTAGCATTAAGCTATTTTCCTCATTAAAAAATAGCGGATTTTTCTTTTTAGAATAAAATACCAATCATTGTGGGAACTTATGAAAAAAGAAGCTCGTAAAGAGGTTAAAAAATGCCATCTAACAACGTCCAAACCATCCGAGATCATCTGTTAAATATGCTGCAGCAACCGGAAGATATGGTTTTTAAGGAGAACCATTCAAAAGAAAAATATATGGAAGCACTTTATATTAAATCGATTTGCGATGAAGCAATCTTACATGATAACATTCTTAAGCCTTTTTTTGAAATAACTGGTCCAGAGGAATTTCTAAATTTTCTGCAATCGAACCCCAAAGTAAGTGAATATGAAGATGAACAAAAAGCACTTGAAGAGTTGTTGCGGGGGGTAGCGATTCTTTTTTATCAGGATTTTGTTTTCTTGTTTGATTGTAAAATGGACCGAAATAATGCTGTTATGGATACAACTGTCGAAACAACGATTCAAGGTCCACAAGCAGGTTTTAGTGAAAGCCTGCCTGTTAATCTTGGATTAATTCGTCAGCGTTATCCTAGTACGGCTTTAATGGTGGAATCAAGTACAGTAGGAAATCTCTCTAAAACCCGGGTAATGATTCTTCATGATACTAGGTTTACCGATCCTGATACGTTAAAAAGAATAAAAAAGTTTTTAGCCAATGTGGATATTGATATGTTCCAATCAGGAGAGCAATTGTTCGATTCGCTCAGGAAATCAAATAAGGCTCTATTTCCATTGATGCTAGTAACGGAAAGGCCTGACCGTGTAGCGGTGAATCTATCAATGGGTAAAGTGATCCTGTTAATTCACGGTTCTTCGTTTGCTGTCATTTTGCCCACTGTCATGAAGGATTTGATGGCCTCGATGGAGGATATTTATCAGGCTTATTGGATCACCAAATTTTTAAAAGTTCTTCGCTATACCGCCTTTAATGTCAGCTTGATTCTTCCTGGTTTATATGTAGCAGTAACAAGCTATAATCCTGAGATATTTCGGATTCAATTAGCGTTGTCCATTGCTGGGAGTCGAACAGCAATACCGTATCCATCCTATATTGAAGTAGTGTTAATGCTTTTCATGGTGGAGCTGTTAACGGAGGCAAGTATCCGGCTGCCAAAAGCCGTTGGCCCGACTGCAACAACAGTGGGTGGTTTGATTTTAGGACAGGCTGCAGCAGAAGCAGGGCTTGTCAGTAATATTATGATTGTAATTGTTTCATTTGTGGCGATTTCAAACTTTGTCGTTCCGATTAATGCGTTCAGTTTTACTATTAGGGTATTAAAGTATTTCGTTTTATTAATTTCTTCACTATTCGGACTGGTTGGAGTCGTCTTAGGCTTCTTTTTGGTCCTGGCCTATATGGTGAAACTTGATAGTTTCGGGGAGCCGTTTTTAACGCTGGTTCAAAGTAAACCAGGAGAGAACAGTAATAAATAGGAGGGGAGGAAGGGATGAACCGTTATTTTTTATATTTAGTTTTATTAAATATGATTGTCAATGTCATCATCTTTGTGCCCAAAATCTTAATTGAATACCGGTACAATGGGGCCGTTATGGGGGTGTTAATTGCCATTCCGATTGGTATAGCGTTAAATTATTTTTATAGTACTGCCATCAACAGGTTTCCTGAGCAGGGCCTCCCTGAAATTTCAGCTAATTCCAAGCATCGCTGGTTAAAAATAATCCACTTTGGCAGTATCCAATTAATCTGGTTTTCGGCTGGACTGATCACGCTAGTTGGGTTTATTGATATATTAGTCAGGTTTATTAACCCAGAAATGCCAAAATTAGCCTTGCTCGTTATCTATTTAGCCGCAATTTTTTTAATCATTCAGCTCCCTACACAAAGAGTTGTGTATTTTATGGAAATTGTCCTATTTTTTAATACGCCCTTAATCGCCTTTATTATTTTTAAGGCATTTGCAAATGATTATCTTAGCTGGGATTCAATGCTAGAGGTCGGTACCCATATTTTTGAAAGACCAAGTATAAAATCAATCGCTGCAGCTACCTATTGTTTTTCCGGTTACTCCAATTTGATAATTTTTAATCGTGTGATTAATGGGAAATTGAAGGTTTTGAATTTTATTGCTATTTTTATATTTGGAGTATTCAATTTATTTACGACCTTTTTTATTCCAATTGGTTTTCACGGTTCAGATGGGGCCAATGAATATCTTTATCCCTGGATTTCAACGGCAGATTCACTTCGGTTAGTGTATAGCCCGATTGAACGAGTCATCTTTTTATTTTTGATGTTTTACATGAGCATCACGCTAATAAGTGTCTCAGTCCATTGGCACGTTGCTTATGAATTAATTAAGGGAACTTTTAAAGAAAAAGTAAGTAAAAAACAGAATTTGCTGATCCTTTCTATTTTTTCCGGTGCTTCGATTGCCGGGGTGATTTTCTTAAATACATTACTGTTAAATAAAGTAACCGTTTATTGGATGATTGTCCGTCTAGGCTTTGAAATTGTTCTAGTCGCAATCTTTTTCATTTGGGCTAGGAGGCGGTCGGTATGAAATCCTTAAGCAATTGGAGACTAGTAGTCATTATTCTCTCTTCTATTATATTGTTAAACGGCTGCGGTTTTAAAGATATTGATAAACGTTTTTTTGTTGTCAGCATCGGTGTGGACCTTGCGAAAAACAGTTCAAAGAAATATCTCGTCAGCCTTAAATTTGCCATCCCAAAAGCTTCTAGGGATAGTCCTACTGAATTCGAAATTGTTTCGGAAAAAGCTGATTCGATTTCTGAAGCCGTAAGAATTATTAAAACAAAAGTAGATAAAGAGGTAGATTTCAGTCATGCAAAGGTCATCGTAGTTGGTGAGGAGGTTGTGAAAGAAAAAGGTAATGCTGGAATCTATTATTGGTTTACAAGAAGGAGAGATATCCAAGCAATTGCCTGGGTCGCTATTGGGAAACCAACCGCATTAGAGGTATTAAAAGTAAAGCCAAAATCAGAGTTTATCCCATCAAATGCCTTGTTTCTCTCATTAGGGAAAGATGGATCAGAGACTCCATATGTCATATCAGAGTTCCTGTTTGACTTTAAGTATCGCTTGATTGAACGTGGCATTGATCCGATGCTCCCAATCATTGAAGCGAAAAAGGATATTTTAGAAATTAATAAAGTTGGACTTTTTAATAAAAGCTATCAAAAGTTGGCCCTTAACCCGGAAGAGACAAAAATAGTTAGTTTCTTAAGAAAGAGGGAGGAGAAAAGCGCAAATAAAATAACCAAAGGAAAAATAGTGGTCGTTATTGATACACATAAAGTGAAGACGAAATATAAAATCCATACTCCTAAAGGAAAAACTCCATATATAAAGGTAAATGTTTCGCTTGAGGGGACATTGGAAGAGGCTACAAGACGTGTACCAAACGAAAAATTATCATCCTATGAGAAAGCCGCCGAAAAAACATTAAACAAGGAAATTAGAAATGTGCTTGTGAAAATCCAAAAAGCTAATCTTGACCCAATTGGGTTTGGTCTGCGATATCGCTCACGCCATTTCAATAATGATGATTGGGAGGAGTGGAAACGGATTTACCCTGAGATTAAATTTAAGGTCCAAACTAAAATGCAAATTGAAGATACTGGATTAATTGAATAAGGAGAGGAAGAATGCAGATGAATTTGATTGAAGTTTTCTGCAGGGCAGTCGGCGCTTTTTTCGTCCTTTTTCTGTTGACAAGGATTATGGGGAGAAAACAGATTTCCCAGTTGACTTTTTTTAACTATATTACCGGAATCTCAATCGGGACGATTGCCGGGTCCTTAACTGTCGACCCAAGTTTGAAAGTGTCTGCAGGTATTGTCAGCCTTTTGACATGGTCTGGGTTAACATTGCTGGTTGCTTTCCTAGATTTAAAATCGCGAAAGGCACGGCAGCTTATTGATGGCGAGCCCGTCATTGTTATTAAACAAGGGAAAGTATTAGAACAGAAATTACAAAATTTACGCTTAGATATGGATGAATTGCTGAAGCTCCTACGCGGCAAGGATGTATTTTCTATCGCTGAAGTCGAATATGCCATTTTTGAAACAAATGGCGAATTATCCGTTCTATTAAAAGCTGGAAAGCAACCACTGAAACAAGAAGTTATACCGATTACAAAGCAGCCGCAGCAAACCCCAATCCCGGTTCAGCTCATTGCTGATGGTAAAATAATCGATGAAAACCTGAAGCAGTTTAACATAAATCGAAGCTGGGTTGAACAGAAATTAATGGTGTCAGGCATCAAGCTTTCTGAAGTTTTTTATGCGGAACTGCAACAGGATGGTTCCTTGTATGTGGATAAACGTTCGGACCATTTATTCCATTAAAAGAGGCATTCCGTTAAATAGGAATGCCTTTCATTTTAAAAGATAAGAAAGTATATAATTTTCGACTTTGAGAATTGTCTAGCTTCAGCGTCCTAGCAGC
>NZ_BCVI01000018.1 GCF_001591665.1 Neobacillus soli NBRC 102451 | reverse complement strand
CATATACAGTTGGCGCCGTTTGTTTTTGGCGCATTGCCAGCGGAATATAAACACAGAATGGTTCGCTTTCTAAGTAGTCACCAGTAACGGCGTAAGTTCTCGAGCGGGAACCGCCACAAATTTTGTTATATTCGCAAACACCGCATTTCCCTTTATAGTTGTCGGGCTGGCGCAGTTCTTTAAATACTTTTGCCTCGCGGTAAATTTCCGCAAGCGGGGTATCACGAACATTGCCGCCAACAATTGGCAGCAAACCACTTGGCATGACATCCCCAATATGAGATACAAAGGCAAAGCCGTTGCCATCGTTTACACCTTTAGGGGCACGCTTCAAGCCGTCATGCATTGATGCAAAATCGGTTGTAATCGTGTCTTCGTAATGAATTTCACCCTTGTCGATGACATGATCACGCGATTTTTGCTGTAAAACAACGCGGCGGTAATGCTGCGCTGCTGTTGTTTTAATATCATAGGGGGCCGTTTTGCTCAAATCATAGAGCCAGCGAAAAACCTTCTCATGCTCAGCAGGTGAAATACAAGCATCCAATTGGCCTCTTCCGGTAGGAACAAGCAAGAAGATATACCACATCACAGCACCGAGCTCTTCAACTAGCTTTGACATTTCTTCAAGATGATCATAATTATATCGTGAAATAACGGTATTAATTTGGAGTGGCATTTCTAATTCGTTTAGGTATTTTATTTTTTCGACGGTTAGCTCAAATGATCCTGGAGTACCGCGGAAATAGTCATGAATGGCTGGTGTGGGGCCGTCTAGGCTAAAGCCCCAGCGCGCGAGACCCACTTCCTTTGCCTGTTCCATTTTTTCCTTTGTTACATTGGCGGTGGCACTTGGTGTCATCGAAACACGCATTCCTTTTTTAATCGCATAATCAGCAAGCTCGAACAGGTCCTCCCTCATCATGCAATCCCCGCCAGTAAAGACGAGCATCGGATTATCCATTTCATAGATTTGATCGATTAGATTGATTCCTTCCGCGTGTGATAATTCCCGCGGGTCCGGTGTTAGCTGGGCATCCGCACGGCAGTGCACACATTTAAGCTGACAAGCCCTAGTTACCTCCCAAATCACAATAAAAGGGTTTACGTCATAGTCAATACCCTTTCCTGCAAGATGTGGATGTCCCATTTGATAAGGGTGTCCTTTTCCGATTCCTTCCATCTTCATCACCAAAATTCATCATTATTTTTAAAACCATAGAAAACCATTATGGCGTTCCATACACCATTTACCATGAAAATAATTTCAGCGAACCAGCCCTAGTCACCTAATAAAGGCGGTGTGAGCAAAGCTAGGCTTCACCTATTCATAGCGAAAAACGTAAATTCAACTAAATTTGTCTATACTAATTCGCTTATGCGGCGCTCCGCCCCTTTTCCATAGAAAATGTTTCTATAGGTTTATTATAATTTTGCCATCATGGAGTGCATGGTTGGTTTGTTACAATATTTCTACAATGCTAGAGGTACAATTGGCAGATGGGGAAAGCTGTTTTTTTTATTTTTAAAAACTCAGAAAACTTACCCTTTAAGAAAAGTTACTTTAGCTTTATACTAGGTAAGTGACTCTTATTATGTAATTCAAACAACCTCGTGCTTTGCGAATGTTATTACCGTTTTGGAGGAAAAGATGTTTAATTTAACTCTATATCAAGAGGTTTTTTACCAATCCAAGATCCCACAATTGATTGTTTTAATAGATTTTTCCAAAGTTCAATATAATCTCGCTTTTAGTGATTTTATTGGTTATTCATTAGACGAGCTAACCTCTATACCAGTAGAGTCAGTCTCCTATCCGGATGATATGCCAAAGGATACGCAATTATTTGGAGAGATATTGAGTGGACAAAGAGATGAATATCAGCTTGAAAAAAGATATATTCATAAGTCAGGTGAAATAAAAACAGGAATTTTGACTGTTTCAAGAGTATGTGAGCAGTCAACCGGTGAGGAATTTTTAATTGGACAAATCCTCGATATTACTGAAAAAAAACAAATGGAAGTTGTAATGAAAAACCGTGAAGTAAAGTACCGCCTTATTGCAGAGCATTCATCAGATATGATTATGTTACATAAAGTTGATTTTTCTTATCAATATATTTCTCCTTCTGTAAAAACTGTTTTGGGTTTTGAACCTGAGGAACTGCTCGGAAAATGCCCAACAGAATTTATCCACCCAGCTGACCATGAGGAATTGAAGAAACAACATATGCTTAGTGTTGATAACAATTCGCTGCTGCTTACATACCGATGCAGAAATAAAAATGGTTCCTATATTTGGTTAGAATCTACCATTAAAGCTTTATTTGATACTGAAAATGGCGAAATAAAGGAATTTATTTCTGTTTCCAGAGATATTCAACATCGAATGGAAACGAATGAACGGTTACGGAAATCGGAAAAATTAGCTGTTGTCGGGCAAATGGCGGCAGCGGTTGCACATAAAATCCGCAATCCATTAACACCGATTAAGGGATTCATGCAGCTTTTAAATTCAGAAAAGGAGATTAACCCCGTGTATCTAAAAATTGTTTTAGATGAATTACACCGGGTGGAGTTAATCATTTCTGAATTTTTATCGATGGCGAAGCCCTATACAGAAAAAACAACGGTTGTTTCTGTTGATAACCTCGTCCGGCAGGTGGTCCAACTATTACAGTCGCAAGCTCCTATGGAAAAGATGGAATTAAATTTCTATTCCGGTGAGGCCGTTCCTCCAATAATGGGGAACTCCAATTCATTAAAGCGAGTGTTCATGAACGTGATTCAAAATGCCCTTGATGCCCTATCCGAAAAGGGACGAATTGATGTGAGCATTATGACAGATGAAACTGGCGTTACCGTAAAGATCACCGATAACGGCTGTGGTATCCCGCAGGAAAGATTATCAAAGCTTGGGGAGCCATTCTATTCGACGAAGGAAAAAGGAACGGGACTTGGTTTAATGACAAGCTATCGAATAATTGAAAGTCATTCTGGGAAAATCAATATTGAAAGTGTTGAAGAAGTTGGAACGACAGTGACCATTTGGCTCCCCTATCCAAAAAATTAAATAAGCCGCTATTTTATTAAAGTTAAAATCAGAATGGAGTATTCGATGCTAAAAAGAATAATAAGCTTAAGTATTTTAATAGTAATTATTACAATTGGTTTCCTGGAGAAAGGTGAATTGCTCGAGCTAGTGAAACATGGCGGAACTTTATCCATCTTCATTAGTATGCTGCTTGTGGCCATTTGTGTCTTTTTCCCAGTCATTCCATTTCCCGTGTTAGCGGGAGTGATAGGAGCTGTCTTTGGAACGGCTCAAGGGTTGATTATTTCCTTAACCGGATCGATGGCTGGAACAATGGGATTCTTCTTTTTAAGCAGGTATGGTTTTCGGGATTTTGCACGGGAAAAACTGCTGAAATTTAAAAAGGTTCAGGAATATGAGGAATTTCTGAACCGAAATTCCTTTGTCGCTATATTGACCTGCCGATTGATTCCGGTCATTCCCGCACCAGTTGTCAATATTATTTGCGGGTTAAGTAACGTAAAATGGCTTACGTTCTTCATTGCTTCGACTATTGGGAAAATTCCTAACGTCCTGCTTCTATCCTTTGCGGGGGCATCTTTTAGTAACAATAAGTTCTTTTCTTTCGGATTATATGGTCTTTATATATTCATCATTTTCTTGATTAATTTTGTGATCATTTATCGCAAATCAGCAAAGAAACCACTTGATTAAATAACGTTTTGTATGTTCAAATCCTTTTGTTTTTCAACAAAGATGATTTCCTTAAAAAAGCTTTTTAGGATGAGCCACTTAGCAGGATACGTGTAAATGAAATCTTCGATGGTTTGAAACGAATAATGGACAAAGCAGTCGAACCCGCTTTTTTGCCTTTTTAAATCGTATAAAAGTGCGTGGGGTATGGTGTAAAACTCATTTAATTGGCAAGGATTAAGCTTTACAATCTGAATTTTTTGGTCTGAGAGGTATTTTTTTATCGATTGTTCCTGCAGTGAAAGGCTCTCCTCCTTCGAAAGCCCATCTAAACTAATACGATCATTAATAAAATAAATTCCTTTCATATCACAACACCCTTCCTAACTATGTTTGGTATTGTTATTGACAGGGTTGGGAAGAAGTATACTTTGCTGAAGAAAAAATAGCCTTATGGATATAGGAGTAAAAAAAATATACCCGGCAAATTGCCGGGCATCCAAACAAATCTATATTAAGGGGGGGCGGAGGTTTAAGGTTCTTCCGTGAACCTATTTCTATCTTAAAGGAAAAATATGAACAAACTATGAAGGAAAGATTAATAGTTTAAGAAAGGTGACAAGGTTGAAGGATTTTCATTGTTGTGCGACATGCAGACACTTTAGGGCTGAGAAAAAGGATGATGGAATGGATTATTTTTGCAGTCGGTTAGGATTTGTTACCAAAACAAACTATAAATTTAATTGCTGGAGTCCGAAAGATAGGATTAAGAAATTGATGGATAAGCCTAAAAAAGAGGATTGAAGTGATGCTAAGGTAGAGTGTCACTTTTTTTGTTTTAAATATGACAATTGTCTATTGTCCCAAGACCAGTTACATGGTATTTTTTTGGAATAGGTTTTTTCTTGAAAGGGGCATTACACAGTGGCTGCAACACATACTTTTTCTAAGCATGAGGAAATGGCTAATTCGATTACACATGGAATCGGGGCAGTATTGAGCATTTCGGCATTGGTTATATTAATTGTTTATTCCACTCTTTATGGGAATGTCTGGCATGTTGTCAGCTTCACGATTTTTGGGGGATCGATGTTTATTCTTTATATGTCCTCTACTTTGCTTCATAGCTTTCCTGAAGGAAAAGCAAAAGATGTTTTTGAGATTCTCGACCATTCCTCTATTTACTTTTTTATCGCAGGGACCTATACTCCGTTTTTATTGGTCGTGATAAAAGGGACAATGGGCTGGACATTATTTGGGATTGTGTGGGTCCTTGCCATTGCGGGTACCGTTTTTAAATGTTTTTTTGTCAAAAAGTATCTTTTTTCCTCAACAGTTCTTTATGTCGTCATGGGCTGGTTAATTGTTTTTGCCTGGAAACCGTTAATCAATAATCTTTCTTCACAAGGGATGGCCTATTTAGTCATTGGCGGCGCCCTTTATACGCTTGGTGCCATATTCTATGTCTGGCGTGCCTTTAAGTATCATCATGCGGTCTGGCATCTATTCGTGCTAGGAGGTAGTGTGGCCCACTTCTTTTGTGTGTTATTTTATGTTTTACCAATCAAATAACAGAAACAGCACCATTTTAAAAGGGTGCTGTTTTTATGAAGGGTCCTCACACATGCTTCACTCTTCCAAATTTAATCGTCTCACGTGAAAACCATAGACTCATTAAAAAACTGATTGTGCCTGATACGATCAAAACTCCTCCGATGATTTTCATATTTTCGGATGAAATTTCTGCCCCAAAAACCAAGCCTAAAATAATGGAGGATAAAATTGACCCTAAATATCTGCACGTTTGAAACAGACCCGAGGTAGTCCCAACAATATTTTGCGGGCTCTCTTTTACCATCGCGACTTGGAGAACAACATTTCCAATGCCATAGCTTAACCCCATGATTGATAAAATAAGCCCAATCACTAAATACGAAGCATCGATAAAAAACAGCGTGAATATCAAAGCACCAATGATTGAAATAAAAGAGCCTATTATAATAGGCTGGTTCACACCCGTCCGATCAATCCATTTTCCGGTCACAGAGGAAATGATTATACTGACCCCTGACATAAACAGCATTAATAAACCGCTATGCTCCACACTTAAGCCCAACACTTCTTGGAAATAGCTGGGGAGACCGAAAAACAAGCAATAGAAAAAGATATTCAAAAAGATAAACTGAAGATAGACCATTGAAAGCTTTGGATGCGATTTGAAAATTCTAATATCAATAAATGGTTCCCTAACTTTTAACTCCCTCAGGGCAAATAAACCGAAAAAGATGACCCCGGTGATACCGGAAAGATAATGCACCTTTGCTCCAAACGACAATAAAAACCATAAAAAGAAAACCATTCCCGCCGCGAAAAAACCGATTCCGAGAAAATCAAGGTTGGAAAATAACTCCTTTATCCGCGCCTTATCCTGTTTGATGTCCTTCGGAAACAAATACCATCCCAGCACAAAACTGATGATAATAAACGGAAAGTTTACCCAGAAGATGGCTGGCCAATGGCCCCAAACAATTAAGTAACCGCCGATGGTCGGCCCAAGTGCGACCATGGCAGAGGCAAAAATTGATAATACGGCTAGTGCTGAAGCCTGTCGTTCTTTAATATGGTCGCGGATTAACGTCATTCCCGATGGGTAAATTGCGCTGCTGCCAATCGATTGGATCATTCTCATCGCTAGTAACATAAAGAAGGTGGTTGAAAATGGTGCCCCAACCGCTGATAGCGCAACAAGCACAAGACCTGTTAGAAAGGTCTTTTTTCTTCCAAAAATATCGCCAATCTTTCCTGTCACCGGCTGGGCGACCGCGCTTGCTAAATAGAAGCTGGAAATCAGCCACGAAACGGTTGTAAAAGAAAGCCCGAAATCCTTTTGAATACTGTGCAGTGCTAATGCGATCATTGATGAATTAAGAGGATTTAACATCGTGCCAGAGGCAACCGCTGTTAAAAATAGAGTTCGATTTTTCTTCATGAGTAACATCCCTTTGGAAGCAAATTACAGAACACCTTTTTTGATTGCTGAGTTTTTATTAAAGAAATACAAATATATGAAAAGGGTTAGACTTTCAACAAAGAAGTAGATGGGAATGGAATAGAGAAGCTTATATCCATTTTTGTAATGAAAGATACCCACATGAACGGAAATCCACTCCACAAAAATGGCTAGAAAACTCCAAATAAAAATATAGACTACCTTCGACTGACCTTTAATACGAAGCCTTTCGTAAAAATAAATAAAAAAATAGCCAAAGGGTGCGTACATCGTATAGGAAAGTAAATCAAATAAGGAATAACCAGATTCATCACCAACATCATAGAGGTCGAGGGGCGGAACAGCAATGGTATGGTCAAAAACCAAACCCAGAAATGGACCAATGAGAAAACAGTAGACCACTGTTAGCAGCGGTAAAATTTTTGGTAAAAGATAAAAAAGAACCATTCCACCAATAATCATGCCGATAACAAACCACTCGTTTACATTAAAGTGACGATCATAGATTAGATAGACCATCATAAACTTTCTTCTCCTTCGAGTATATCTTCATCAACAGTCGTGCAGTTAAAATCGAAAAAATCATCATTCCGGCGCTGTATAGAATGGGGGACCAATGGTGATTATGACTAAAACCTAATAATCTTATTAAATATTCGCAAGCTGCAAAAATAATAAAAACAACCACAGCTATCACTATTCGCTTGCTTACTTGTTTCGTGGAAAATAGCATATTTACAAATAATAGCAGTAAAACCGGAAGAATAATGTCCCTATTGATGATGACCGAAATAAAGGGAACAGGGTTTTTATTGATTGTGAACCATTTTAATTCAAACGAGGTTATCGTAAATATATTAATTTGAACAATCTGTATCACAAAATAAAAGATAATATTTATCTTGTTTGGAAGCTTTTTTTTCAGCGAAAAGAAAACGGTCAACACCAGCCAGGCAATGACCGAATAAATTACCAGTCCCATCATCATCATCCTAAAAGTTTTATCATGGTAGATATATCCTTTCCTAACCTGCAAGTGTCTAGTCAGGAAAGTAAGAGCCCCTCTATTAAAAAATAAAGAAAAACCCGGAGGAAATTAATCCACCGGGTTAAAGGTTAGTTAAAGCGAATAACGCTGTAAGGGCGCATCATTTCATAATCCTCATGCTCTAACATATGGCAATGCCAAACATATTGTCCGGTATATGGAAAAAACGGGATGATGATGCTTGTGACATGGCCCGGCGGACATCTGACAGTATCCTTCCATCCGCGTTCCGTATAATCGGGTTGACTGGGAGGGGCCGTGTATTTGATTTGCTTTGTCATTTTGTAATGATTGACATTAAATGCCCTTCTCTCAAGGATTTGAAATTGGACTAGATGGACGTGAATGGGATGGTCATCCCCATTCGTGTTGATAAAATTCCATATCTCAGTCGAGCCAAGATACGGATTTTCTGATAGTGGATCATCCCAGCTTTTCTGATCAAGGAGAAATAGTGACCGCCCATATTTATCCTTTTCTTCACTTAATTGCAGAAACCGCTGTTAATTTGCGGAAACGGTCTTCTTCCAATTTATCGGTCCGAAATAAGCAGGAATAACGCTTGTATCAAGGCTGGAAAGAGGCTTTGAAACCCGAAACTGCATGACAGTTCCGGTCGTTTCTGAGTCAACAGGATCCCCTATTGGAAAATGGGTCGGTGCGTCATTTTTCAATAGGATCGATTTGCCCTCCATATTTGAAAAATCAACAATGATATCGATGCGCTCTGCTGGGGCAAGCAGTAACGATTTTACGGCAATTGGCCGTTCAAGAAACCCGCTGTCTGTGCCAATTTGGATGAACTTCTGCCCCGAATCTAATGTTAGGCGAAAAAAACGGGCATTTGCCGCGTTTAAAAGCCGAAATCGATATTTTCTTGGTTCAACCTCCAAATAGGGCCAGACCTTTCCGTTAACAACAATCGTATCGCCGAAAAAGGAGGTAATAATTGATGGTTTGAAACCCGAAGTGTTGTTTGCAGGCTGTTCCGGATAGGATAAAGAGCCATCCTCATGAAATGATCGATCTTGAAGGAGCAATGGAACCTCAAAATTCCCGTTTGGCAGGTTTAATGAACGTTCATGGCTGTCCCTGATGAAATAAAAGCCGGCAAGTCCGGCATAAATATTAAGGCGCGTCAGTCCAATCGCATGGTCGTGGTACCACAGGGCCCGCGAACTTTGCTGATTTCCATACTCATAGATTTCTTTTTGGAAAAAGTGACCTGTCGCCGCGAATCCTTTCGTGAACCATGCATCAGGATAACCATCACTAGCCGGTTCCGTCCGACCGCCATGAAGATGAACGACAGTCCTGACATCAGGCTTCTCTTTTTCAGCCCCGTGAACAGTGTGATCAATCGGAAATAGATGCCGGTCTGGAAGTTTGTTCTGCCACTTTACATAAACCTTTTCCCCAGTTTCCACTTCAATGGTTGGTCCGGGGTATATGCCATCATAGCCCCAGAGCGTTGTTTTGGGCAAATCACTATGGAGCGATTTCTTTGTCTCCATCATATTTACCTCGTAATAGGTATACCCTTCCGATCGCCATTTTGGTTTTAATAAAGGAGGAATCGGCAGCGGATCTTTAAATTTTGCCAGTTTCATTGATAACCGCCTCTTTCTGCCATTCTTACTAATTCTTATGAAAGCAGGTAAAGAAAAATTAATCATTCTAGGAATAGCTTCTTCATTAATATAAATAAAGTAGGAATTTATGTGTCTGAAGTGGGGGAGTTCGATGGATGATATTTATCCAATTCTAGCTGTGATTGATCAACCAGGAGAAAAGGTAGTAGCGACTATTATTCGTGTAAATGGCTCCGCTTATAAAAAGGAAGGCTCCTCAATGATCTTTTTCGAGGATGGCTCTTATGCTGGCCTGCTGAGTGCGGGCTGTTTGGAAACGGATTTGGCAATACAGGTGCAAAAGGTTTTCGGGAGTCAAGAGGCGATGATGCACCAGTATGACTTAAGAGAGGAAACCGATTTAGGGTGGGGGCAGGGTTCAGGGTGCAATGGAACCATTGATATTTTGCTTGAGCCAGTTACTGAGAAACTAAAAGAGGATTTTTTGTTGCTCAAAAGATTGTTGGATAGCTATAAACCAGTCATCGGATTAAAAAAACTAAATGAATTGGGGGAGTATCTGTTTATCGAGGAGAAGGGTGAGCCGTTTGGAAATTGGTCGGGGCAGGTTCCAGTCATTGGGTTCACCTCGAAAAGCGGAATTATGGGTGGTTCTTCTGTTTTTCAACATACGTACCAGCCTAAGCCGCGTTTAATTGTCTTCGGGGCAGGACCTGACGCCAAGCCGCTTGTTTCTTTGGCTGCCGAAACAGGTTTTTCTGTCGTTGTCTGCGATTGGCGCGAGGAGTTTTGCCAAGAAAAAAATTATCCGGCGGCGGATAAGCTTTTGGTAGGCTTCCCGGATGAGCTTCTAAACCAACTTTCTTTTTCACATTATGATTTTGTTGTCATTATGTCGCATCACTTTCAAAGGGATCAAGAAATTCTCAGTGGGTTACTCCATGAAAATATTAGATACTTAGGTGTTTTAGGACCAGGGGAAAGAACAAGACGGCTTCTTAATGATGATGATATTCCCAATTGGATTTATGCCCCAATGGGTGTGACGATTGGCGCTAAGGGTCCTGTTGAAATTGCTGTAAGTGTCGTGGCGGAAATGATTGAGGTGTGGAGGAAGCCCGTCCATGAAAGAGTAGAGCTCATATGGACCATTCCGGATTAGTCGTTTTTTATGGTGCTGGGATCAGTTGAAGAAGAGGGGAATTGGCAATTTCTTAAGTGCAGGGAGTGATGAACATGGAGGTTATTGGGAAAAGCGTCATTCGAAAAGAAGCGCTTGATAAGGTAACGGGCCGGGCGAAGTACACCCATGACCACCAAACGGTTCCGATGCTGTCTGGAAAAATGGTCATTAGTCCTTACGGTCATGCCAAAATTGTCAGCATTGATACCGCAGAGGCAGGGAAGGTAGCTGGTGTCAGGGCGATTCTCGCGGGAGAACATTATTATCCGTTAACAGGAGAGGCAATTCGTGATCGGCCGCCAATCGCAGTTGACAAGGTTCGCTACCACGGTGAACCCGTGGCCCTCGTGGTTGCTGATACGCCTGTTCAGGCCAAAGCGGCAGCAGACCTTATTAAAGTGCAATACGAATTGCTGCCAGTAGTGAATTCACCAACACAGGCATTCCAAAAGAATGCCCCGCTCGTCCATGAACGCCTCGGCGAATATAAAAAAGAGTCTGATTCACAACCGGTGCCAGGCACCAATATTGCGACCCATATTAAAATCCGCAAGGGGAATTTGGAAAAGGGCTGGGCGGAGGCTGCGACGGTCGTCGAAGCGAGTTTTTCGTTTGCCCCCTCCGACCATGCAGCGATGGAAACCCGCTGTGCGACCGCAGAGATATTACCAGATGGAAATATCCTCATTATGACATCCTCGCAAGCGCCTTTTATGGTAAAGAGGTTAATCGCCGATTACTTTGGTGAGGATATGGGGAAAGTAATTGTCCGCACACCGCTTGTTGGCGGGGCGTATGGCGGCAAGGCTCCTGTTCAGCTTGAGGTACTCGCCTATTTAGGGTCAAAGGCAGTAGGCGGAAAACCAGTCAAGGTCTTAAATACACGTGAAGAGGATATTCTAACATCTCCTTGTCATATCGGATTGGATGCAACGGTTAAATTAGGCACCGATCGATCCGGAAAAATCAAGGCAGCTGAAATACGCTATTTGTGGGATGGCGGCGCCTATTCCGATAAAGCAATTGATATAACCAGATCGGGTGCAACTGACTGTACGGGACCTTACAACATTGAAAATGTATGGTGCGATTCCTACTGCATGTATACGAATCATCCCTATGCTGCTCCATTTAGGGGCTTTAGTCATTCCGAGCTTTCCTTTGCCATTGAACGGACGATGGATTTACTGGCCAAGAAGTTAAACATCGACCCGCTTGAACTGCGCTACATTAATGCGATTAAACCTGGGGATACCACGCCGACAAGAGTATTATTAAATAAAAGCAATGTTGGAAACTTGCAGAAATGTATTGAAAAAGTAAGGGGGTTAATCAAATGGGATGAAGGGCCGGTAAAAGTAGTGAACGACCGGTTTATAAGGGTAAAAGGGGTCAGTTGCAGCTGGAAGACATCAACGATTGACACGGATGCGCCTTCAGGCGTTATTTTAACATTTAATCGCGATGGCAGTATTAATTTAATGTCTGGCATTGTTGAAATCGGAACAGGCACGAAAACCATTCTGGCGCAAATTCTCGCCGAACGGCTCCAAATGGATGTGGATAATATTCATGTCCGAATGGAAGTGGATACGCAAACGACACCAGAACATTGGAAGACGGTTGCCAGCAGGGGAACTTTTATGGGCGGCCGGGCTGTTTTAAAGGCTGCAGACGATGTGATTAATCAGTTGAAGGAAGTGGCTGCCTGTGTATTAAGAGCACCGAAAGAAGATCTCGAAATTGGAGGCAGCAGGGTGTTTTTAAGAGATGACCCATCTCTGGGGCTTCATTTTAAAGAAATTGGCTACGGCTATAAGTATCCGAATGGGAATACGGTCGGAGCACAAATTATCGGCAGGGGAAGTTATATTTTACGGCATCTTACACCGTTGGACCCGGAAACAGGTGAAGGAAGGCCTGGTCCGGAATGGACGGTTGCAGCATATGGGGTCGAAGTGGAATTTGATAAAAGAGATTATACGTACCGACTGGTGAAAGCTGCAACGGTTGTTGATATCGGCAGGGTGATGAATGAAAAAGCAGCTCGGGGGCAGGTCATGGGTGCGATGAGCATGGGACTGGCCTTTGCAGGACGGGAAACCTTTTATTTTGATGAGCTTGGCAGGGTCCTGAACCCGCAACTGCGGACGTACAGGCCGCTTAGGTACGGCGAAAATCCAGAATACCTGGTTGGGTTTGTTGAAACCCCGCAGATTGATGGACCATACGGGGCCCGCGGAGTCGGGGAGCATGGCCTCATGGGTATGCCTGGTGCTCTCGGTAATGCCTTGTCTGTTGCCGCTGGCGTTTCCCTGCATCATCTGCCGCTGATTCCGGAATTGATTTGGAAAGCAAAGGAGGCGAACAAATAAATGCTTCCCTTTGATTTTGATTATTATCAGCCTGAAACGTTGAAAGAGGCGGTAGATTTATATCAGTATTTAGAGCAGCAAGGCAAACAGCCGATGTTTTTTTCAGGAGGGACGGAATTAATCACCCTCGGGAGAATTGATTTAGCCTATACGGAGGCTGTTATTGATATAAAGGGGATTGCTGAATGCAAGGTAATGCGGGTAAGCGGGAATCATTTGCTGCTTGGCAGTGTGCTAACTCTTACAAAAATTGAAGAAGCAAACCTTTTTCCGTTATTAACGAAAACCGCGAGCCAAGTAGCTGACCATACGGCCCGTGGAAAAATTACCTTAGGCGGCAATATTTGTGCGCGAATTTTTTACCGGGAGGCAGTTCTGCCGTTCTTACTTGCAGACAGCCAATTATTAATTGCAGGTCCCGAAGGTGTAAAGGGGGTACCAATCAATAAAATTTTTGCGGGGGAGCTTAAACTAGATAAAGCTGAATTTCTTGTTCAAACAGCAACGGAAAACCGATTGATCAGGGCCCCGTATTTTAGCATCAAACGCCGTCAGCAATGGGAGACTGGTTATCCGTTAATAACGGTAGCTGCGTTGAAAATGGATGAGGAGGTGCGTGTGGCTGTTAGTGGATTGTGTCCATTTCCTTTCCGTTCGAAGGAAGTCGAGGCCTCTTTAAATAATAAAGGGCTATCAGTCGAAACAAGGGTGGAAAGGGCACTTGCGGTCCTGCCACAGCCAATTTTAGATGATGTCGAGGGTTCGGCAGATTACCGTTTATTTGTTTTGAAAAATTTATTCGTTGATGTTTTGGCAGCTTTGGATGGAGTGAGAGTTTAATTGTTTGGTTTGTAAAGGAGAGTGGAGGGAACCTTGAAATCTCACACAATTACGTTAACTATAAATGGAGAAAGTCACATCGTTACGGTGCGGTCGGCCGATACTCTTTTATATATAGTAAGAGGTCGGCTTGGCCTGACGGGTGCAAAACCCGGGTGTTTAAATGGGGACTGCGGGGCGTGCACGGTGAATGTGGATGGCTGGCCAATGAAATCGTGTCTGATGCTTGCGGTGGAAGCGGCTGGCAAGGAGGTAACAACGATTGAAGGACTGAAGGAGACTCCTATTCAAATGGCTTTTGTCGAAAACTTCGCCTTTCAATGCGGCTATTGTACACCCGGTTTTATTATGAATTGTCATTCGTTAATCGAACAGCATCCTGATGCCGATGATCAAACCATCAAAGAGTGGCTGGAATCGAATATTTGCCGCTGCACGGGTTATATTGAAATTGAGAAGGCAGTGAAATCCGTGTTGAAAAGGGGTGCCCATCTGAAGGCACCCATGGAATGATGTTATTTATTTTTCAACTTAAAATAGGTATCTAAAACCTTGCGGCCAATTCTTAGGCTTGCTTTGTTATCAACTTCCCCTTGGTAGGCCCATGGAACTAAAACGGCCATCGCCACTTCGGGATTTGAACTAGGAGCGTAGCTTACCAGGCTTAAATTCGTGACAGGCGGCGGCTCTTTTCCGTAATTACTGCGCAATGGACCGTCATAAAAGGCTTCCGCAGTCCCTGTTTTACCTGCAGGAGAATAGGGAGCATCCCCAAAAAATTTATAAGCTGTACCACCAGGTTCCTGCATCACCTTTTTAAAGCCTATTTGCACGCGGTTCATCCAATCCGATTTCATATCGATTGAATTAAGGACGGTTGGATTGATTTCTTGGGCGACAGGTCCGATTTCATCTGTCTCAGCTGCGGGGGCAAGAATTTGTTTGACCACATGCGGCTGCATTCGGTAGCCGCCATTGGCGATGGTTGAAACATACTGGGCGAGCTGCATCGTAGAATACGTATCATATTGGCCGATAACAAGGTCGAGTAAAAAGCCCGGGAGCCTGCTTTGCCCTTTAAAGCCGGACTGTTCATTCGGTAAATCAATGCCCGTCCTTGATCCGAGACCAAAAGAGGAGAACGAGTTTCTAATCGTTTCGAACGCCTTCTTGTTGGTGAAATTTAATGGCTGATCATACTCATAATGTGCTTTACCAATATTAAGCGCCGTATGAAACATATAAACATTCGAAGACTTCTTTAAGGCATCAATATCAGTTAATCTGCCTAAATAGGCATAGGATTTTTTGATCGGAGTATCTTTAATTTTTATCCCGGCATCATCAAAAGGCGTACCCGGAGAAATCGCCCCTGTTTTATAACCGGTTAAGATGGTCGCCCCTTTCACAGTTGAACCCACATTATACGTGGTGGTAAAGGTCCCGAGGGCATCATCAATCATTTCTACTTTTCCTGTTACTTTATCTTTAACCAACTTTTTTCCGGACATCGTTAAAACTTCTCCGGTACGCGGATCCATTAAAACGACATAGGCACGGTCCGTCAGCATCGTTCCAGGTGATTGCTTTGCAAGCCAAAGCTCCTTTTCAACAATCTTATCAACGGCCATCTGCAAATCCATATCAATTGTTAAGACCAGATCTTTTCCTCTTTTACCAGCTGTGACTGGCTGGCTGTCAATAATGTTTCCTGTCTTATCGGTAATATTTTTTACCTTAGATTTGTTGCCGTGAAGAACCTCCTCATACTGCATTTCAAGCTGGCTTTTGCCGATACGGTCATTACGGCTATACCCCCTTGCTAAAAAATAATCTAATTGGTCAGCCGGGAGTCCTTCATCTGATTTAGTTACCTTCCCTAGAACCGATCTAAGAGTGGTTTCAAAAGCATACAATCGATCCCAGTCAGTAGCCGTTTCAACACCTGGCAGAGATTGAAGGTTTTCGCTAACTACAGCAAATTCCTTCTCTGTCACACCTTCGTTTTTAATCATTTGTGCAATAAATTTATAGCCGCTGATAAATTCTCGATAAATGGCTAGAACCTCCAACTCATTAGCTGTTATCCCTTTTAATTCATTTCCGGTAATTCGATCTAATTTTAATTGATAAATATCTTTATCGGATAATTTTTTAGCATGATATAAAGCTTTTTCATTTTTGGTAATTTTGCCATCAGCAAGCTTTGGGTGTTTTAAGATCCAGAAATCCTGCTTGTCCCTTTTTGTGACCTTATCTGTTTTTTTGTCAATCAGCTGCGCTAATCTTTCTGCTGTTTCAAGCATTTCCTTTTGGTTGAAACCTTCATTTGTGAAGGTAATTGCATTTTTTGGAACATTGCCCACAATAACTCGGTAATCACGGTCGAGTATTTTTCCTCTTGGCACAGGATTACTGATCGTGATATCTTCTCTTCTTTCCAAATCTCTTTTGAAGTTCTCTCCGTGGACAATTTGAACAAAACCAAGCCGCAATATGAGGACGGAAAACAATAAAAAGACGCTGAAAAAAAGTAAATTTAACCTTAATGGAGTAGGAGATCTTTTCTTTTTCTGTTTTTCCAAAATGGCTGCACATCCTTATTACATGGATAGAAAGGATCGAATAAATAAAAACTATAGTGCATGCATTTATTAGTTTTATGTAAACGAAAGGGGATCAATACTTGAGAAAGAATAACCCGCAGCAAATTGAACAGGCAGCCCAAACGCTTAGTTTAATTGAGTCACTTGGTGATGAAAATAACAGCATTAAAAAAGGATAAATGGATTGATCCCAGCTAGTTCGGGCTTTCCTACCGACATCC
Organism: Neobacillus soli NBRC 102451; assembly: GCF_001591665.1. Classification (GTDB taxonomy): domain Bacteria; phylum Bacillota; class Bacilli; order Bacillales; family Cytobacillaceae; genus Neobacillus; species Neobacillus soli. The sequence goes on along the minus strand of NZ_BCVI01000018.1, from coordinate 179,388 downwards.
ATGGTTTTTCCAGCATAAAAAGTTCCCCTCCTAAGTAAATGTAAGAAGTAGAAAAAAGCATTGTTTTTCTGTCTAATGATTATGTTTTCCTCTGATTTGTAAAATTTATACAAAGTATGCATGAAACTGTCGATTTCTTTGAACTTTTTGTCTATGAAAAGGTTTTCAAATTTTTTCCCTTATTTGAATTTTTAATTTATAATCATTAAGGGATGTGTAAGTTTATATACGAACATCCTCAAGCAACATATTAAGGATTAGGGGGTCTACATATGGAACAGGAAGTGCTTGATCCAACATTACAGAAGGCATTAGAACAATTTAAAGCGTTAGATGAAAAAATAACGCATTTTTCAAGTATTATCGGTTTAGCTGACTGGGACCAAAAGGTGATGGCGCCGAAAAAAGGAAGACACGTTTTTGCAAAGGCGACCGGAACATTAAGGACTGAAGTTTTTAAACTCTCGGTCTCAAAGGAAATGGGTGACCTATTAGAAACATTATCTTCCTCGGAAAACGCCAAAGCATTAGACATGACGACAAAAGCGAAGGTTCGGGAGTATAAAGAGTACTATCAAAAGTCAAAGAGCATTCCTGCCGACCTTTTTCAGGAATATAGCATCTTAACGGCACAGGCCAATGATGCTTGGGAGGAAGCAAGAGCGAACAACGATTTCGCAAGTTACCTTCCTTATCTAGAAAAGATCATTCAATATCGACGTAAATTCGCGGAAATCTATGGCTACGAAGAGCATCCGTATGATGCCTTGGTGGATGAATTTGAGCCAGGGTTAACGGTGAAAAGACTAGATCCTTTATTTGCTAAACTAAGAGAATCCAGCGTTAAACTATTAGAACGAATTCAACAACATGGAAAGCCGAGACAAGCGGAAGTATTTAATCAAGCATTTGATATTGAAAAACAAAAGGAATTCAATCGCTATATCTTGCCACTCATTGGCTTTGATATGGAGGCAGGCAGGTTAGACGAAACGGTCCACCCATTCGCGCAAACGGTTGTCATTGGCGATGTGCGGTTAACAACCCGCTATTTAGAAAAGAATGTTCGTTCAGCCTTATTTGGTACAATCCATGAGGCAGGGCATGGGATTTATGAGCAGCATGTTAACCCTGAATTTGAGGAATCTGTGCTTCAAAGCGGAGCATCATTTGGAATCCATGAATCACAATCGAGATTTTTAGAAAATATGGTTGGTCGCAGCAAGGAATTCTGGAATTACTTCTTCCCTAAGCTTCAAGCGTATTTTCCAATGCAGCTTGAAAATATTTCAGGGGAAGAATTTTATCGTGCAGTCAACACGGTGGAGCCATCACTCATTCGGGTAGAAGCCGATGAATTAACCTATAATCTCCATATTATGCTTCGTTATGAAATTGAAAAGGCTTTGATTGGCGGGGAGATTGAAGCGAAAGACCTTCCGGCAGTCTGGAATCAGAAAATGGAGGATTACCTTGGGGTTACACCTAGTACTGACACGGAGGGCGTCCTACAGGATGTGCACTGGTCATTTGGCGGGATTGGCTATTTTCCTTCCTATTCACTAGGAAATCTTTATGCAGCACAAATTCTTCATACGATTCAAAAAGAGCTGCCTGATTTCTATACCCATATCGAAACTGGCCGATTTGACCTGATTCAAGACTGGTTAAAGGAAAATATCCACCAATACGGGAAGCTTTATACACCAAATGAATTAATCGTTAAGGTAACCGGTGAAGAATTAAACGCGGAATATCTTGTCCAGTATCTAGAGAAAAAATATTCTGAGGTATATGGTTTATAAAAATTTCGCGGGAACATAACGTTGACAATGGCTTAAAAGTATAATATATTGATAGTAATAAAATATTTCCTTTTAAAGGGGAGTAGCTGCTACAATAAAGTCGTCATTCCGAGAATTACTTCTCCGGCTTTATTGGCAACATGGACGTTGTTAGCAAGACCTTTACTTAACAGTAAAGGTCTTTTTGTGTATTTTTAGGCCTTTACTGTAACCAGTAAAGGCCTATTTTTATTGGGTAAGGGAGTATTTTTAGAAAGAAAAACTTTTTTAGGAGGAATTATTTATGGACTTTACTCTTTTACTGGAATACGGCTGGGTGTTAATTATTTTGGTGGCGTTGGAAGGGCTTTTAGCTGCCGACAATGCCTTGGTACTGGCAATTATGGTGAAACACCTTCCTGAACAGGAGCGGAAAAAGGCATTGTTTTACGGTTTGGCCGGAGCGTTTGTGTTCCGCTTTGCATCGCTTTTCGTGATTTCATTTCTTGTAGATGTGTGGCAGGTTCAAGCAATAGGTGCTCTTTACTTATTATTCATGGCTGGTAATCATATTTTTCGGAAGGTTATTAAAGGAAAAGCTGAGGAAAAAGGGGAAAAGAAATCCGGTAAAAATAGCGGTTTTTGGACAACAGTTATCAAAGTTGAGGTGGCGGATATTGCCTTTGCTGTTGACTCAATCCTTGCCGCGGTTGCGATGGCAGTAGTGCTTCCAGACACACCGCTTCCAAATATCGGCGGTCTTGACGGCGGCAAATTCTTAGTTATTTTTGCCGGCGGGATTATTGGTTTAATCATCATGCGCTTCGCTGCAAACCAGTTTGTGAAGCTTTTAGAAAGAAGGCCGGGTCTTGAAATTGCTGCCTTTACGATTGTTGGCTGGGTTGGTGTGAAGCTTGCAGTTTACACACTTTCACATCCGTCGCTAGCGATTTTAAATGAGGAATTTGCGCATTCTACAGAATGGAAGGTAAGTTTTTATCTAGTGTTAGTAGGAATTGCAGCAGCAGGCTGGTTTTTCTCAAAAGATAAAGTCGCTGACGCTGTCAAAAAGGAACCGAAAGTTTCATAACAAATGAAAGTCCATTTAAAAAGCAATTCTTCCATTAGGAGGGATTGCTTTTTGGGTTAACCACTATATTTAATAAACATTTAAGATTTCATTAAGAGAATTTTTAGGCTGGAGGACTATCCTTAACCTGTAAGACCATTTTGTTTTAGGAGGATGAAGGAAAATGAAGAAAAAAGTTCTTGCAGCTGTGGGTATTAGCGGGCTGCTAATGGCAGGAGGGGTGTTATCTGCGTCTGCTTCATCATCAGGTTATGATCTTTTCAAAACAGCAGTCAAGAAAACACACAATGTATCTAGTTTCACGGCACATGTTCAGGCTAATTTAAAGGACAATGGAAAGGAGGTTTACAAGGTAGATTCTCTAAACGTGGTTAATTTAAAGAATGACGCAAGCAGTAGTACCATCAGTGTGAATAATGGGGGAACTTCTTCAAAGATCGCTCTCTATTCTAAGGATCATCAAAATGTAGTCAAGAGCAGTAAAGATAAAAACTATTATCTAAAGCAGGAAAAGGAGCATAAAGCTGAATCGAAACATGAAAAGCAAAAGGAAGAGCTTTCTCCTGCGATGCAAAAAGATGTGGAGGCAATCTTTGATGCGTTAACGAAGAATTATCAGAATAGCATTACTACTAAAGACGCAGGAAATGGAAAAACGGAGCTGCAGTTAGACTTAAGTAAAAATCAAATACCTGCAGTTGGTCAAGCAGTTGTGTCTTTCTTCTTAAAAAATATCGACCAGCAGAAGGAACATATGGATCATAAAGAATTCGGATCCCTTCAGTTTTCTGACTTGAAACCACAGCTTCCACAATTAAAAAATAACATATCTGTTTCAAGTGTAGTCCTTAAAGGACAAGTGGATAAGGATCAATATTTGGTGGGTCAAGAAGCGGTTATTTCTGTTTCTGGTGATGATGTGAAAGGCGTTCATCATGATTTAGTGCTCCACCTTACAAGCTCATTGGATAAATTGAATCAATCAGACGTGACCAAGCTTGATTTAAAAGGAAAAAAAGTCGTGAATGTTAAAGATGACCACGAGGGTCATGAAGATTAATAGGCAGCGATTCGAAAAATGTTAGGTTACTTAAACAGCAAGCATTGATACTTAATAAAGAACTAAAGGCAGTGTTACTAGCTGTCTTTGGTTCTAATAAAATGGATAGTTCAATTTTTTTATTAGGGGAAGTGAAAAGTGTGCCTGTTCTCGAAATACAAAATGTCACAAAACAATTTAAAAATGGCCGGGGTGTGGAAAATATTAGTTTCAAAGTAAACCAAGGGGAGATTTTTGGCTTATTAGGACCTAATGGGGCAGGAAAAACGACGTTAATGAAATGTATTGTGGCATTATCCCGCCCTGACAAGGGGACAATTCTTATCAATGGACATAATGTAATGGAACATTTTGAACTAGCGATGAAATCTGTCGGAACGCTTATAAGTGGAGTAGAGGCGTTTGACTATTTAACAGCTTATGAGAACCTGCAGCTTGCTGCTAGATTGTATCCTGATCTAGAAAAAACAAGAGTGGACGAAGTGCTTCGCTGGGTTGGAATGGAAGCCCATAAGCGGGAAAAAGTAAAATCCTTTTCAACAGGTATGAAGCAGAGACTATATTTGGCTGCTGCACTCTTGTCGAAACCTTCTTTTGTTATTTTAGATGAGCCGACAAACGGTCTTGATATTGAAGGGAAGCTTGATTTTATCCAGCTCATTAGCCGCTTGGCGAAGGAGGAGGGTGTTACCTTTATACTTTCTACCCATTTAATTGATGAGGTAGAACGATTATGTGACCGAATCGCCATCCTTTCAAAAGGCAAGATTATCGGAGAAATAACAAGAACTGAATTAACGGAGAATCAGACATTCGAATCGTATTATATCGACTGTATACGGATGGGGAAGGAAGTGAACGACGTTGCAGAACTTAAAAAATGAATGGATAAAATTAACCCGTAAACGGTCAACGATAGTACTCCTGATCATAACAGCCATATTTCCATTACTGGCAGGCCCCTTAGTTCAAATGTTACAAAACAGGTTTGGTTTCACCGCCTTTGATGGGGAAAGTTTTCCGCTTGTGATTTTAAGTTTAGCAATTACCTTTTATTTACCATTATTGTTAGCCTTCGTCATTAGTGATATGTTTGCAGGAGAACAGGAACAAAAGAATCTTCCTTTCCTGCTTGTCCGACCTATTTCCAGGTACCATCTCTTCAACTCAAAAATCCTTTGCACAGGAATTTATTTATTTATCCTTTTAATCATTATCTGTATAACTTCGCTTATCACGGGTGCCATTTGGTTAGAGAATTTTACATTTCATGGTTTAATGCTTGGGGTAACTGCATATATCCTGTCATGGTTCCCGTTAATGGCCATTGGTGTTTTGCTCGTTTTCCTTGTTCAGTGGATTGGCTCTAGCAGTAAGGCGTTAACATTTTCTATCCTCTTATATTTAGTCATGATTGTTCTAACCTATCTCTTTCCAACTGTAGCCCAGTGGCTGCCAGCATATGATAACGACTGGTATCAACGCTGGATGAATAGCGGCTTCAATGTGGTGAACCTGGGCAGGGGCGTCTACCTGTTATCATGGTTTGCAATGTTCTTTACACTTGGATTTAATAAATTTAACCAGAAAGAATTTTAATAGGGGAAGGTGGTGGATAGATGTCCATCCGGTTTAGACTTTTATTATCTTATTTAGCAATGGTTCTGATTCCAATCGTCTTTGTTATTTTATCAACGGTCCTAGTTGCCTTGCTTTTTCGAGGGGATATTAAAGAATTGCGAAACATCTATCTTCCACCAGAGCATCACCAGCGCGTGACTGAAAAGGATCAATTGTTAATCGATTTGCACCGAGAATCCTTAAAAAATCCAGGTCAGTTTATGAATCAAAGCTATTTAAAAAAGATTGATAATCAATTATCACAAGCAGGCGGTTCATCGTTACTAGTCAGACATGGAGATAAGATCATTTACCAATCATCCAAAATTACCGGTTTGGATAAAGATGATCTTCCTGCTTTCGGTTTTTATGGTGAAGTGGATCCGGTCGAAGAAATCAATCATCAATTTGTCACGATTAAAAAATCGGATTTCCTTTTCCCGGATAATTCTGAGGGCACATTGTTTTTCATAACGGATGCTAACAGTCTCGCCAGGTTTGCACGTTCATCCTTTCCAATTTTATTTATTGGGTTAATATTTATTTTAATCGTAACAAACGGTTTGTTAACTTATTACGTCTCTAGGAGTATCATTCGACCAATTAGAAAATTACAAAAGGCAGCAAACCAAATGAAGGAAGGTGACCTCAATAATCCAATTGAGGTTCATTCAAAAGATGAATTGGGCCAGCTTGCCCAAGGGTTTGAGGAAATGCGGATTCGATTGAAGGAGTCGATTGAAAAGCAAATAGCCTATGAAGAGAATCGCAAGGAATTAATTGCGAATATTTCTCACGATCTTAAAACACCGATCACAACAATAAAGGGTTATGTTGAAGGAATCCGAGATGGGGTAGCCAACAGCCCAGAAAAAATGGAACGCTATGTTCAGACCATTTATTCGAAATCCATCGACCTAGATCATATGATTGATGAACTTTTCTTATACTCTAAATTAGACTTACAGCGGCTTCCCTTTCATTTTGAACAGCTTGCGTTTGATGATTATTTAGTGGATTTTGTCGAGGAACTGCGGTTTGATTTAGAGAAAAAGAGGATAGAAATTTATTTGGATATTGAAAAAAGCGACAATTATCTTGTTATGGTTGACCGTGAGCATTTGAAACGCGTCGTTACGAATATTGTCGATAATTCCTTGAAATATATTGATAAAGAGGATAAAATTCTCAGCTTTAAGCTTTCAATAATAGATTCGCAAATTGTTTTCAGTATGAAAGACAACGGGCCGGGAATTGAAGAAAAAAATCTCCCGTTTATCTTCGAACGGTTTTATCGTGCCGATTTAGCAAGAGGAACCGAAAAAGGTGGAAGTGGTCTTGGACTTTCCATAGCAAAAAGAATCATTGAAGAGCACCAGGGATCGATCTGGGCAGAAAGTTCAAAAGGTCAAGGGACGACAATATTTATTAAATTGAAAAAAGCCGGTGATACAATTGAAGAGAATTCTAATCATTGAAGATGACAAAAGTATTGGAGAACTAGAACGGGATTATTTAGAAATAGAAGGATTTTCGGTGGAAATTGCCTTAACCGGGGATGAAGGTCTTACTAAAGCATTATTAGATGACATAGATTTGGTCTTGTTAGATTTAATGCTGCCAGGTGTGAATGGGTTTCAAATTTGCAAAGCGATTCGGCTCGAAAAGGACATCCCCATCCTAATGGTATCCGCGAAGAAAGAAGATATCGACAAAATCCGTGGTCTTGGTTTGGGTGCTGATGATTATATCGTCAAGCCATTTAGCCCAAGTGAATTGGTTGCCAGAGTAAAAGCCCATCTTGCTCGTTATGAACGGTTAATTGGCAAGGAAGTACAAACTGATAGCGGAATTGCGATTCGGGGTCTTCGTATTGATAAAGCCTCAAGAAGGGTTTTTGTCAATAACCATGAAGTGATTTTTACGACAAAGGAGTTTGATTTGTTAACTTTTTTGGCACTTCACCCTAACCATGTCTTTAAAAAAGACGAATTATTTGAACGACTCTGGGGCTATGATTCATTGGGAGAAATTTCAACCGTAACGGTTCATATCCGAAAAATCCGTGAAAAGATAGAAACCGACCCATCAAACCCTCAATATATAGAAACTGTTTGGGGTGCGGGTTATCGGTTTAAAGAATAATTGAAAAAGAAGAAATAAAATGAATAAATAATTCATCAATAAGTATCCAAGTTTTTCATAAGGTAGGGATCATATGTCACATTTAGTTCAGTCCATATTTGATTTGCTTTCAAGTCTCGGTTATTTAGGAATTGCCCTTGGCTTGATGGTCGAAGTTATTCCAAGTGAAATTGTTTTAGCCTATGGAGGCTATTTGATTTCTATTGGAAAAATTTCTTTTATTGGTGCTGTCATCGCCGGTACGATTGGCGGGGTGATTGCACAATGGTTTCTTTATTGGTTAGGAAGGTACGGGGGCAGACCACTATTAAATAAATACGGAAAATTTCTTTTGATTCGGCCCTCACACATTGATGTTGCCCAGAAATGGTTTCATAAATATGGTACAGGGGTTATTTTCACTGCACGCTTTATTCCTGTTGTCAGACACGCCATTTCCATTCCAGCTGGGGTTGCAAGGATGTCCTTTGGGAAATTCACCACCTATACGATACTAGCCATTATTCCTTGGTCCATTTTATTTCTCTACCTAGGGATGACTTTAGGTACGAAGTGGGAACAAATTAATCAGGCGGCCAAGCCATTTGTAACACCTGCTATTATTATCGCTGTCGTAGTTGCTCTCGGATATCTACTTTTTAAATGGAAAAACAAAAAGAATGATGCGGTTTAAGGTAGGTAATAATAAAAAATCATGAATAATTTTATATAACCCACTTTAGGAGCCGGTCATGAAATATTCTTTCGTTCGCTTTATTATGGTAGGAATTGTTAATACTGTCGTGGGATTATCCTGCATGTACCTTCTACTGCATGGGCTTGGACAATCCTATTGGATTGCCACTTTTGTTGGCAACGCGATAGGGGCATGTGTTAGTTATATTTTGAACAGAAATTTTACCTTCAAAAGCCAAAGTTCAGTTTCCAAAAGTGCAGTCCGCTTTGTTGTGGTGATCTTGTGCTGTTATTTCATTTCTTATGATATTGGCAGAAGTCTTGTAGAATGGATGTTAAAAAATAATAATTACTTTAATGCGTTTGTTAAAACGGATTTCTCTATCCTAGTGGGTACTTGCTTGTACACTATATTAAATTATTTAGGGCAAAAGCTGTTTGTGTTTTCAAAAAATGATACCGCTATAATGAGCAATGATTCAAAATAAAAAAGAAAATAAGGAGAATGTATATATGGGATATTCAGGGGATAAACAGAATAATAATGGGCAAAATCCATCCATAGCTCGTCAAATGTTAAACAAGGTTCCAGAAGTCACAATCTACTTCTGGATCATCAAAATTTTGGCAACCACCGTGGGCGAGACAGCAGCAGACTTTCTGAACAGTAACCTGAACTTGGGCTTGACCAATACCACTTATATCATGGGTGTCCTCTTGCTCATCACGCTGTTCTTTCAGTTTAGGTCGACGAAGTACGTGCCAAGAATCTACTGGCTCGCAGTCGTTCTAATCAGTGTTGTCGGCACGCTAGTCACTGACAACCTGGTGGACAATTTCGGGGTACCTTTAAAGACCACGACTATCATCTTCACCGTTGCCATGCTAGCGGCCTTTGCCGCTTGGTACGCAAGTGAGAAGACACTGTCCATTCACTCCATTTATACGACCAAGCGGGAAGCTTTCTACTGGTTGGCCATCCTGTTCACCTTCGCATTAGGTACTGCTGCTGGTGATCTCATCGCAGAGGGTCTTAACATCGGCTACTGGAAGTCAGCGCTCATGTTCGCTGTTCTAATTGGGGTGGTTACCCTTGCTTATTATCGGTTTAAGTTAAATGCAGTACTTTCCTTCTGGATTGCCTACATCTTGACTCGTCCTCTCGGCGCTTCTCTTGGCGACTACCTATCTCAGCCTCGCAAAGATGGTGGACTTGGTCTAGGTACGGTGGGAACGAGCGCAATCTTCCTCGTTACGATTTTAAGCTTGGTCATTTATTTGACTAAGACGAGGAGAGACGTACTTCCAAATTCAACAAATGAATAATATGATTATTTAAATATTAAACTTAGATAGACTTACTGAAAATGTTTAGACCCTTAGTAAATTTTAGAAAAGGGTCTGAATCATTTTTTAGTAAGTTTTTTTGATTTTAGGAAAAGATAGGGTAGTGATTTAATTGTTATATCATGGTACTATATGGTAGTATTTAATGCCGGTGATAATACACATTGAGAGGATCTAATCATGAATCTTAAAGTACATCTAATAATTGCTTTCATCATTAGTTTAGTCTGCGTGCTTGGCTTTAGTTTAATCTCTTTATTAATAAGTGACCATAAAATTATCGATTTCGATAGCGATGTAATAGCAGCTATTCAAGGACTCGAATCGCCATTTTTAACAAAAGTGATGAAATTTTTCACCTTTATTGGTTCTGCTCCGGTTGTCATCATCCTAAGTATTTTTTTACTATTTTTCCTTTATAAAGTACTGCATCATCGGTTAGAATTAATATTATTCGTTTCAGCCATTTTTGGCTCAGCGGTCTTAAATCAAATTTTGAAACTTGTTTTTCACCGGGTACGACCTAATTTTCATCGTTTGATTGATATTGCCGGGTACAGTTTTCCAAGTGGACATGCAATGAATGCCTTTGCAGTTTATGTGATAATTTCGTTCTTACTTTGGCGTCACATTGCAAGTAAGTGGGGAAGGAGTCTGTTAATTTTCATAAGTGTTGCCATGATAGTAGCGATTGGGACGAGTCGTATTTATTTAGGGGTTCACTATCCCAGCGATATTATTGGCGGATACTTAGCGAGCGGGTTTTGGTTAACTGTGGCCATTTTGTTTTTCCAATTTTATAAAGAAAAAGGTTATAATAAGAAATATAAACGTGGAGAATGATGGTTGGTTTATTAATATCAGAACGATCCGCTTATTGAAACATTGGAGTGATACATATTATTAAGAACGGTATTCCTAATTTATTTACATTAATGAACTTATTTTGTGGTTTTTTGTCGGTCATGTTTTCAGCCCAAGGGGATTACAAAAATGCGGCCATCCTGATCTTGATTGGGATGATGCTTGATAGTATGGATGGTCGAATTGCAAGAATGCTAAATGTAGTAAGTGACCTAGGAAAAGAGCTTGACTCCCTTGCTGATATTGTCACCTTTGGTGTTGCCCCTGCAATGATGGCTTATTATTCCTACTATTCTGACTTCGGTGTTGTTGGGATGGCGGTTGCCGGTGTTTTTCCGTTATTCGGGGCGTTCCGGTTAGCCAGATTCAACATTAATGCCGTCAAATCTTCCTTGCAGTACTTTACAGGTGTACCCATTACGGCCGCGGGCGGAGTGTTAACACTGTTGACCTTGTTTCAAGGAAAAATGTCGGGTTACATCTTTGTGATTGCCTTTTTCCTTCTTTGCTATTTGATGGTCAGTACCATTAAAATTCCCAGCCTTAAGGATATCCCGCTCCCAAAATACGGTATTATTATCACACTGTTTTTGGGCTATGCAATCTATATCGTCTTCAAAAGAGAGCAGCATCGCTTCCCATATTTCATTTACGTAGCCATCCCGCTTTATGTGGCGTTCATTGGTTACCAGCTAGTCCGAACAAAGCGGAAAAATAATTCAAAATAAAAATGGGTGTCAGGCACCATGTGAAATTTTCACATGGTGCCTGACACCCTCTTTGTTTCCGCTCTTCTGTTTACATCCCAAACGACATGACCCATATAGAGCCCGCGACGGTAACGACCGCGATAAAAATTCCGTATAATATGTTTATGGTTTGGGCTTTGCTGTCTTCGCCGTCTTTTAGGTGCATGAACATGAACAGTTGAAGAGCGGCCTGGATGACGGCTAAAGTACCGATAATCCAGATAATCGCGTTAAACGATAAGGATGTTTTTAAGGCAACGAAAAGTGCTGCGAAGGTTAACACCAATGACAAAACAAATCCGAAGACCTGTGTCATTGGGAATCCTTTTGAATGATTATCCATATTATGACACCATCCCTTTTAAATACACAAATGTGAATATGAAAATCCAAACGACATCAAGAAAGTGCCAATACAAACCGATAATAAATGCTTTTCGGGCTGTAACCGGCGTCAAGCCTCTTTTTACAATTTGGATCATAACCATTACAGCCCAGCCAATCCCCATGCTGACATGCAAGCCATGTGTGCCTAACAGGACAAAGAAGCTTGAAAGAAAGGCACTTGTTTGCATTGTAGCACCTTCGTGGACATAGGTGATAAATTCGTTAATTTCCAACCCGACAAAGCCTGCACCTAACAGCAGTGTAATAATCATCCAGGTTAACAGACCTTTTTTGTTCCCACGGTGCATTTCATAGATTGCAAGACCGCAAGTAAAACTACTCGTTAACAGGAGAATCGTCTCGGTCATTACGCCTTTTATTTCAAATAAATCATTTTGAGTCGGGCCGCCCGCGAATCGAGTACTTAAGACTGAATAAGTAGCAAAAAGAGTAGCAAACAAAATGATTTCCGCACCTAAGAAAATCCAGAAACCAAGGATGTTCATTCGATTTTGCTCTGTTTGATATTCGAGAGGCAGGGCTGTATTTAGATTAGCTGACATGATCTTTCACCTCTTTATCTACTTTTCGCCATGCTTTTTCTGTCGCTTTAATCTCATCAACAGGGACATGGAACCCATCATTATAATCAAAGGAACGAACAATCAAGCCCGCGATAATCCCTAATGCGGCAACAAGTGCAGCAATTTTCCATTCGAAAATAAGGAAGAATCCGGCAATGCCAAACACGATTGCCATAATTATTGGCAGGCCGGAATTGCTTGGCATGTGAATTTCTTTAATCTCGTTTTCACGTAACTCTAATCCATCGTTATTTTTCTTCATGTACCAGAAGGCATCAAGTGATTTCACTTCAGGTAGTTTGGCAAAATTGTAGAATGGTGCAGGTGATGCGGTTGCCCACTCTAGTGTTCTTGCATCCCACGGATCGCTTGAAATATTGCGGTCAGCGTAGCGTGCGCTCCAATAAATGTTATAACATAAGAAGCCAAAGCCGATAGCGAGTATTCCTGCCCCAATAGCCGAAACAAGCATTAACGGTCCAAATCCGGTTTCAGCAGAGTACGTATAAGAACGTCTTACGGCACCGTCTAAACCAAGGAAGAACATCGGTAAGAATGTCATATTGAAACCAATCACGAAGAACCAAAAATGAAGTTTTCCAAGTTTTTCGTTAAGCATATGACCGAACATTTTAGGCCACCAATAATAAAGACCTGCAAACACGGCGAATACCACACCAGGAATTAATACATAGTGGAAATGAGCGACAAGGAACAAGGAGTTGTGATATTGATAATCCGCTGCACCCATTGCAAGCATAACACCAGTGGTACCACCAATAATAAAGCAAGGAACGAAGGCAAGGGCCCACAGCATCGCAGTTGTAAATTGAATCCGGCCTTTTCGCATCGTAAATAACCAGTTAAAGATTTTGACACCCGTCGGGATTGCAATCATCATCGTTGTAATCGAGAAAATCGAGTTCACTGCAGGTCCGGCACCCATTGTAAAGAAGTGGTGAACCCAGACAAGCATACTTAAAAAGGCGATTCCAACAATCGAGAAGACCATTGATTTATAGCCGAACAGCATTTTACGAGAGAAGGTGGAAATAACCTCAGAAAACATCCCAAATGCCGGAAGAACAACGATATATACTTCTGGATGCCCCCATAACCAAAATAGGTTCACCCACATCATATCTAAACCGCCGCCGCCCAGTGTAAAGAAATGGGTACCGAAAATACGGTCAAAGGTCATTAAAGCAAGGGCAACTGTTAAGATCGGGAACGATGCGACAATAATGATTGAAGTAATAAAAGATGTCCAGGTGAACATCGGCATTTTCATTAGTGTCATGCCTTTTACACGCATTTTTAAAACTGTGACGATAAAGTTGATCCCGGTCATTAACGTCCCAATCCCGGCAATCTGAATCGCGACCGCATAAAAATTATTACCAATTCCCGGAGTAAACTCTTTTCCAGCAAGCGGGAAGTAGGCGGTCCAACCAGCATCAGGTGACCCGCCAATAACAAAGGAAATATTAAACAACATGGCACCACTAAAAGTTAACCAGAAACTAAGTGCGTTCAATTGCGGGAAGGCAACGTCACGTGCACCAATTTGCAATGGTATAATCACGTTCATAATCCCTATTAAAAGCGGCATGGCCATGAACAAAATCATGATGACACCATGTGTCGTGAAAACCTCGTTATAGTGCTGGGCGTCTAGTAATTTTCCATCAGCCGTTGCGGTTTGGGCTTTCATTAATAACCCATCGACGCCACCGCGGAAAAACATCAACACGCCCATGAGAATATACATAATCCCGATCCGTTTATGATCCACGGTCGTAAACCATTCTCGCCAGAGCCACTTCCATTTTTTTAAATAAGTTACTAAAGCAACAATGCCAATCATCGTTAACAGAATCGCAATTTGTGAACCTAGAATTAGAGGGTCTCCAGTAATAAAAAACTTATCCCATTTAATGCCCACTGTGCTCACCTCCATTAGATTTTCCGCTCATATCCATGTTGTTCATATCCATGGACTTTCCTTCTGTTTTTTCATTTGTATGATTGTCCGGGTCTTTAAAAATTTGTCCAGGATAATCGTGATTTCTATATAATTCAGGGAAGGTATAGATTTTGGCATTCATATCCGCATGGTTGACCCAAGCTAAATGCGTGTTTGAAAAAGTTTCTCGGCCTAAGTTAGAAGGCTTCAATAGATTGATATAGCTTTTCTCTGTTAACTTTGGTGCCTTGCTCTTTACATCTTTTACCCATTTGGCAAATGCCTGTGGTGATTTCGCTTCGACAGTAAATTCCATGCCGGCATAGCCTTTTCCGTTAAAGTTTGTGTTCCGGCCAATGTACTCGCCAGGATGATCGGCCACTAGATACATTTGCGTTTCCATCTTCGCCATTGTATATTTTTGACCGCCTAAGGCTGGGACCCAAAACGATTGCATTGTCCCGGCAGAGGTTAACTTGAAATTTATCGGTGTATCGGCAGGGATGTTGACGTAGTTAACGGTCTCAATTCCTTGCTCTGGGTAACTGAAAATCCATTTCCAGTCAGCAGAGGTAACATTGATCGTAATCGGTTTTTTATTCTCATAGCCTTCTGGTACTTTTTCAAGCTTGTAGATGGTCTTTATTGTAGGGATTGTTAAGGCAATCACGATAAGAATCGGTATAAACGTCCAAATAATCTCTAATTTGGTACTGCCATGTTCTTCCGGCGGCTCGTAGTCTTTATTTTTAGATGTTGCACGATATTTCCAAACGATATATCCGAAAAGGCCAAATACGACAACAACAACAAGGAGCATGAAGACAAGCGACCAATTAATCAAGTCAAGAATTTCTCTGGCAACAGGTCCTTGTGGGTCGAAGACAACCATATTCATGTCGCAGCCGCTTAGAAGTAGAACTGGTAATATAGCAGCCAGTGGAACTAGATAGTTCTTTTTAAACATTTCTTCTCTTCCCTCCAATAATTGTACATTTTCCTATGGATTGTTCGTGAATTAATTCACAAACTATAGCGGAGTAACCCCATTTTTCTAGGAACTAAATCGACCACAAAATTAAATTAATTATCATTTAATATTAATTCGTGTGTTGGTTTTTCCTAACACAATATTAACAACATTGCCATGATGTTAATATAGGTTTTTTGAAAAAGTTGTGACAAATTTGTTAAGGATTTATAATGCTAAAAAGGGAATTGTTTGGAAAGACCATTCTACCTCGCTAAATATTGTCTATTTTAGAATATTAATGAGATAATAACTATGAATACATAGAAAGAGGAGAGCAAACAACATGAAGGTTAAGATTAATCGCCATGCGGCAAAAGCATTAAAAAAAATGTTGGAGCAGGAAGAGGCAAAAGGAAAAATGTTCCGAGTTTACGTCACAAGTATTCATGGGGATCATGCACATTATGATTTGATGCTCGATACGCCAACTGAAAATGATGTGGTCGTCACAAGCGATAAAGAAATTGATTTTATTGTTGAAAAAAATGATGAAAACCTGAATAATATTTGGATTCAGTATTTCCATGTACCAAAAGAGGAATGGTTAATTACCAATCCTACAAAGGGTGTCCATCACCACCATTAAAATGAATAATAGATAAAACGCTTGCACTTCAAACTCAAGCGTTTTTTGCATTTAATTTTCAAAAAACTTGAAATTGTGCGGTTATTTCTCATATAATTCTTATATTGCAAACTCAGAAAAAGGAGATAATTTATGATTTGGCGTTTCTTTTCTTATTATCGACCGCACAAACGGCTATTCATTTTAGATTTTAGCAGCGCAGTTGTCGTTGCTTTATTGGAATTAGCCTTTCCGCTGGCGGTACAATGGTTTATCGACAAATTGCTGCCAGGCGGCAATTGGCAGGCAATCGTTTCAGTCAGTATCGGACTTTTCCTTGTATATCTATTAAGTACTTTCTTACAATTTATTGTGAACTATTGGGGCCATAAGCTTGGAATTAATATTGAAACGGATATGAGGCAAGAGCTGTTTGAACATGTCCAAAAGCAATCGTTCCGATTTTTCGACAATACGAAAACGGGCCACATTATGAGCCGAATTACCAATGACTTGTTTGATCTTGGCGAGCTTGCCCACCATGGACCGGAGGACGTGTTCATCGCGTTGATGACCTTTGTCGGGGCATTCTGGATTATGCTGACGATAAACGTGAAGCTGGCCCTCGTTGCCGTTGTAGTGCTTCCGCTATTAATTTTATTGGTCGTCATTTGTAATTTAAAAATGAACAAAGCATGGGGGCAAATGTACTCAAGCATCGCCGATGTAAATGCTCGGGTTGAGGATAGTGTGTCGGGTAGCCGTGTCGTTCAATCATTTACAAATGAAGACTTTGAGATTGCTAGATTTAAAAAGAACAACCAGAGATACCGTGGAGCAAAACTAGGCGGCTATCGGATCATGTCGTACAGCATTTCGGGAATCTATATGATGACAAGACTAATTACGATTATTGTTCTTGTTTATGGTGCCTGGTTGAGTTTCTCAGGTTCTCTGACATATGGGGAACTTGTTGGTTTCGTCCTTTATGTCAATGTCCTCTTTAAACCTGTCGATAAAATCAGTGCTATTATGGAGTTGTATCCAAAAGGGATGGCTGGTTTTAAACGGTTTATCGAATTGATTGATTCAGAACCTGAAGTAAAGGATACGGTTGATGCGGTCGATGTTGCTTTATTAAATGGAAATATTGTCTTTAATGAAGTGTCTTTCCGCTACGATCATCATAAATCTGTGTTAGAAAATATTAATTTGAATATTCGTGCCGGTGAAACGGTAGCGTTTGTTGGTCCATCTGGTGCAGGGAAGACAACGATTTGTTCCTTGATTCCTAGGTTCTATGATGTGAACGATGGCGGCATCTACATCGATGGTCTTGATATCCGTGAAATGACGAAAAAGTCCTTGCGTTCACAGATTGGCATTGTTCAACAGGACGTGTTTCTGTTTACCGGGACACTTCGTGAAAATATTGCTTATGGTAAGCAAGATGCAACCGATGAGGAAATTACAGCGGCAGCAAAGCGTGCCCACCTCGAAAAATTTATTGCTTCCTTGCCGGATGGATACGAAACGCAAATTGGTGAGCGAGGCTTGAAGCTCTCAGGAGGACAAAAGCAGCGGATTGCGATTGCCCGGATGTTCTTGAAAAATCCGCCGATTTTGATTCTGGATGAAGCCACCTCCGCTCTTGATACGGAAACGGAAATGGTCATTCAGGAAGCATTGACGGAGCTGGCCCAAAACCGAACGACACTTATTATTGCACACAGACTGGCAACAATACGTAATGCCGACCGGATTATCGTCGTGACCGAGGACGGTATCGCCGAAGAAGGCCGCCATGATGAATTAATTGAGCAAGATGGCATTTTTGCCAACCTGCATCGCGTCCAGTTTCAGCGATAATTTTGAAGGCAAAAAACAGGAGAAATTTAAGTAATATGCTATACACGTAATTTGGACAGACCTGGCGCTTATAAGCCATCCGGAATACTATAATAACATTGAAGGAAATTTAAGCGGAATTGCTGCAACGGGGAAGGCAATGGTTTCATTGGTAAAGCCTAATCTTTACGAGCTGTTCGAGCTTCACGCCCGTGCCCGCGGGGAACTGATTGATGTTAAAGATCAAGCTGAAACAATCTTTTCTGTCAAAGAGGGGATTACGCCGTTCGAGAATGAAAAAATCATGTCTGAGTACTTAGTATAATTTTCGGGCTGTGATTAATTAGCGCAGTCTTTTCTACATACTGGATAAATGATGAAAAAATAAATGGGTTTTGTATAACGGTATTATGTAAACCAAAAGAACACTTTTAATAAATACCACCCGCTGGTGTTAATCTAATAAAAAGACTGTGTTAAAAGTCAGTGTTAATTTAGAAATTATGTTGATTTTAGCGAAGCACCTGGAGCGCAAATCAACACAGTTTAACAAAGATTAGAAGGGAGTAAGTTATTACATATGGATAAATTAAAAAAAGATGTTGAGATCAAACTAGTTGCCCTTGATATGGATGGCACACTTTTAAATAGAAAAGGACAGATTTCTGAGGCAAACCGCCAAGCAATCATCGAAGCAAAGGAGAAGGGAATCTTTGTCGTGCTGAGTACTGGACGCTCTTTAATAACAAGCCAAGAACATGCCGACGCACTCGAGCTTAATTCGTATTTGGTAACGGTCAATGGAAGTGAAATATGGGATGAGAAACGGGAGTTAGTCGAGAGGAATCTGGTGAAATCGGAGCTTGTTGAGTGGATGTGGGGACTAACGCAGCAGCATAAAACAAAATTTTGGGCGATTAGTACGGAACGAAATTTTCACGGGGAAATGCCAGAAGACATTCATCAATTTGAATGGTTGAAATTCGGATTTGATATCGATGATGATGGAGCGAGAGAAATCATTTTAAAGGAACTTGAAACAAAAGGTGAATTCGAATTGAGCAATTCAACCTTGAAGAATATTGAAGTAAATCCGGCGGGAATAAACAAAGCGAAAGGGCTTGGGGTTGTCTGCGCCCGTCTTGGAATTGAAATGAAAAATGTTATGGCCGTTGGCGACAGCCGGAATGATTTGGCGATGATTAAAGAAGCAGGACTCGGTGTAGCGATGGGGAATGCCCAAGATATTGTTAAGGAGACAGCAGACTGGGTCACCGCAACAAACGAAGAGGATGGCGTGGCAAAAGCAATTCGGGAATGGGTGCTATAAGGTCAGAACTTTTATAAAAGATTTTGCCATTATGTTGATTGGAGCGGAAGGTGCGAAGACTCCTGCGGGAGTACGGGGCAGGGGAGACCCCGCAGGAGCGAAGCGACGAGGAGGCTCCCCGGCACGCCCGCGGAAAGCGAAGCGTCTGGAGCGCAAATCAACATACAAATTTTAAAAACACTTGAAAAAAATAATTTTAAATAATTTTAAATTAAGGAATTTGTTTGGTATATGGCAGCAGCTTATGGGTAAAAATAATTGTGCAAGTATAATTTGCAATTTCATGTAATTGTTACATGCTAGGAGGCTACAAAGAATGGAACATGGTAAGGTAAAATGGTTTAACGGTGAAAAAGGTTTTGGATTCATTGAGCGTGAAGGTGGAGAAGATGTTTTTGTTCACTTCTCAGCGATTCAAGGTGAAGGATACAAAACATTAGATGAAGGTCAAGAGGTTACGTTTGATATCGAAAGTGGTCAACGTGGACCACAAGCGGTTAACGTCCGTAAAGCATAATGACCCACCAATAAAACAGACCCAAATTTGTGGGTCTGTTTTTTTTTGCAAAAAAAATCCACTGTCTTTTATGGCAAACAGTGGATTACTAAATTTAATGAGGTTGAATTTCCTGTACACGGCCAACCTGGCCATCCGTAAGTCTCACCTTAATCCCGTGGGGGTGGAAACTCGACTTGGTTAATATATCCTTGACGACCCCCGCCGTCAGCTTTCCACTTCTTTGGTCCGCTTTAAGGACAATGTTGACTTTAGCCCCCAGTACAATATCTACTCTGTTCTGGCCGTTAGACACCCATTTTTCTCCGTGAATTACTCACCTTTTTGGTCTGCTGGCTTTGCATTTTTTTTGCTGACTGAGAGCCATTTGAAATGGAATTCCCTGCTGCAGTCTTATTTTTTTTGTTCTCTAGCTGCTGTTTCATTGCTTCCTGCAGACTAATTTTCTTCTTTGGTTCTTCATTTGTATTTGGTTGATTTGATTCACTCATAAAAAATCCTCCTAAAAAAGTATTAAGTTCATTATAAGCTATTTTCTTGATAAATAAAATTTTTCGCGTGTATTTTCTCTATTCTGGCATATCGTCCATTTTTTTTAATATCTATGTAAGAGTGGGTACATGCTATTTTATTAATAATCAATATTTATTTATAATTATTATATTTTAGTATTGATTTTAATAAAATTTATATTATAATTTGGGTAATACAAAAAATAGTTTACGAGGTGATTAAATGAGCAATGTAAACAAATATTTAACAACAGGTAACGGAGCTCCAGTTGGTGATAATCAAAATTCGATGACTGCCGGGTCGCGGGGACCAACATTGATTCAGGATGTACACTTACTTGAAAAATTGGCCCATTTTAACCGGGAACGGGTACCTGAGCGCGTTGTGCACGCCAAGGGTGCAGGAGCACATGGTTATTTTGAAGTGACGAATGATATGTCAAAATACACAAGGGCAAAATTGTTTAATAATGTTGGCAAGCGTACCCCGATGTTTATTCGATTCTCAACTGTAGCCGGTGAACTTGGCTCAGCTGATACAGTACGTGATCCGCGCGGTTTTGCTGTAAAGTTTTATACCGAAGAGGGAAATTATGATTTGGTTGGCAATAATACGCCCATCTTCTTTATTCGCGACGCGATTAAATTCCCGGATTTTATTCATACCCAAAAGAGAGACCCACAAACTCATTTGAAAAATCCAACGGCTGTCTGGGATTTCTGGTCACTGTCACCGGAATCCTTGCATCAGGTAACGTATTTAATGGGTGACCGCGGGCTTCCGGCCACACTTCGCCATATGAACGGCTATGGCAGTCATACCTTTAAATGGGTGAATGAAGATGGGGAAGGGGTTTGGGTGAAGTATCACTTTAAAACCGAGCAAGGTGTTAAAAATATGTCGCCTGATGTGGCCAGTAAATTAGCTGGTGATAATCCTGATTACCATACACAAGATTTATTTGCCGCCATTGAAAAGGGTGATTTCCCAGCGTGGAGGCTTCATGTTCAAATTATGCCATTTGAAGATGCGGAAACGTATCGTTTTGATCCATTTGATGTCACAAAGGTATGGTCCCATAAGGATTATCCGCTGATTGAAGTTGGTCGTATGGTTCTTAATCGCAATCCGGAAAACTATTTTGCCGAGGTGGAGCAGGCAACGTTCTCACCTGGAACAATGGTGCCTGGTATCGAGGTCTCACCGGATAAAATGCTTCAAGGCCGGATTTTTGCCTATTCAGATGCCCACCGCTACCGTGTAGGTCCCAATCATAACTTGCTGCCAATTAACCGTCCGAAGGTAGAAGTAAACAACTATCAACGGGACGGGGCGATGCGTTCGGATAATAATGGCGGCGGTTCGGTTTATTACGAGCCAAACAGCTTTGGTGGACCAAAGGAAGCACCTGAACATAAACAAACAGCGTTTCAGGTTAGTGGTGCAGCAGAGCAAGTTGCCTATGATGAAAGCGATCACTACACACAGGCAGGTGACCTTTATCGCTTAATGTCAGAAGACGAGCGGACACGCTTAGTTGAAACGGTCATCGGTGCGATGAAACCGGTTGAGCGGGACGACATCAAACTCCGTCAAATTCAGCATTTCTACAAAGCAGCTCCCGAATATGGAGAGCGGGTCGCAAAAGGCTTGAATTTAGCGATTCCTCAAGAAGTAAAGTAAACTAGTAAACTCGGGAAGGTCGTTCAATAAACTGAACGGCCTTTTTCCATGTTATTATGGAGGGAAATATATATATTTTGCGGGGGATGTAGGGAAAATGAATGGACCAATTGCAATCATAACGGGTGCTTCAAGTGGTTTTGGGCTTTTAACGGCATTAGAGCTGGCAAGGTCTGGTTTTCAGGTAATCGCGACAATGAGGAACACAAGTAAAAGTTTGGAACTCTTAAAAAAGGCAAAAATACTTAATCTTGAATCAAGAATTAATGTTCATGAACTAGATGTCACCTCGGAAACTTCGATAACCAACTTACAATTATTACTAGAAAAAACTGGGCGGGTCGATGTTCTTGTTAATAATGCCGGCTACGCCGGGGCGGGATTTGTCGAGGAAATCACTATGGATGAGTATCGAAAACAATTCGAAACCAATGTATTTGGTGTAATAGCTGTAACAAAGGCTGTCCTTCCTCTTATGCGCAGGCAAGGGCAAGGGAAAATCATCAATGTCAGCAGTATTAGTGGGAAAATGGCGTTTCCTGGATTATCCCCCTATGTAGCTTCCAAACATGCAATTGAAGGCTGGAGTGAGAGTCTCCGTTTAGAAATGAAGCCGTTTGGGATTGATGTTGTTTTAATTGAACCTGGGTCCTACAAAACAAATATTTGGTCTACCGGCAAACAAATAACTGAGTTATCACTGCAATCGAAGTCACCGTACTATAAATATATGAGAAAAATCGAGGACTATATTCAGGCGGAAGAAGGACACTACGGCGACCCGCAGGAAGTGGCCAAAAAAGTTGTGAAAATCGCAATGGACAAAAATCCAACGTTAAGATTTCCTATCGGGAGTGGTGTAAATTTCACTCTTTGGATTAAGAACCAAATTCCATGGAAACAATGGGAAAAAATAGTGCTGAAAAAACTTAAAATAGGAAAATAAGGGGGAACGGTCACGTAGAGGGCTCTACATGCCCAATATTAATGAATGAGCAACCCTAAATCCAAAGATTTGGTCGAATTTTATTTGCAGGATTTTAGGGGATATTATTAGAATAATAGAAATATGATGATACAAGTGTAGATGACGGTTCACGCTACCATCTATAAGGAAGAATAATCAAAGGGGGAATTAACTTGGGTATCCAAGTGGTTGAAAAAGAAGAAATGAAAGTAGTGGGAATTTCCTGGAATGGTACATACCCACAAATGGGGACGATCCCGAGTCTATTTACTAAACTGGAAGAACGTCTTGAAGAAATATACCATCAAACGAAAGAACCAGTTTTGATTGCACCATTCCATAGCAGGGAAACCGAGATCACCTATTATGTTACAACACCGGTCGGTAAAATTGAAGAAATCCCAGAAGGTATGGTTGGTTTCACCATCCCTCGAAAAAATTATGTTTCCACCATTCATAGGGGCGGTTTAAGGGAGGTCAAAAATACATACCTAAAAATGTATTCTTGGATGAGGGAGTATGGTTATGAGCAGGATCACCAGGCATTATGTTTAGAAATCTTTAAAGAAGAGCATAAACAGCTTAATGTAAAAGGTGACCTCCTTTTTGAAATATATGTACCTTTGAAGACCTATAAGAAATAAACAACAGGACAATCTAGTGTACTTTCCTTTACTATAACGCTGAACTATAATAACATATAACAATATAGTCGAATAATTCCTTCGGGGTCAGGTGAAATTCCTAACCGGCGGTGATGAAGCAAATGCTTCTTAGTCCGTGACCCGGTTAACATTTGTTAAACGGTGGATCTGGTGAAACTCCAGGGCCGACAGTTAAAGTCTGGATGGGAGAAGGAAAAAGCAGGTTTATGGGTAGGGTGAAGTGTGCCTATTTTTAAGCCTTAATTTTCTATTGTCTTTTTAAGACCCTGAAGAGAACTCTCTTTAGGGTCTTTTTTATTCCTTTTTAAAGGAGAAGAAACGATGAATGATAACTACTACATGAATTTAGCTTTAAACCTTGCCGAAGGAACGTTGGGCCAAACTTCACCTAATCCAGTTGTCGGTGCCGTAGTGGTGAAGGACAATCAAATAATTGGCATGGGCGCCCATTTAAAAGCGGGTGAGCCGCATGCTGAAGTACACGCGATCGGGATGGCTGGCGAAAAAGCAAAGGATGCCACTCTCTATGTCACGCTCGAGCCTTGCAGCCACTTCGGAAAAACACCACCATGCGCTGATTTAATTATTAAGGCTGGTTTGGGGAGGGTATTTGTTGCCACGACTGATCCAAATCCTGAAGTAGCTGGGACGGGCATTGACCGTTTGAGAAAGGCTGGGATTGAGGTAGAGGTTGGCGTGCTGCAAGACGAAGCCCGTGAGTTGAATAAAGTCTTCTTTTATAACATTCAAACAGGCCTGCCCTATGTTACCTTAAAATCAGCAGCCAGTTTAGACGGGAAAACGGCAACAGTAACCGGTGAAAGTATGTGGATTACCGGTGAGGAAGCAAGAAACGACGTCCATCAAATTCGCCACCAGCATGACGGGATTTTAGCAGGCGTAAATACAGTCCTGAAAGATAATCCCAGCTTAACAACCAGAATACCAGCTGGAGGGAAAAACCCGATTCGAATTATTATGGATACACAGCTAAGAACACCTCTAAATGCGAAGGTTATTATCGATCAACAAGCATCAACTTGGATAGTTACTGGGGCAGAAGTTGACCAGAAGCGAGTCATCCAGTTTAACGAACTGGGAATTGAAGTCATTAAAATGGAAAGTCAGCGAATTTCTATCAAGGATATGCTGATTATCCTTGGCAAACGGGGAATCACTTCACTATTTGTTGAAGGTGGTGCAGAAGTGCATGGCAGTTTTTTAAAGGAACGTGCCTTTCAACAAGTCATTACCTATGTGGCACCGAAATTAATTGGCGGCAAGCATGCCCCAACTTCCTTCGGTGGTCAAGGGATTGAAAAAATTGCGGATGCTATTTCTCTGAACATAAAAAAAGTGGATCTAATCGGCAAGGATATAAGAATTATTGCCCAGCCTAAGTAAGGAGAAGGAACGATTATGTTTACGGGAATCATTGAAGAAATTGGGGTTATATCTACGATCCAGCGGACTGGTGAGTCGTTCGTTTTATCGATTGAAGCGAAAAATATACTAAAGGATGTCCATCTTGGCGACAGTATTGCCGTCAATGGGGTATGTCTGACTGTTACAAATTTTTCAGGTAGGTATTTTACCGTTGATGTCATGCCGGAGACAGTCAAGGCTACCAGTTTAAATACTGTTAAGCGGGGTTCGAAGGTAAACCTGGAAAGAGCAATGGCAGCCGGAGGAAGGTTTGGTGGTCATTTCGTTTCAGGTCACATTGATGGTACTGGCGTCATTAAAAGTAAACAGGCATTCGAAAATGCGGTTTACTATGAAATTGAAGCAGACGAAGAATTGATAAGCTATGTGATTTTGAAGGGATCTGTTGCAGTAGATGGGACAAGCCTGACTGTTTTTGCAGTAACGGAAAATAGTTTTACGTTATCGTTAATTCCCCACACATTGTCGGAAACGGTATTGGGGCTGAAAGGGTCCGGGGATATTGTCAACGTGGAATGCGATATGATTGGTAAATATGTCGGACATTTTATCAAAAATCTTTCAAATCATACCCAGCAAAAGAGGAAATCGGGGTTAACTGCTAGTTTTTTAGAAGAAAATGGCTTTTATTAAAAGGATCATGTCATAGGTTTTGATTAATTGAAAGGAGTGAGTGAAATGTTTAATACGATTGACGAAGCCTTAACCGATTTAAAAGAGGGTAAAGTTGTCATTGTTTGTGATGATGAGGACCGGGAGAATGAAGGGGACTTTATTGCCCTGGCCGAAAAAGCAACGCCAGCGGTCATTAATTTAATGGCTACACACGGAAGAGGTCTAATCTGTGTGCCTATTGATGAAGACTTAGCGCAAAAATTGGATCTAATTCCGATGGTATCGAAAAACACGGATGTTCACGGAACTGCCTTTACAGTTAGCATTGACCACGAATTTTCGACAACGGGCATATCGGCATTTGAACGGTCGGCAACGGTCTTGAGCATGCTTGATTCGGAATCGAAAGCCGCTGATTTTAAAAGACCTGGACATATTTTCCCGCTGATTGCTAAAAAAGGCGGCGTGTTACAGAGAACAGGACATACGGAGGCGGCAGTTGACCTTGCTAGATTATGCGGTTCCAAGCCTGCCGGGGTCATTTGTGAAATCATGAATGAGGACGGAACGATGGCACGAGTCCCTCAGCTGCGGAAAATTGCTGATGAGTTAGGTGTGAAAATGATTACCATTAAAGACTTGATTGAATACCGGAACAAAAAGGATAACTTGATTAACCGGGAAGTAGAAATTAACTTGCCAACAGAATTTGGCACCTTTAAGGCTGTCGGCTATTCCAACCTTGTGGATGGAAAAGAGCATATTGCTTTAGTAAAGGGAGAAATTGATTCCGCAACACCTATCCTCGTCAGGGTTCATTCGGAATGTCTGACGGGCGATGTGTTCGGTTCGCACCGTTGTGATTGCGGACCGCAGCTGCATGCCGCTCTAAATCAGATTAATCAAGCGGGGAACGGAGTCCTGTTATATATGCGTCAGGAAGGGCGCGGAATTGGACTGCTCAATAAATTGAGGGCCTACAAGCTCCAAGAAGAAGGCTATGATACCGTTGAAGCCAATGAAAAGCTCGGCTTTGGTGCTGATTTAAGGGAATATGGTATTGGAGCGCAAATTTTGAAGGATTTAGGTATTAAAAAAATGAGGTTATTAACAAATAACCCGCGGAAAATTAAAGGTTTGAAAGGATACGATCTTGAAGTGGTTGAACGGGTTCCGCTGCAAATGGAAATGAGAAAGGAAAACGCCACTTACTTAAGAACGAAGCATGACAAGCTAGGGCATTTGTTACATTATTAAAAAAAATTAAATTGGAGGCAAAATTAACATGGGACATATTTTTGAAGGAAATTTAGTAGGGTCAGGGTTAAAAGTAGGAATTGTTGTTGGACGTTTTAATGAATTCATTACAAGTAAATTATTGGGCGGTGCACAAGATGCATTGAAAAGACATGGTGTCAGTGAAACCGATGTGGATATCGCCTGGGTTCCTGGTGCGTTTGAGATACCATTAATCGCACAAAAAATGGCGAATAGCAAAAAATATGATGCCGTCATCACACTTGGAACAGTCATTCGCGGCTCTACTCCACATTTTGACTATGTATGTAATGAAGTGGCAAAAGGTGTTTCCGCCACATCATTAAACAGCGGCATTCCGGTTATTTTTGGAGTGTTAACAACGGATTCAATTGAACAGGCGATTGAGCGTGCGGGAACAAAGGCCGGGAATAAAGGCTGGGATGCAGCAAATTCTGCGATTGAAATGGCGAATTTGTGCAAAAATATTGAGCAATAATCCATCTTTTTTACGGAATGAACAAATCCGAAAGAGGAAAGAAATAATATTATTGTAAAAAAACATATACAAATCAATCCACATTTTTTATAATAGAAATAACAAAAAATATTTCAAAATTAGGTGCTAAAATCTTTATCAAAGATTTTGAGCTTAAAAGGGAAGTTTGGTTAAAAGCCAACGCGGTCCCGCCACTGTAAATGGGAGCAACCTATAATATGTCACTGTCAAATTGATGGGAAGGCATAGGGAGCGATGATCATGAGCCAGGAAACCTGCCTAATTCGTGTGCGCCAATAAACCTACGAGGATAGGAAGGTGTTGAAGGCT
This sequence comes from Neobacillus soli NBRC 102451, assembly GCF_001591665.1. Lineage (GTDB taxonomy): Bacteria > Bacillota > Bacilli > Bacillales > Cytobacillaceae > Neobacillus > Neobacillus soli. The sequence goes on along the minus strand of NZ_BCVI01000018.1, from coordinate 151,849 downwards.
AGACTCCTCTTACTTTATTTTAGTAACCTGAATCTAATCATACCAACATCTCCATGTTATTGTGGAGATGTTTTTTGTTTTTATTCAAACTAGTTTGTTGGGCACTTGAAGAATTTATTTTTTGTTGCATGGATTTTATTACATAGAAAGCAGGGAGAAAAATGAAGAAATTGTATTCGCTGTTGTTAGTAGTATTATTGACAATGGGGGCAATAGCCGGTTGTGCTGAAAAGAAAGATCAAGTCAATGAGGAAAATAAAGCGGGTGTCGACAAAAATACGGAGGTTTCCTATCCGGTTACTGTAAAAGATGCAATAGGAAATAAGGTTGTTTTAGACAAAAAGCCTGAAAAGATTGTTTCACTAATGCCAAGTAATACAGAAATAGCCTATTCCTTAGGTCTTGGAAAGGAAGTTATCGGTGTTTCTGATTTTGATAATTATCCTGAGGATGTAACGAAAAAGGAGAAAATCGGCGGGCAGGAAATAAATTTAGAAAAAATCATATCCTTAAAGCCAAATTTAGTATTAGCACATGCATCATCTGCTCATAATTCCGAAGCGGGGCTTCAGCAGCTAAAAGATGCTGGTATTATAGTATTGGTCGTAAATGATGCCCAAAATTTTGACCAAGTGTATGATTCCATTGCGATGATTGGAAAAGCTGCAGGTGTATCAAAGAAAGCAACTGAGATCATCACGGGAATGAAGGATAAATTGGCAGAGATTAAAGCAAAGGCTGCGGAAATAAAAGAAAAGAAAAAGGTTTTAGTGGAGGTTTCTCCCGCTCCAGAAATTTATACACCTGGAAAGAATACCTTTATGGATGAAATGTTAAGTTTTATTAATGCGGAAAACATCGCAAAGGATCAAGAAGGCTGGATCAAAATTGATCAAGAGGCCATGATTAAACGAAATCCTGATGTAATCATCACTACGTATGGATACTATGTGAAAAATCCGGTGGAACAAGTAGTAAGCAGAAAAGGTTGGGAAACGGTCAACGCCGTAAAAAATAAGCAGGTTATCGATGTAGATTCTGATCGTGTAACCCGTTCAGGTCCAAGGATCGTTGAAGGAGTAGAAGATCTTGCAAAGGCTGTCTATCCAGAGATTTTTAAATAATAAGTATTTAGCCTATATACTAGCTGGAATTTTTCTCTTTCTAGCAATTTTATTTGGTATTTCCATCGGTACTGTTTCGGTCCCAATGGTAACGATTATGAAAATTATTGGTGCTAAATTATTGTGGTTTCTTTCTTTTGGAGACATTGACCCGATGTATTCGAGTATTGTCCTAAATATCCGCTTACCCAGGGTGATATTATCAGGCCTTGTCGGGGCGTCCCTTGCGATTGCAGGGGCTGCCTTTCAAGGGCTGCTAAGAAACCCGTTAGCGGATCCGTATACACTAGGTGTTTCATCTGGTGCGTCGGTGGGAGCAGTCCTGACATTGTTTTTTCATTTGTCGATTCCAATTATTGGTTCATTCACACTGCCATTGCTAAGTATTTTATTTTCTTTATTTACGATCTTTTTGGTCCTTACTTTTGCCAGCAAAATAGAACGCTCCATGAGAGTGGAAACGATTATATTAACGGGTATTATTTTTAGTTCCTTTTTAGGAGCGATTATTTCCCTCATGATTGCACTGACTGGTGATGAGCTGAGGCAAATTATTGGCTGGCTATTAGGAAGCGTGTCGATGCGGGGATGGGAATACATAAAAATCATCTTGCCCTTCTTTATTATTGGGTCTGCCCTGCTGATCTTCAATGCGAAAGAATTAAATGCAATGTCGTTTGGGGAAGAACGGGCCCAGCATTTAGGAGTCAATGTTCAAAAAAGAAAGCTGATTATCTTGACGGCTGGTTCGATTCTGACAGGGGCGGCGGTTGCGGTGTCAGGCACCATTGGTTTTGTCGGGCTGGTCATTCCCCATCTGTCTAGATTATTATGGGGTCCAGATCATCGGCATTTACTTCCGTTATCGATTATCACCGGAAGCGGTTTTTTAATTTTAGCTGATCTTATCTCTAGAACAATTATTTCTCCAACGGAATTGCCGATTGGCGTGATTACCGCCTTAATTGGTGCGCCGGTATTTGCAATCATTCTTTTACAAAGAAAAAGAAAAGAAAGAAGTGGGTAAAGAATGCTCAGCGTTCAACAGGTTTCCGGTGGTTATTCAAATGAAGCGGTTCTGAACGATATTTCTTTTGAAGTGAAAACGGGAGAATTGTTCGGGATTTTGGGTCCAAATGGGAGTGGAAAGACAACCCTATTGAAAATGCTTAGTGGAATTTTACCGATTCAAACCGGGGAGATTTTAATTGGCGGAAAACGACTGCAGGAATACAGGGCAAAAGAACTGGCCCAAATGGTTGCAGTTCTTTCGCAACATTCGTCCCAATCCTTCTCTTACTCAGTAAAAGAAACGGTCTCGCTTGGACGCTATGCTCATCAAAAGGGCTTTTTTCAAACCTGGAGTAATGAGGATGAAGCTGTTGTCCAAAGAGTCATGAAGCAGATTGGTGTCGCAGCATTCCAAAATAAAAATATCCAAGAGTTATCCGGCGGTGAGAAACAAAGAGTATTTCTCGCACAAGCCCTAGCCCAAGAGCCTGAAATCCTGCTTTTAGATGAACCTACTAACCATTTGGATTTATCGTATCAAAAGGAATTACTAGATTTTTTAAAACGATGGACATCAGAAAAAGGGTTAACGGTCATCTCGATTTTTCATGATTTAAATCTCGCAGGGCTTTATTGTGATCGATTGCTCCTCCTTGAAAAGGGAATGATTAATATTGATCATGTTCCAAATGAGGTCCTTAGGGAAGAAAGAATTAGAGACGTTTATCATACAGACATTCAAAAACATCCCCATCCAAAAGTAGCTGCACCGCAGATGGTCTTACTGCCCAGCGTCGATAAAGAAACAAAAACTATTGAAATAGATCAAACGATGTTGACTGTTTCGGAAGAATTTATCGTGTTAACCCCCACTACGCCATTAAGAACCATGTCTTCGGGTGTAATTGGCTCTGGAACGGGATGGCATCAGACATTTGTAAATCGACATGTGGACAAGGATTACAACTGTAATGATCATCGAGCGGAAATGGCCTCATTTTTAAGATCAAACGGGTTTGAACCGTCGGAAACAGTTGGCATGATGACAGCCGTTGTACTTGAAGATGTGATATTCAAACTGTTCAAGCAAGAGGACTTCTCGGTATTTGTTGTGGTCACAGCGGGGGTTGGAAACGCGATCGATGCCTCCAAAAGTGAACTGCATACATATGGACTGGTGCCTGGCACCATCAATACATGGATCTTCGTTAACGGAGAGCTGACAGAGGAAGCCTTTATTCAAAGCATTATGACCGCTACGGAAGCGAAGGTCAAGGCAATGCATGATCTAATGGTAATGGATGAAGTCACTGGTACCATCGCTACTGGCACTTCGACAGATAGTATCTTAATTGCAGCTTCTCAAACCGGAACAGTGTTGGAATTTGCCGGAACGATAACCCCTTTAGGGAAACTGATAAGTAAAGCTGTATATCAGTGCACAACAGAGGCGATTCAAAAATCCAGCAGAAGGAAACAATTATGATAGTTTCTCACTTAATCGCCATTACAATTGCTTATATAATTGATCTGGTTATCGGGGACCCCCCTAATTGGCCTCATCCCGTCAGGTGGATTGGAACGATGATATCGTTGTTTGAAAAGCGCTGGAATACTGGGAATACAAAAAGATGGAAAGGGGTTGCGATGCTCCTTTTTGTTTTACTCACTGTTTTTTTCATCGTTTTGATTTTAGTAGTAATAGGATATAAGATTCATCCTATTTTGGGGATTTTGCTAGAAAGTATGATTATTTCTACAGCAATCGCCCAAAAAAGCTTGAAGGATGCTTCCCTTGAGGTTTATCACCCGTTAATAGCAGGGGATTTTGCTCAAGCACGGGAAAAACTATCCTATATTGTTGGCCGCGATACAGAATCTCTGGAAGAAGCTGAAATTGCACGCGGTACGATTGAAACGGTTGCAGAAAATACAAGTGATGGCGTGACGGCCCCTTTGTTTTGGGCACTCGTTGGCGGGGCTCCTCTTGCAATGATATATCGGGCAACAAATACATGTGATTCAATGGTGGGTCACAAAAATGAAAGATATAAAGAGTTTGGCTGGGCTTCTGCAAAATGGGATGATGTGATGAACTGGATTCCGAGCCGGTTAACAGGAATGCTCATGCTGATCGGAAATCGCCCGGAAAAGATGAGTGATCGGAAGGCCTGGACGATTTTATTCCGTGATGCGAAAAAGCATCCGAGCCCGAACAGTGGCTGGGGTGAAGCGGCTGTCGCTGCCATCCTTGGGATCCAGCTTGGCGGTATCAACTATTACAAAGGGGTGGTATCGAACCGGGCAAAAATGGGGGATCCCATTCAGCCAATCCAAGCAGCACATATCCCAAAAGCTAATGCGATTCTAAGCAAAACAGTCTTGTTATTTTTATTAATATTATGGATTGGAGGGATGTTCCTTGATATGGCCGTCACATGGATCGAATCCTCGCTATTTATATGAGGCAATGGGCCTGCCCTTCCCAGAAAAGTTTATAGATTTTAGCGCAAATATCAATCCGCTTGGTCCGCCTTCTTCTTTGAAAGATAAATGGCAGGATTTTTATCAAGAAATAATCGTTTATCCAGACCCCTATGCTTCAAAGCTAAGAGAAAGATTAGCAAACGCGGTGAAGATCTCCGTTGATTCTCTTTTGATTGGAAATGGCGGAGCAGAGCTTATTGCATTAGTTGCGCGAATGCTGGCAGGAAAAAAGGTAGTACTGGTGGAGCCGACTTTTTCAGAATATGAAACAACCTGTCAGGCAAACAAATGCGAAATTCTTTACCATCAATTAGAGGAGCCGGACTTTGGATTGAATCCAACTGATTTACGCTCAAAGTTGGTCGATGCGGATGCCTTGTTTTTGTGTAATCCAAACAACCCAACTGGCATTCACTATCCTCCGGCAACGATTATTTCAATCATTGAAGAATGTGAAAAGCAAAATTGCCTAGTCATCCTCGATGAAGCATTCTATGATTTTTTAATTGACTATGAGTCATTTATTCCATACATAAACCAGTTTTCCAATTTAATGATTATTCGCTCACTGACAAAGATGTTTGCGATTCCGGGAATTCGCTTGGGATATTTAGTCGCGCGTCCCGCAATCGTTTCCGAACTCAGCCAGCTGCAGTCACATTGGAGTACGAATACGATTGCCTTATTGGCCGGTGAAGTGTGTGTGCAAAATGAAACTTTTATCATCCAGTCACAGGAATATATTTGCAATGAGCGAAAAAGGCTATTTGACTTTTTTAAACAAGAAGAATTTGCGGTTTCCGCTTCTAAAGTTAATTTCTATTTATTGCGGGATCCACTTTTGAAGGAGCAGTTTCAATTGTTTGAGTTTCTTCTTCACCAGGGTATCATCCCAAGGCATACCTTTAATTTTCTGGGTTTGGAAGGGAGATGGCTTCGATTTGCAATCAAGAGTGAGGAAGAAAACAATCAGTTAATGGAGGTGTTGGCGAAATGGCGCACATCTCATCATTAATCTTCATTACAGGCGGCGTCAGAAGCGGGAAAAGTAGTTTTGCTGAAAGAAAAGCAATTGAGATAGCGGGAGAAACAGGAGGCCGGCTGAACTATTTGGCAACGGGCGTCGCAACTGATGCGGAAATGAAGGCTCGAATTGAAAAGCACCAGCGCGATAGAGAGTCAGGGAAATACCGTTGGAATACAATCGAACGGTCTGTTCAAATGGGGGAGGTTACCGATAATTTTACCGCCCAGGATATAATTTTATTAGATTGCGTCACAACCCTATTAAATAATGAACTATTTTTAAGTGAAACAGTCTGGGATGGTGCGTTTTTAGAAAAGGTCAAAGAAAATATTATCACAGGGATTACTGCTATTAAAAATCAAGCGGGAACCGTGATTGTCGTAAGTAATGAAGTATTAAATGAGCCATTACTAGGAAATGAATTGGTGTTTACTTATGGTCGATTGCTCGGACAAATCCATCAGTATTTGGTGAAGGAGGCGGATCAAGCCTTTTTAGTGGAGGCAGGAATTCCCATTGTTATGAAAGGAGTAGGCCGATGAAAGGAATTATGATTCAAGGTACGGCTTCAGATGTTGGCAAAAGTCTAATTGCTACGGCATTATGCCGAATATTGGCTAATGAGGGCGTAAACGTCGCTCCGTTTAAATCACAAAACATGTCTACTTTCTCCTACGTTACACAAGATGGGAAAGTGATTAGCAGGGCGCAAGCGATTCAAGCCGAAGCAGCTAGACTTGAGGCGACGGTCTGGATGAATCCAATATTATTAAAGCCAAGCAATAATCAGCATTCTGAGGTTATCTATTTAGGAGAGACGATTGATACAGTATCCGGTCTTGGGTATCGGGAGCACTATTATGAAAAGGGTTTAGAGGCGATTAAGAAATCTCTGGAGCGATTAGAGAAAGAATATGAGATGATTGTGATTGAGGGCGCCGGCAGTCCAGTTGAAATCAATTTAAATGATCGAGAAATTGTCAATATGAAGGTCGCAGAAATGGCTGATGTACCAGTTGTGCTCGTAGCAGATATTGACAGAGGCGGAGTTTTTGCCAGTATTGTTGGTACACTTGAGCTGCTAAAACCCGAAGAGAGGCAAAGAGTAAAGGGATTAGTTATTAATAAATTCCGGGGGGATTTGTCTTTATTTGAGGATGGAATACATTGGTTAGAAGAAAAAACAGGGATCCCGGTATTAGGTGTTTTGCCATTTATTGAAAATCATAGGATAGAAGTCGAGGACTCATTATCCATGGATACTGAAATTACGATTGAAAAAAATAGTGCGGATGATAGATTTGAAAAACTTGCTGCTGAAATGAAACGACATCTTAAATGGGATCTTTTTAAAGAGATCATCAATCAATGGAGTAGAAGATGATTACATTTTTTAAAGGATTCTTGATAAACCTCCAATTTTTTACGGCAATTCCGATTACTCGAGAATTACCGATGGATAAGGAACATCTTAAGAAGGCTGTACAAACTTTTCCACTATTAGGGTTATGTCAAGGGGTTATCTATTCGGGTCTATTTTATTTGTTGCTTGAACTTACTCCTTTTTCTCATTTAGCTGTTGCTTTTTTCCTTTGGCTGGCAACAGTTCTTCTGACAGGAGGAATCCATCTAGATGGCTGGATGGATGCAAGTGACGCATATTTTTCCTATCAGGATCACCAAAAAAGACTCGAAATAATGAAGGATCCAAGAACGGGTGCATTTGGTGTATTATCCATCATCGTTTTAATGAGCAGTCGGTTTCTTTTTATATATGAAAGTACAATGAATGCCGATTATGTAACCTACATCTTAATTGCAGCGATCCCATTTTTGAGTAAAAGCGTCATGGGTGTCCTGCTGTTGACGGTTAAATCAGCGAAACATGACGGGCTGGGGTCGTTGTTCCAGCGGGCTGCAAAGCCACAAGTGTTATGGATCTATCCAGTATACCTATTTGCTCTACTATTTCTCGTCATTCATGATTACTTCCTTGTCGGCATGTTGATTTTGGCTGCTGCCGGCTGTTTATTCTTTTGCCGAATTAAAGCAGTGAAATGGTTTGGCGGGATTACGGGGGATGTATTAGGAGCTTCTGTAGAAGGGACTGAGTTAATCCTGTGGATGACACTGTGGTTATTGCATTATTTCGTCATGGCTTAACGGAAGAGAATAAACGAAAAGCCTATCTAGGCTGGAATGATTCACCTCTTTACGCTGAATCAAAAGGAATGTCGACAACAAAAAGCTATGAACGCTATTATTCTAGTGATTTACAACGATGCATTTGTACAGCTGAACTATTATTTCCGAATAGCAATTTGTGTCTTTTGGAAAATTTGCGGGAAATGAATTTCGGTGAATGGGAGAGAAAGACCTATGACGAGTTGAAGGAAAATCGGCTTTATCGCCTCTGGCTGTCGGATCCCATTACACATTGTCCGCCAAAGGGTGAATCTTTTCACGAGTTCATTACAAGAGTCGATGCTGGATGGAATCAGATGATTGATGAGGTTCTTTCTCAACGACTACAGAGTTGTGCAGTGATTACTCATGGCGGCGTGATCAGATATTTATTATCTCAATTTGCACCCGAACCGCAAGAATTTTGGAGCTGGCCTGTCAAGCATAACCAAGGGTATGAACTCATTTTTGAAAGAGATGGGTTAAGGAGGGGTGACCGTTGCACTTTATTACTGGAGGTGCCTTTAACGGCAAAAGAGCATGGGTAAAAAATAGATATAAAGTTCAATCAGATGATCAATGGCTGTCAGCTTATGTTAACAACCCACTCCCGCTAATAATAATGGAAATCGACCAAGATGTGTTTATTTTGGAGGGGGCGGAACTATGGCTGAGAGCGTTAACAGAAAATTATGATGCCGATAAGTGCAGGGAAATCTGGAATGAGTGCTTGGAGAATTGGCTTACTTGGGAAAAAGAACGTCAAAACCGCCAATTAATTGTGATTGGGACGGATATAACAAAAGGAATTGTTCCAATGGAAGCAGAAAATAGACTATGGCGGGATGTAACCGGATGGGCCTATCAAGACATCGCAGCCAAATCAGAAAAAGTGGACGTTATTTGGTATGGAGTACACCAAACTATAAAGTAAAGGGGAATATATCCAATGAGAATTTACACAAGAACAGGTGACAAAGGGAAAACAAGCATCATTGGCGGCAGGGTAGACAAAGATGATACAAGGGTAGAGGCTTACGGAACAGTGGACGAAGTGAATTGCTTTGTCGGCCAGGCGATCCAAGAGCTTGAGCCGGAACTTTTCAAAGACGTACTCAATGATCTTGAAAAAATCCAACACGAATTATTCGACTGTGGCGGCGACCTTGCCAATGTGTCGGAAAAGCGGGAATTTAAGCTTCATCAAGAATCGATTGATTATCTAGAGAAAAAGATTGATGAATATATTGAAGAGGCCCCAGAATTAGAACGATTTATTTTACCAGGGGGAACGAAGCCATCAGCATCGATTCATATTGCGAGAACAGTAACAAGGAGAGCGGAAAGATTGGTCGTTACGCTTGGAAAGGCCGATCCAAAAACACCTGAGGTCGCATTAATGTACCTAAACCGTCTATCGGATTATTTCTTTGCCTTGGCACGGGTGATAAACTGCCGTCTACATGTCAGTGACGTAGAATATGTACGCAGTGCGAATGTGTTTAGAGACGGGAAACGTAAGGAGAAAAAATAGGATGAAGGGAAAAATGATAAGCTGGCTGGCAATGTTTTCGGCATTATCAGCTGTCGGCGCGATGATTAAGATCCCAGCTATTGTTGGCAGTGTCGCATTGGATGCATTTCCGGCCTTACTAGCAGCAGCCCTATTTGGCGGCGGTGCCGGAGCAATTGTGGGGGCATTTGGCCATCTATTATCGGCATTGTTAGGTGGTTTCCCATTAGGACCTATGCACTTTTTAATTGCTTTAGAAATGGCTGTACTCGTTTGGCTGTTTGGCAGCCTGTATAAAAATAACAAGAAGGTTTCAGCTAGTGCGCTTTTTATCATTGGGAACTCATTTGTGGCCCCATTACCATTCATTTTTTTAATGAATAAAGGCTTTTACTTGGCCATTGTCCCTTCACTGCTAATTGGTTCCATCCTAAATACAGCCATCGGGTTAGTTGTTATACCACGGCTTTCATCCCTTGTTACATATGGGTTATCGAAAAAAGAGGCAAAACCATGAGGAATATTATCACCATTCCTTTTAATAGTCAGGATTCGCTCATTATTGCCTCTGATAATAGTGGAGCTATCGGGATGAAAGAGGATGATTTCGTTCGTGCACCATATGAAACGGTTGCCTATTATTCGTTCAGGGTGGCGGTCATGGAATGTATTGCAGCAGGCGGGCAGCCCATTTCAGTCGTGCTCCATAACTTTTGCGGAAACGAACCATGGGATGAGCTTGTTAGGGGAATCCAAAAAGGGCTGTCAGAACTAAAGTTGAAAAATGTTTCTATTACAGGCAGCACGGAAAGTAATTTTACATTTATGCAATCCGCGGTTGGCTTAATCGTTCTCGGCAAAAAGTCTACCAATCAAACGACGCTTGAAACATATTCCAATCAAATGAAAATAGCCGTGGTGGGGTTACCTCTTGTTGGCAGCGAAGTCATTGACCAACATGATGAAGTGGCACCACTGTCAATCTTTCAAGAGATATGTATGATGGATGGTGTAATGACATGGCCTGTTGGCTCGAAAGGAATCTTATCTGAGCTGAATCAGATGTTTCCCATTGAAGGGTTTTCACGGGAGAAGGTCATCACAACCGTAGATGTATTAAAATCATCTGGTCCAGCAACATGCTTTATTGCCGTTTATCATGCTGGTCAAGAAGAAAGATTAATGAAGATAGCAGGGGGCTTTTTCCATTCAATCCAAATAGGCAAATAGCAGGTTATCAGTAAGAAAATAGCACGCAGTGATTGCGTGCTATTCTCCCAGACTTTTAACTTTATTAACCAAAGAGTCGATCCCTTTGCCAATCGTATATAATGCCTTATCCAAGCCCTTTTTCCATCCAGGGGCTTTTTCTTTTATTGATTCCCCAATCTTCTGGGCATTTTTATTTAATTCTTTGCTAATTTCTTTCGCCTGGTCATTAATGCTTTTCTGTGGCGGGGCATCACCAGCAAGCTGGGCATTAATTGACCCGACTTCAAATTTTTCTTTTGGAAGATAGGGAATGGATGACTGCATGATCTCTTTGAAAATCGGAACAACATTGGACGAACTGGAGCTTGGCAGATAATGCTGCCGGTCCGTTTGGTCATAGCCAATCCATACGGCGCCGACAAGGTTCGGTGTATATCCGACCATCCACTGATCCTTCGTTCCGTTAACACCGCTAAATGGCAATTGGGTCGAACCTGTTTTTCCAGCCAGCTGTTGCCCAGGAATTTGAGCGCGTTTCCCTGTGCCAGATTCGACAACATTTAAGAGCATGGAAGTCATTTGATTCGAAACCTTCGCTGAAGTCACTTTTGTCGTCTTTGCTTCCCGTTCGGCAATAATGTTCCCGGTTGGTCCGACAATTTTGGTAATTAAGTGGCTATCCTGACGCTGCCCTCCATTAGGAAAAGCGGAAAAGGCATTAGCCATTTGCAGTGGCGAGACCCCTTTACTCATGCCGCCCAGGGCAACGGCCAGGTTTTCATCTGCCTTTTCCACTGGGATGCCAAACCGGTTTAATGAATTCAGTCCCTTATTTAAACCAATTTCATTTAAAAGCCATACAGCAGGAATATTCAGCGATTTTTCTAGCGCTTTGTAAAGTGGAACCTTTCCCTCGTACGTTTTGGAAAAATTCTCTGGTTTATAATTTCCATATGAAGTTGGTTTATCAACAAGCTCAGATGAATAGTTGTAGCCATTTTCAAGGGCTGGTGTGTAAACAGCCAGTGGTTTGATGGTCGAACCTGGCTGTGCCCTTAATTGTGTGGCCCGGTTAAAGCCGCGGAAAACGTGCTCGCCGCGACCGCCAACAAGGGCACGGACCCCCCCTGAAGCAGGATCCAAAAGGACTGACCCGCTTTGGACTAATTTCCCCCCGGACCCGACTGGGAAAAGGTATCGTTTACTATATACTTGTTCAAGGCCTGATTGAAGATTTTGATCCATTTCAGTATAAATTCGGTACCCTCTTGTTAGAATTTCTTCCTGCGTTAAACCATATTTAGATTCAGCCTCATTTAAAACAGCATCGACATAATAGGGATATTTTCGTTCAATAAAGCTGCCGCCGCCATCATGAAGGTGAATCTTTTCTTTTTTTGCAGAGCTGTACTGGGTAGTGCTAATCATCCCAAGTTCCTTCATTTTCCCTAAAACGGTATCTCGCCGTTTCATGGCTAAATCATAATTCTTATAGGGATCAAGATAATTCGGTGCATGCAGAAGACCGGCAAGCATCGCCGCTTCACTAACGGAAACATCCTTGATATTTTTATCAAAATATTTCTTGGAGGCGTTGCTAATTCCCCAGGCGCCGCTCCCGAAATACACTTGATTGATATACATTTGCAGAATTTCGTCTTTTTTATAAACCTTCTCGATTTTTACTGCTAAAAATAATTCCTCGGCTTTGCGCTTATACGTTCGTTCAGGTGACAGGAGCGCATTTTTGGTTAGCTGCTGTGTGAGTGTACTGCCGCCGCCGGTAATTCTGCCTGCAAATATATTACTGAAAAAGGCACGGGCAATTCCCTTCACATCAAAGCCGCCATGTTCATAGAAGCGTTCGTCTTCAATTGCGACAACTGCATTTGGAACATACTTTGGTAATTCCTCGATTTTCACGCCTTTTGTCCGATTGGTGGCAATATGGGAAGCAACCTTTCCATTTTTATCATAAATATCTGTCGGTTGGCTTAGGCCTTGCTTTAATGATTCCACATTTGCTCTCATAGCGAGCCAGCCGAAATACAGAATTGTCACTAAAACAAAGACAAGGATGATTAATAAAAGGATTTGCGTTATATGTTTCTTTTTCCAGAAACGGACCACCCTAACCCAATATGGATGTAATTTCTCCATGCTATCTCCTAACTTTCAAAAAGAAATTTTCAATTCATATATTATAAATTTTCTTAGGCCAAAAGACTAGTAAAAGTATTCTATTTCTGCTAATTTTCCCATCTTGTAACAAATCAAACGAATTAGCCGCCAAAAAGGCTGTAAAAAAATATTTTTAAAAAAACTGTAGGGATGTGGGGGGAAGTTTACGTCTATAAGGGTGAAGTGAAAAAAGCAGGAGGAAATTATGATTACAATAAAGAATTTAAGCCATGATTTTGTGATAGGAAAAAAAGGAAGGCAAACGATTATTCCTGTCCTGAGGGACATCTCTTTTACTGTTGAAAAAGGTGAAATAGTAACAATAGTTGGCAGAAGTGGATCGGGAAAATCAACGCTCTTAAACTTAGTCAGTGGTTTCATCCATCCTAAAGAGGGTGAAATCTGGATTGGCGGGGAAAAGGTATCTGAGCTGAATGAAGCCAAATTTGCTGACTTCAGGATTAAAAACCTTGGCTTTATTTTTCAAAGCTTTCAATTGATTCCAAGCATGACTGCCTTTCAAAATGTCGAGCTCCCATTGATTTTAAAAGGAGTTAATGAGAATGTACGAAAACAGCAAACGGAGGAAATGCTGAAGAAAGTGGGATTACTAGATTACCAGGATCATTACCCTGGCGAGTTATCGGGCGGGCAGCAGCAACGAGTTAGTATTGCTCGTGCCTTAATTGTGAATCCGCCGCTCATTCTTGCCGATGAACCGACAGGTAGCCTTGATAGTGAAACTGAGGAAGAATTACTGCAATTCATCAAGGAATTGAACCGGGATTTAGGGATTACATTCTTAATCATCACCCATGATGATCAGGTGGCCGATATCGGAAACCGCAAAATTGAATTACTAGATGGCCGCATTGTCGAGGGGGTGTTGGTATGAGATTAAGAGACCAATTCCGTTTCGTCCGCCAGAATATGAAGAAAAATAGAACAAGAGTGTTTATGACGATTCTTGCAACCGCAATGGGCTGTGCCTTCTTAATCGTTCTCGCCTCCGTAGGCTTTGGTTTACAGAAATCGGTGGTCAAGGAAATGACCGAACAGAGGGTGATTACACAAATTGATGTCCACGGTCAAGAAACAAACGAGAAAGGCGGGTTCAGGCAATTAACCGATAAGGATGTTAAAATTTTTGAAAAGGTAAAGGATGTTAAGGCTGTTACTAGGAGAAAACAGCTCCAGCAAGAAAGCACCTATACGATTGGGAATTATCAAGAGCCGACGCAAACGTTTGTTGCAAATTTTCCGTCAGAAGTGAAGGCAGGTTTTGAACTTTCAAAAGGAAAATTGCCAAAAAGTAAAGATGAAGTGGTTGTAGGTTATAATTTTTTACTTAATCTTGCTTCAAAAGATGCTGGCGATGATATGTACGATGAGAGAGGTCAGGTAAAAGCGGAATATCGCTATACGGGGAAATTGCTAGGTGAGAAAATTGGATTAACGGTTACACAATTTAAAGATGGCAAACAAGTAGAAAAAACAATCCCGCTGACGGTGGTAGGAATCTCTAAAAAACCAACCAAGGATTGGGCTCAAGATAGCAGTGTCTTCATTTCTGATGAGATGTTAAAGGAAATTGAAGCATTTACTGGTACACCAAAAGGGTTCATGCTCGACCAAAACGGTGAAAAACCACAGGGACTTGAGGCAGGCTATGATACGTATGATGAGGTGAAGATCTATGCCAAGGACATGGAGGCAGTTCAAAGTATATCTGATCAATTAAAAGAAGAGAAATACGCTACATATTCTGTGGTAAATGAATTGAAAGAAGTTAATATGGTGTTTATGATTGCCAAGGCAGGACTGATTTTTATTGGGACGATTGCGATTCTGATTGCCTCGATTGGGATTTATAATACGATGACGATGGCCGTAACAGAGCGTGCCCCGGATATTGGTATCATGAAGGCAATCGGTGCCAATCCGAAGACCATTAAGAGAATATTTCTGCTGGAAAGCAGTTATATTGGCTTGATTGGAGCGCTAATCGGGACGGCCGTTTCGTATGTCATTAGTTATACGGTTAATTTTGCAATACCATTAATCATTAAACAAGCATTTGGCAAAGAAACAGAAATTAATTTGATATTCAGTGATATCCCGCTTATCTTACCAATCATTTGCGTGGTCATTTGTTATGGAGTAACGATCATATCAGGGCTTCGGCCGGCACAGCGGGCGACCAAGGTCGATGTGTTAAAAGCGATGCGCAGAGAAGTGTAAAAAAGCGAAATCTTGAGTAAATTGCGGACAACCATTTCTTAGTCCAAGCATATGTTAATAGAAAGATTAATTAACATGAGGAAAGGGATGGTGTGATGATTAACTGGAAGGTCCGCTTAAAAAACCGGAACTGGGTCATCGCGTTTATATCACAGATCATGATTGTCGCGCAACTGGTGTTAGGAGCTTTACATTCATTAGGGGTCATCGATTTTCAACTGACGGATGCAATCCAAAATTCTATTTTAACTGGAGCCAATGCCGTATTTGTTTTGCTATCGATGCTGGGACTGGTGCAGGATCCAACGACAAAAGGCTATGGTGACAGCACCCGGGCGTTAACATACAAGGACCCAAATTAATCAATGAAAGTCAGTCCCATTGCGGGGCTGACTTTCCTTTAGGTTTGATAAGCAGAGAACTATAATTTTAGGGTAAATTTGATAACTAAATTAGACAGATAATCAGGTCGGAACTAAATTTTTCAAACAATTAGCCGCGGGATACTTTTAGAAGAGTGTTAAAAAATATACATATTGAGGTGAAAAATTATGAAGGTGATTTTTATTTTAAAAATGGCAGGTTCTATATGGTTTCCAAAAAAGAAAAAGAAATCAAAAATCCACTGCTACAGCTTGAACGATGCGAATCCCTACTCCGGCAGCTGCTCCAGAATCTTGGGTATAAGATCCCCATTGAAGCATACGTTGTCTTTATTAACCCCGAGTTTCATTTATACCAATCCCCTCTTGATAAACCCATTATTTATCCGAATCAGCTTCCGAGGTTTATGGAGAAATTTAATAGAAGGCCCTCACAATTAAACAGCTTTCATCAAAAGCTGGCCAATCAGTTAGTTTCCTTGCACCAAATTGAATCTCCTTATAGCAGGTTCCCCGGTTATGACTTTGCTCATCTGGAAAAAGGTTTTATTTGTGCAGTATGCTGCTCATTAAAGACAAGTGTTGTTGATAGGAATCTTGTATGTGAGGTTTGCCGAAATCAGGAAAAGGTTGATCATGCTATTTTGCGGTGTGTGGAGGAATTGAAGCTGCTTTTTCCGGAAATGCAAATTACCATTATTGTGTTTCATGAATGGTGTGGGGCGGTTGTGTCGAATAAGACAATTAGGAGAGTTTTAATGAAAAACTATAGTGTTATTGGGGAGAGAGAGTATATTTTTATTAAATAATAACTTGTCTGAGTGCCCATGAGCCTGTTTTTTCCCCCTACAAGGGCACTGACAAGCTGTCTCAGTGCCCGAGAGCCTGTTTTTTCACCCTGCACGGGCACTGACAACTTGTCTGAGTGCCCATAAGCCTGTTTTTATACCCTGTACGGGCACTGACAAATTGTCTCAGTGCCCATAAGCCTGTTTTATACCCTGTACGGGCACTGAAAACCTGACTCAGTGCCCGTGAGCCTGTTTTTTTACCCTGTACGGGCACTGACAACTTGTCTGAGTGCCCAAATGCCTGTTTTTATACCCTGCACGGGCACTGACAATCTAACTCAGTGCCCGAGAGACAGTTTTGTCACCCTGCACGGGCACTGAAAACCTGTCTGAGTGCCCATAAGCCTGTTTTTTCACCCTGCACGGGCACTGACAATTTGTCTCAGTGCCGATGAGCATGAGGTTTCCCGATTTTATTTAGGTTTGAAAGGCAGAAAAACTCTTTACAATTTTCAAACAAATTGGTTAACTAGATAAGTAAATTTAAAAAATGCGAGGCATTACATATGACCAAACTGAAAAACTATATTGGACAGTTCCATCCGATTGTGTGGGTTTTGTTAATTGGTACAGTGTTATCCAGAGGCTCGGCCTTTATGACGCTGCCTTTCCTATCAATCTACTTATCTAGACATATGGACCTCTCACCAATTATTATCGGCTTAACTGTTGGGATGAGTCCGCTAATGGCGACGGTGGGGGGATTTATTGGCGGTCACTTATCAGACCGATTTGGTCGTAAGCCGATTATGCTTACCTCCTTGTTTATGGTAGCTTTTGTTTATTACGGGTTCACTGTGGCAACAGGGCAGGGTTGGTTTATCTTGTTAAATGCGCTAAATGGGCTTAGTAACTCCTTTTTTGAACCAACAGCTCAAGCCTTGATGGCCGATTTAACCGCTAAGGAAAAGCGAATGAAGGTATATTCTCTGCGCTATACTGCGATGAATATCGGCGCGTCAGTGGGCCCGCTAATCGGCGCGTATTTAGCTAATACCTCGGCTAAGTTATCGTTTGCGATAACGGGTTCCATTTATTTGCTTTACGCGATTGTATTAGTTTACTTTTTAAAAAGGCTTGTCGTACCGCTTGCAGACCATAGTAAGAAGATTGTTTCTTTTGGGGATGCGTTTCGGATTATAAAAATGGATAAGGCCTTAAGGTACTTAATTATTGGAATCATTTTAGTCAATATGGGCTATGTTCAAATTGATTCCAATTTGCCGCAAATATTAGAAGGCACAGTAGAGAATGGCGTTTTCATTTTCTCCATGCTGATTACGATTAATGCGGTGATGGTTGTATTTCTGCAGATGCCTATCAGTCACCTCGCTGAAAAGTTCAAGTTAATGCAGGTTATGGTAGTGGGTGCATTTTTTATGGCAGCTGGATTGATTGGCTTTAGCTTTGTAAGCGGCTGGGTAACGGCTATTCTCGCGATTGTGTTAGTAACCTTTGGAGAAATATTAATCTTCCCTTCCAATAGCATGATGATTGATCAACTTGCCCCGGAACATTTGCGTGGAACTTATTTTGGGGCAGCGCAATTCCGAAAAATCGGGAACTTTTTTGGACCGGTCGCTGGCGGTTATCTTCTTAGTCATTTCCAAGGACAAATTATGTTTTGGGTCATCGCAGTGATCACACTTGGAAGTATCCTATTCTTTACAGCTGGAAATAAATCAAGAGTTAGAAATGCTGAAAAGGTGGTATAACGTTAATTAAAATAACCTCTGGACTAATTAAATCCAGAGGCATCTTTTTTATCTTAAAATATCTTCAATCCTTGCAAGTGTTTCTGCGTTTAATTTTACACCAGAAGCTTTAACATTCTCCTCGACTTGCTCAGGACGGCTTGCACCTACCAAGGCACTTGCAACATTCTCCTGTCTTAAGATCCAGGCAAGCGCTAGATTTGCTAAAGAAAGCTCGTTATCCGCGGCTACTTCCTTTAAAAGTTCGACTCGATCAAGGTTTTCTTCAGTTAACAATCCAAACAGGTTGCTGAATTTTTCCTGTGAGGCCCGGCTGCCTGCTGGAGCTTGCTCACCTTTTTTGTACTTACCCGTTAAGATACCTTGTGCGAGCGGCGACCAGACAACCTGGCCGATTCCATGCTTTTCGCTGACAGGTAGGACTTCTTTTTCGATATAACGCTGCAGCATGCTGTATTGCGGCTGATTGACCACAATCCGGTCGAGAAGCTTTTTATCGGCAAGATGGACAGCTTCGGAAATTTGTTCTGCCGTCCACTCACTCACCCCGACATATAGGACTTTCCCTTGGCGGATAAGATCATCAAGCGCTCTTAAAGTCTCTTCAAGTGGTGTTTCAGGGTCAAAACGATGGCAATAATATAGGTCGACATAGTCGGTATTAAGACGTTTCAGGCTGGCATGGCATTGTTCGATGACATGCTTCCGAGATAAACCCCTGTCATTTGGACCATCGCCCATCGGCCAAAAAACCTTTGTTGCCAGAACATAAGAATCGCGTACATATTTCTTCAACGCCTTGCCAACAACAATTTCGGCTTCACCGCGCATATAAACATTGGCAGTATCGAAAAAGTTAACCCCGAGGTCGTAGGCTTTATCAATTGATGCAGCAGCGTTTTGCTCCTCGACATAACCACCATATGTAAGCCAGCTTCCCAAACTAACTTCGCTTACTTTCAAGCCTGTTCTTCCTAATCGACGATATTCCATAATGTCCCCTCCTGAAAAAATTTCGTAACTCAAAATAAAAATACTACATTCCTTGCAATTAGTCCACAATTTGGTATTTTTTTGTTAAAATGAAAATAGAGATTCTAATAGAAATAGAGATTTGCCTTTCGATTGTACATCATTAGTGGTTCTTGAATAGGATAAATTATCCATTTGAAAAGGGGTCCTTAAAATGTGGTATTGGATTACAATTTCAACTCTGTTTATCCTCCTATTGATTGTTATTGAGGAATCAATCTATTATTTTTGGAATCGATATGTATATGGAACGAACGATGTAAGACGAAGAAAATGGACGAAACGATTGACTTCCGTTATAACTTTCTTCAAGAGGAAACGAACTGCTGAAATTCATGAAACGAAAAAAGAAGAGAGCGCGCAATAATAATTGCGGCTCTTTTCTTATAAATAAAATTCCAGAAATGATTAGTTCGATGATTGATTGCTCAATCGTTTTTTTAAGTATGAGCCAACAGAACCAATGATAAAAAATAGTAAAAATAAAAGGATAATGATATATTCGGCTGTCTCCATTACTCGAAAAGGGTTTATCACTTTCCATATAATGCCCCGTTTAACGATTCCCATTTGGAGATCTAACAAAATCATAAACGAAAACATTCCTGCCGCTATTAACAAGGTTACTAATAATATTTTCACTAACGTCACCTTCAATCCACATTACCTATTATGTTCTCAATAGTAAGCAATCCGTATGCAGCTATTTTTAAAAGTATTATGGTACAAATGGATATATTAGAGTTCATTGGGGAAAATACCCATTATGATAATTTCTTTGAAGTGAGGCGGAAATTGTGTCAATTTTGTCCAAGATTTTGAAAAAGAAACAAAAACAGCGAAAGGACGATAATTACAGACAGCAGCAAGATCCGCAAAAACCAGAAGATTTACCAATCCTTCGGGATTATAAAGAAAATATCTCCCGAATAAAAGGCGAGTTTGGTAATAGTAATGATATTGTTATTCGGGAATTTATTCATAGTAAGCATAGAGGTGCACTGGTTTATGTAGATGGATTAGCTGACAGTAGAGTGATTAGCGACTTTATTTTAGAATCGTTTAATGAAAATGAAATCGTTGCGGATGAAATAGATTATTTCCAATTTATGATTGAGAAAGCCGTTGCTTTAGGTAGTAACAAGGTTATTTATAATTGGAATCAGGTGTATGATTCGATGCTCTCAGGAGATACGGTAATTTTTTTAGATGGTTACAATAAAGGGATTAGCGGAGAAACAAAGGGTTGGGAAAAGCGCGCCATTACGGAACCTTCGACGCAATTATCAATAAGGGGTCCCAAAGACTCCTTTACTGAAACGCTTCGGACAAATACCGCCTTAATACGAAGGCGAATAAAAAGTCCGAATTTATGGATTGAGTCGATGAAAATCGGCACTGTTTCACAAACAGATATCGCCATTATGTATATCAAAGGGATCGCAAATGAAAAAATTGTCGCAGAAGTCAAAGAGCGATTAAATCGCATTAATATCGATTCTATCCTTGGTTCCGGATATATTGAACAATTAATTGAAGATCAAGCGTGGACAACATTTCCGACCACTTACCATTCAGAAAGGCCTGATGTGGTGTCATCCCAATTGCTCGAAGGAAGAATCGCAATAATAGTGGATGGGACTCCGTTTGTCCTTACGGCGCCAGCAATCTTTATCCAATTTTTTCAGGCGGCTGATGATTATTACTCGCGTTTCGATATTTCAACGGGTGTAAGGCTGCTCCGGATTTTGGCATTTATTATTGCCATATTAGGACCCGCTTTGTATATTGCAGGAACCACCTTTCATCAGGAAATGATTCCAACCACGATGGCGATTGCGATTGCTGCCCAAAGAGAAAATGTTCCTTTTCCAGCCTTTGTCGAGGCCTTAATCATGGAGGTTACCTTTGAAATATTAAGGGAGGCAGGACTCCGGCTTCCACGTGCAGTCGGTCAAGCCGTTTCCATTGTAGGTGCACTAGTCATCGGTCAGGCAGCTGTACAGGCTGGCATTGTCTCTCCGGTAATGGTTATTGTTGTTTCTATTACTGCAATAGCGAACTTTTCAACCCCAGTTTTTGCAATGGCGATTGCAGCCAGATTGATCCGCTTTGTTTTGATGGGAATGGCTACTGTTTTAGGTTTTTATGGAATCATGTTAGGACTCATGTTTATGTCAATTCATTTATGTTCCTTACGTTCTTTTGGAATTCCCTACATGATGCCGATCGCACCCTTTAATCTTCGCAATCAACAAGACGTTTTTGTCCGTTTTCCATTATGGGCAATGAAATATCGGCCGATGTTTATTAGTAAAGGAAATGTAATAAGATCGGGGGAGAATCAAAAACCTGGTCCACCCAAACAAGGTGATGATACTCAAACGCCAAAAGGGGAATCATGATGAGAAAGTTTTTTGTGATTTCTTTTCTAATGGTTTTGTTATTGCCGATAATGAGTGGCTGCTGGAATCAAAAGGAGTTAACTGATTTAGCCTTTGTCATGGCGATGGGGATTGACAAGGGTGAAGATAAAAAGTTTGACGTTTCATTCCAACTTGTAAATCCTGGGAATGTGGCTTCTGGACAAAATGGCGGTGGGCAGGGGCTGCCGATTGCCGTATATAAGAGTTCCGGTAATACCATTACAGAAGCGGCTAGAAATGCCACCAAAATGATCTCAAGGCGATTGTATTATTCGCATACGAATTTAATTGCAGTAAGTGAAGAAGTGGCAAGGGATGGAATCCTTGATATGATGGATGCCTTGGATCGGGACCCCGAATTTCGAACCACGACCCAAATTGTGGTCGCAAGACATACTTCGGCACAGGATTTGGTTTCCGCACTTACCAACCTCGATAAATTGCCTGTCAATAAAATTACCAAAGAGCTTAAATCGACAGAAAAGATGCTAGGGGAGAATATAGGGGTAAATATCGATGATTTCCTTGCCGGGCTTGTCAGCGACGGCAAAAACCCCATTGTAAATGGTTATATTGTCCATGGCAAAAAGGAACAAATAGGAAATGCGCAGGATCTGCAAAAAACCATTGGAGGGGCTTTTCTGGAAGCTGATGGTTTAGCAGTTTTTGAAAAAGGCAAATTGATTGGATGGTTTGAGCACCAATGGGCACGTGGGGTAGTATATGTCTTGGATAAGGTTCAAAGCACAGGTATAAATGTAAGTTGGAATGGCAAGAAGCATGCCATTACGATGGCTTCCATTCGGTCAAAAACAAAAGTTTCCGTTCATTTTAAAAACGGAAAGCCGCTCATCAATATTGCGATTGAGGATGAAGGTTGGATAAGCGAAGCCAACACGGCTGTAGACTTAACAAATCCACAAGTAATAGATAAAATTGATAAGCTGGTTGAAAAAGAAATAAAAAGGCAAGTGTTGGGATCCATCAAAGAAGCTCAAAAAATGAAGAGCGATATATTTGGGTTTGGCGAAAGGGTTCATCGGGCCAACCCGAAGCAATGGAAGAAATTAAAAGGGGATTGGAATAACCATTTTGCGGAACTTGACGTAAATGTAAAAGTAGACTCCTTTGTACGCCGGGAGGGGATACGGACAAGTCCGTTTTGGATTAATATGAATAAATAGCCCTAGGCAAGGGGGGGATAGATTTGGAAAAGGCAAAAATAAAAGCATCCCAGATGTTTATACTGGTGGTCTTGTTTGAAATGGGCAGTGCAATTCTGGTCGGACTTGGCGTACAAGCGAAACAAGACGCATGGATATCAGTTTTGTTAGGTTTAGCGGGGGGGTTAATACTTTTTCTCATTTACTATCGGCTTTTTAAGTATTATCCAGATATTCCCTTAACAAGTTATGTTCAAAAGATAACAGGGAAATGGATTGGACGACCCCTCGGGCTGTTATATATCGTCTATTTCATCTATTGTGCCACAAGGGTGCTGCGAGACTTTGGCGAGTTGTTAACAACGACCATTTATACAAGTACACCGTTAATTGTCATTAATTCCTTAATGATTCTAACGATTATTTATGGGATTCATAAGGGTTTCGAAGTAATCGCAAGAGTGGGAGAACTGTATTTCTCAGTTATTTATTTTATGGCGTTTGTCGGTATTATTTTAATTTTTGTTTCTGGATTAA
The DNA here is from genome assembly GCF_001591665.1 of Neobacillus soli NBRC 102451. Lineage (GTDB taxonomy): Bacteria > Bacillota > Bacilli > Bacillales > Cytobacillaceae > Neobacillus > Neobacillus soli. The sequence goes on along the minus strand of NZ_BCVI01000018.1, from coordinate 128,762 downwards.
TTCACATCGAATATCTACAACCTGTTTTTGAGTATGGCTGGAGGCCTGTGGTTAATACATTTCTAAAGCAAACGATTACATTTCCATTTGGGGAAATGGTTGTCTTTACCATGCTTCTCCCGTTTTTAAACGATTCAAAAAAAGTGAAGATAGCCTGTATGGGCGGAATGATATTAGCAGGGATCAATGTAGCGATTACTGCAGCAATAAATGTTGCTACATTAGGACCAGAGCTGTTTTCTCGGTCCAATTTCCCATTATTGACTACAATCGGAAAAATTCAATTGGCTAATTTTATAGAGCGCTTGGATGTATTATTCATGCTTTATCTAGTGATTGGCGGTTTCTTTAAAATATCTTTGTTTTTTTATGCGGCAGTGGCAGGAACCGCGGACCTTTTCAAGTTTAAAAACCACCAGAATCTTAGTTTTCCCATCGGTTTTATCATCCTGTGTGCATCAATAACCATTGCCTCCAATTATGCTGAGCATATGAAGGAAGGGCTGGAGGTTGTACCCATTTATTTGAACTGGCCCTTTCAAATTATCATTCCAACCATCTTATTAATCATTGCCTTTTTTAGAAATCGTAAGAAAAAGACAAGCACGTCTTAGTTTGACGGACTTGTCTTTTTGTTTTATACCTTTTCTGTTTCTGAACGGTGGTGGTTCTTGGCGTAATTCTGCTGGACTGGCAGGGAAATGTGAACAGAGGTCCCCTGATTTTTCTGACTGTCAAAGCGGATGGTTCCCTGATGTGATTGAACAATTTTGAAACTGACTGTTAAACCTAGGCCTGTTCCCTTTTCTTTTGAAGAGTAGAAGGGTTCACCAATTTTTGCTAATCGTTCCTTTGAAATCCCGCAGCCGCTATCTTTAACAGTAATTTGTACATGGTCATCTTTTACTGATTCTAAAACAAGGGAAATTTTCCCGCCATTTTGAGAAGCTTCAATCGAATTTTTAATGACATTGATAAATAATTGCTTAAGCTGATTTGGCTCGCATTCAATCAAAAGATCCTCTTCTGGAAAAAAAGAATCGATTTGCACGTTATATAAACTAGCTTCTGTACTTAATAGGGAGATGACGTCCTTTAAAATCTTTTGAAGATCGGCCATTGTATATTTTAGAAGCTGCGGTTTTGCTAATAACAGAAGCTCACCAACAATGTGATTGATCCGATTTAATTCATCTAACATAATTTGATAATAAAATTGATGCTTCACATCCTCGACTTGTAAAAGCTGGACAAATCCTTTTAAAGAGGTAAGCGGGTTCCGAATTTCGTGGGCCACGCTGGCAGATAACTCCCCAACGATTGACAGCTTTTCCGTTCTTCTCAGCCGCTCTTCGGTTTTCCTTAAGGTGGTCAAATCTTTGCCATAGCCAATAATCCCAGCGATGTTCCCATTAATAATGATTGGAAGTGAGGTACATTGCAAGATAACCGCAGCCCCGTTTGCATGTGGTATTTTTATCTCATAGATGACCGGCTTTATTTCCTCAACAACAGTGGAAATAAATTTCGGAAGATACCTGATATACCTTTTTGGTAATAAAGTTTTTACATTTTTTCCAATCAGTTCTTCGCGATTGTAACCCGTAATGACATCAAAGTGAGGGTTTAAGTTAGTAATATTCCCGTTCATATCCAGCAGATAAACAATATCTGGACTGTATTCAAATAAAGACTTATATTGCTGTTGGCTTTCAGCCAGCAGTCGCGCCATATTTTTCCTTTCTGTAATATCGCGGCCAATTATGACTAATCCTTCTCTACTGCCATCAGGATTGAAAAGCGGCACTTTTATTGTATCAAACGTTTTCGCTGAACCATCTGGAACGGGAAGAACTTCTTCAATCCGGGTTATTTCACCATTTTTCCATGCTTCTTCATCTGAAATCTCGCAGTAACGAAGGGCATCGGCATAAAAGTCTGTATACTCCGCTAATTCAGAGTCTTTTTTTCCGCGATAATCAACATTCTCAAGCTGGAACAATTGTAAACCAAATTCATTAGATTCAATCCATTTGCCCTCGCCGTCTTTAAAGTTAACAAAGTCAACCATTGAATTAATTAAGGTAGATAGACGTTTTTGGTCCTCTTGGGATACAGTTAATTCCTCATTTTTACTTATGAAAAAATAAAGGAATCCTCCAGTGACTACTATATAAAAAAATTCTTTCGACCTTTCCACTATGTCAGTAAAGGAGGAAGGGACAAATTGTTTGATTAGATAATTAGATCCATATATCCAAATAATACTTGTGATGAAGTAGAGGATAATCAGCTTTTTTTTCTCCATGGAAATCTCCAATTCTTTTCAAGGGAATAAGTTTTTTATAATCATTTCTTCTTCTATTAATTATAGTACTAGATAATCACTTAATTTGGAATATTACAATGGTGGAAATCATATTTTTTAAATGGAAAAAGCTTGTGGATTTTTAGTCCACAAGCCGTTTTAATTTGATTCAATGGATTTAGAAGATTCTCTTGCCTAGTATTAGCAGGTCTCTTTCGATCCCATCCAGTTCTGCCACATTCGGCAGGTGTGCCCACTTTTCAAAACCAAAAGTAGAAAATAGTTTCATGCTTGGCTCATTATGACCAAAAATAAAGCCGAGCAGGGTTTTGATTTGAAGCTTCGGGCAAGCATCGATTGCTTTTTGAATTAGAAATTTTCCGAGTTTCCTTCCGCGAAAGTCCTGATGAATGTAGATGCTAATTTCTGCGGTGCTATTGTAAGCGGATCTGCCGTAAAATGATTGAAAGCTGACCCATGCGCATATTCTGCCTTGACTTTCTACAACCCATAATGGTCTAAAAGCAGAGGTGTGTTCGTTAAACCATTGTTCACGGCTTTCTACTGAGACGGGCTCTAAATCGGCAGTAACCATTCTGCTTGGTATAGTTGAATTATAGATGTCAATAATTATCGGCAAATCACTAAAATTGGCATCTCTTATCTTGAAATCTTCTAACATGCTCATGCTCCACTCCTGTTTATATAATCTAATTGGATTTTATGATATCGCGTCAAACCTTTATTTTCAATAATAAGTAAACTCAATTTTAAAAAAAGAAAGACCTTTTCCCGACAGTGGTGCCGGAGAAAGGTCTTTTCCTTCTAATGACAACATAATTCTATGAATGTCATTATTCGTTTCTTTTGCCATAGCAGTTACCAACGGTGTGCTTTGGCATTGCTCCTCAGGATGATTGTGTTTCGAGTCACTTGAGTTTGTCCATTCACCTGTGAATTTTGACGCTTTGGCCGCGTCGTTCTGTAGTGAAAAAGCTCTGACTGCGGATCTAAATGATCTTTGTAGCTCATCAAAAATCACCTCATCATAGGATACTTTGAAACGAGATATTCTCTTAGGAATATCACTAGTAGCATTTGTAAAATGACCGGAAAATAATCACCAAAGTGAATTATTTCATATTCGTGCAAGTGAATGTGTTTCATATTAATTAGAACTTGTATTGTCTGAAATTTCGGAATAAAATAAAGGTAACATACCAACCGGTAGGTATGCGTTTGGGAAGTTTAGCATATTATTTTTTAGTAGCTAAAAGGCTTAATTTCAAGAATAAGAATGGAGTGAAGTTGTGTATGCATTTGCGTCTAACCGATGAGCAAAAAATGGTGCAAAAGACAATTCGAAGATTTGTAGAGAAAGAACTCATTCCACTTGAAAATGATGTGCTCAGAAACGAACGAGAAGGAAAACCAAGTCTTTCTAAGGGGAAGTTAAAAGAGCTGCAATCAAAGGCAAAGGAAGCTGGCTTCTGGAAACATTTATTACTGGCGGAAACGAAGCAGATTTCGTGATGGCGATTGCGATTACAAATAAAGACCTGCACCAATCGACACAAGGACGGGAAGGGGTAACCTGCTTTATTGTCGACCGTGAAATGGGCTGGAAATCAGAGTATATACATACGATGGGTGACTGGGGTCCAGCGGGCTTAGTATTTGATAATGTTCGTGTTCCGGAGGAGAATATCCTCGGCGACTTACACAAGGGTTATAATCTTGGTCTCGAATGGATTGGCTTTGCAAGGTGGATTGTTGGCGCAAGGGCAGTTGGCTCTGCTGAACGCTTATTGCAAATGGCGATTGATTATTCACAAGAACGGATTACCTTTGGCAAACCCATTGCGGAAAGACAGGCAATCCAGTGGCAGATTGCTGACTCCGCTGTCGAAATTGAGGCGGCAAAATGGCTGATATTGTAAGCGTTTCTATTAACAATATTATTTCAGGAGGAATGATTATGGCGGGCAGATTTGCAGGGAAAGTTGCATTTGTTACAGGCGGAAGCCGCGGAATCGGAAAAGGGATTGTTGAGCTTTTTGCCGAGGAAGGAGCAAAGGTGGCCTTCATCGATTTAAACGAAGATGCGTTAACCGAAACAACGAGCGAATTAAAAGAAAAGGGTTACGACGTTTATTCGAAAGTGACAAACGTTGTTGATGCCGAGCAGGTGGAAAGTGCCGTTAAAGAAGTGGTCGAGACATTTGGCTCTGTTGATATTCTTGTCAATAATGCAGGGGTCATCCGCGATAATCTGTTATTCAAAATGAGTGATTCCGATTGGCAAATGGTCATGGATGTCCACTTGAAAGGATCATTTAATGCCGCCCGTGCTGCCCAAAAATATATGGTTGAAAATAAATACGGGCGAATCATCAACATCTCCTCGACGTCGGCGCTCGGGAATCGCGGCCAGGCAAACTATGCTGCTGCAAAAGCAGGCTTACAGGGCTTCACAAAAACGCTGGCGATTGAGCTAGGAAGATACGGGATTACGGCTAACTCTGTTGCACCTGGGTTTATTGAAACAGAAATGACCAAGGAAACGGCGGCTAGAATTGGAATTCCCTTTGAGCAATTAATTCAGGCTAGTGTAGCACATATACCAGTTGGCAGAAGCGGGAAGCCGGCAGATATCGCCAATGCAGTTGCCTTCTTTGCAGATGAAAAATCATCATTCGTTAATGGTCAAGTCATCTATGTTGCCGGCGGGCCAAAAAATTAATGGGAAGCTTGAGGTGATTAAATTGTTCAAGGAGCAAATAGGTAAACAATCGAACAAGGTGAAAAATGTTGTGGAAAGAGGGGCCGTAAAGAAATTTGCGGTGGCCATTAGTGATGCTCATCCAATTTATGTTGATGAGGAGACGGGCAGACTTTCTAGATATAGGGCCAATATTGCACCGCCAACCTTCCCAAGAATCTTTGACTATGGTGAGATTGAGGGGTTGAATCTGCCGAATAAAGGTCTGATTCACGGCGAACAAACCTTTCATTATGAGCGTCCATTAGTGATTGGTGAGGAAATTAACTGCTATACGAAAGTGAAAAATTATTTTGAGAAAAAAGGGAACTTTGGTGAAATGGGGTTTCTATTGATTGAAAGCTATGGTGAGGATCTATCTGGAAAGTTAATTTTCAGCTCAACCTCAACAATTGTCATTTCTGAAGCTGTAAGGAAGGTGTTGGCTCGATGAGTACACTGACAGAGTTACACGTTGGCGAAACCTTGAAGGAGATTCAACTCGAACCTGTCTCAAGGCTGGACCTGATCATGTATGCCGGTGCCTCAGGGGATTTCAACCCGATTCACACGATTGATGAGGAGGCTAAAAAAGCGGGGCTGCCGGGAATTATTGCCCATGGCATGTGGACAATGGGAAATCTGGCCAAGCTGTTTACTTCCTATTATGAAGAAGGCTTTATCCAGGATTACTCAATCCGCTTTAAAGGCATGGTATTTTTGAATGATATCATTACCCTCAAAGCGGCATTAAAAGAAAAACAAGAAAATCAGCTCCGCTTCAATGTCCTTGCGGTTAACCAACAGGGGAAAGAGGTGCTAAAAGGTGAGGTTTTGTATCACCAATATTAGCCGCCCTAGATTTTTGAACACGAAATATGGCCCAGCACCATTAAGGGATTCCTTTTTGCTGTTGGGTTTATTTTTATCATGATTTGTATTTGTTAGGCAGGGGATGACGGGAATTTACAAACGTACCTTTGGAAAAATATTTAAAAAATACTAGGGGGATTATCGGGAATGATATTTTCATTTTAAGTGCTGTGCGTACACCTGTTGGCAGGTATGGCGGTGCATTAAAAAATGTTAACTCTGGAGAGCTTGCTGTGATTGTCAACTAGGAGGTTATTGGAACCCGTACGGAGGCAAAAGTGGGAGGAAAGGTATCCAATAGAGGTTATTGGAGCCCTTACAGAGGAAAAATCGGTGAAAAGGTATCAATAGAGGTTATTGGAACCCGTACGGAGGCAAAAGTGGGAGAAAAGGTATCCATAGGGGTTATTGGAACCCGTATGGAGGCAAAAGTGGGAGAAAAGGTATCCAATAGAGGTTATTGGAACACGTACGGAGGCAAAAGTGGGAGAAAAGGTATCAAATAGGGGTTATTGGAGCCCGTACAGAGGAAAAAGTTGGTGGAAAGGTATCCAATAGAGGTTATTGGAACCCATACAGAGGTAAAAGTGGAAGAAAAAGTATCTAATAGGGGTTATTGGAACACGTACGGAGGCAAAAGTGGGAGAAAAGGTATCAAATAGGGGTTATTGGAGCCCGTACAGAGGAAAAAGTTGGTGGAAAGGTATCCAATAGAGGTTACTACTGTTAAAAGAATAGAGCTATTGTTAAAAAAGTAAACGATGGTTTCTTAAATAGGGGGAAAAACTATGCATGTGAAAGATCTTTTTGATTTATCGGGAAAGGTGGCAATTGTGACAGGCGGCGGCAGGGGTCTTGGGCAGCAAATTGCGGAGGGGTTTGCAGAAGCGGGCGCAAATGTGGTTGTCTGTTCGCGAAAACTGGAAGCTTGTATGGAAGTAAGTGAAGGGCTGAAGCGGCTTGGGGTTGACAGCTTAGCTCTAAAATGTGATGTGACCAATCCTGAAGATGTCAAACGTGTCGTCGAGCAGACGGTCGAAAAATTTGGACGGATTGATATCCTTGTCAACAACAGCGGTGCTTCCTGGGGAGCTCCAGTTGAGGAAATGCCTTTGGAAGCTTGGAAGAAGGTCATCGATGTTAATATTACCGGTACTTTCTTAATGTCACAGGCAGCAGGAAAAGTGATGCTTGAACAACAAGCGGGGAAAATTATTAATATTGCCTCGGTAGCTGGTTTAAAAGGCAGTAATCCAAAAATTATGAATGCCATTGGCTATAACTCAAGTAAAGGTGCAGTTATTAGTTTTACAAAGGATTTAGCTGTGAAATGGGGTCCACACGGGATTTACGTGAATGCGATTGCTCCAGGGTTTTTCCCGACAAAAATGTCAAAAGGTTTATTAGAACATGGTGGTGAGGCGATTCTTGAAAGTACACCATTAAGAAAATTCGGCTCGGATACAGACCTTAAAGGGGTGGCATTATTTTTAGCAGCACCTGCTTCGGATTTTGTGACCGGAGATGTTGTGGTGGTCGATGGCGGTGAGCATGCGATGTAAGGGGGCAACTATCAAAAGTGAAAGCTTAATTTTTTGCTGTGATTGGACAAAGAGTTGTACCTTTAACAGTAAAATAATGAAAAAACTAGACCCAGCCTGCAGGCCCATCTGCTGGCTGGGTTTTCGAATGGTGATAAAATTAAGTCAATAAATTTTTTTGAAACCTAATTCATATTACTATATAATTTTCGTTAGGGTCATTCTCAGTTGCTTGGGCTTGTCCTACATATTTTTATACGATTAGGAGTAGTAAAATGGAAAAAGTACTTATTTTCGGTCATAAGAATCCTGATACGGATACAATTTGTTCTGCAATTGCTTATGCAGATTTAAAAAAACAACTTGGTATGGATGTCGAACCTGTTCGCCTCGGACAAGTGAATGGTGAAACGCAATATGCACTTACTTATTTCAATGCAGAGGTACCTCGTTTAGTGGAAGCAGTGGCAGCGGAAGTCAACTCCGTCATTTTAGTTGACCACAATGAACGCCAGCAAAGTGCCAATGATATTACTGAAGTTCGTGTCCTAGAAGTAATCGACCATCACCGGATTGCTAATTTTGAAACAAGCGATCCATTATATTACCGTTGCGAGCCTGTTGGTTGTACGGCGACGATTTTAAATAAAATGTATAAAGAAAATGGCAAGAAAATGAACAAAGAAATTGCAGGTCTGATGTTATCTGCGATTATTTCCGACTCTTTATTATTTAAATCACCAACATGTACACCAGAAGACGTTGCCGCTGCCCGTGAATTGGCTGAAATCGCCGGTGTGGATGCCGATAGCTATGGTTTAGAAATGCTGAAGGCAGGTGCTGACTTAAGTGATAAGACTGTAGAAGAGCTGATCTCACTTGATGCGAAAGAATTTGAAATGGGTTCAAGTAAAGTGGAAATTGCGCAAGTGAATGCTGTTGATCCTAATGAGGTACTAGCACTTCAAGGAGAATTAGAAGCCGTTATTACTAAAGTAATTGAAGACAAGAACCTTGATTTATTCTTATTCGTTGTAACTGATATTTTAACAAATGACTCAGTTGGTTTAGCATTAGGAAACAAAAAAAGTGCCGTAGAAAAAGCCTATAATGTGACTCTTTCCAATAACACAGCAACATTGAAGGGCGTCGTATCACGTAAAAAGCAAATCGTTCCAGTGTTAACGGATATTTTTAATAAAGGCGAGTAAAAAAATCAGGCTTATGTGACGAAAAATGCATATTGAAAATGAATGAAAAAGGCGCCCTATATGATCTGACCCAATAAAGTTAGACAAATACTTTTATGCAACGTTTAAGACTTGAGTTCTGTATTCCACCGGACTCAGGTCTTTTAATTTTGCCTTCATTCGTTTGTGATTGTAATAGTGAATATAATCAGCTAATTCCCTATCAAAATGCTCTATACATTCAAATTTTTGTAGATAAAGAAGTTCAGATTTTAAAAAGCCAAAGAAATTCTCGATGACTGCGTTATCTAAACAGTTTCCCTTTCGGGACATACTCTGCTTAATTGGGTGCTGTTCTAGTGTTTTTTGATATCTTTTCATTTGATAGTGCCAACCTTGATCTGAATGAAGAGTTACTTGGTCTCCTGGCTGAAGGTGTTCAATCGCTTGGTCTAACATATCTCCCACCAATTGATAAACAGGACGTTTCATGACGTTAAAAGCAATGACTTCGCCATTACATAAATCCAATACTGGAGAGAGATATCGTTTCTCACCGAATGGGTGGAATTCTGTTATGTCTGTTACCCATTTTTGGATATACGGCTAAACCTTCTTCTTATACGGTCCTGTTAATCAGGGTGCTGTTGATTTTCTTCCTTTTTATGATTCATTAAGAAAAATGTCAATGGTTGGTCGGAGCCTGTCATCAATTTATAAACATAGGAAGAGGTAACTTTATAGCCATCGTCTATTTTCGTTGCTAAGTAATTGGTTCGCTCAAAGAGAATCGAGCGGATATGATTCACCTGGCGGGATATTTTTTCAATCAACGCTTCTTGATTGTCCAACCGCTGTAACATTCCCCCTTGTAAATCCGCTTGTTTTGTCACCTTTTCCGATACTTCCATTTGTAATTCAAGCTGCTTATCCATCTGCTGTGCAAGCTGATAGCTGGCATCTTCGTTCCGTTCTAATTTGCTTCGCAAATCAGACAGCTGATTGTCTATATGCCTCCATTGGGTAACCTGTATTTCTTCTTGCTGCTGTGTTTGCAGGCCTATTTCTGCAAAAGCTTGTGTGAGTGCAGCATTGGCTTTTTGTTGTTCATTTATTAACATGGTAAGATAATCCTGTCTTGATAACATTTGATTTGGTTCGTGAAGTTCTTGGTTGTTTTTATAAACATCTGGATGATTTTTATTGTTAATGAATAATCCCATACCTCTCTCCGCCTTTATTTGGTTATTAGTTGTGATAGTTTATGCTTCCGAGAGAAGGCGTGAATGGGCTGTTAATTATTTCATAGGATGGTTTGATTATGGCCAAGGAAGGATTTTAAGCAATAATATTGAATGATTTTAGAAAGAATTGTGGGGGATTGGGTAATGACATTATTAAAAGAATTTAAGAATAGATGCGGCTGGGTAAACCAGGATCCGCTTTATATTGATTATCATGACCATGAATGGGGTGTCCCTGTCTATGATGATCGCTTGCTATTTGAATATTTAAATCTTGAAGGGGCGCAGGCTGGCTTGAGCTGGTACACGATTTTAAAGAAACGCGATTATTACCGGAAAGCCTTTGATAACTTTGAAGCTGAAAAAATTATCGGCTACGATGATAAAAAAATAGAAGAGCTTTTACATAATGAGGGAATTGTCAGAAATAGGTTGAAAATTACTGCAGTTGTTACGAATGCTAAGGCTTATTTAAAGGTGGTCGAGGAATTTGGTTCGTTCCATGCCTATATTTGGTCATTTGTTGTTGGGAAACCCATCCAAAATCACTTCAAAGAGATGAAAGATGTTCCGGCAACAACCGAAATCAGTGATAAATTAGGTAAGGATTTAAAGAAACGCGGATTTAAATTTGTCGGTTCCACGATATGCTATGCGTTTATGCAGGCAACGGGCATGGTAAATGACCATATTGTCAGCTGTGACTGCTACCAAAAGTCCATTCCCGTTACGAAATAAAGAAAAAAAGCGATTATCTCATCTGGGAGACATCGCTTTCTTTTGGTTGGGTAAAGAAAAAGATAAAGACAGCGATGGAAAGCAGCAATAAAAATATTCCGCCTTTTGATGGCTGTATCGTCGGAAAATCTGTTAGTGACATGAAAATCGCCCCTTCAGTTCGTAATAAACCATTTAGAATCAACATTCAAATAATCAGTCACAATCCAGCGGAATTGTGTATAGACTTTTTCGATATCGGGTAATGTGTACTCATGTTTAGGGATACCAAAAATTGGACCTGTCATATTGATTCTAAATCGGCCATTGCCTAGAAAGACACCAGACACATTTATTTGATCTGTTAGCAACAAGATTCCTAAAAGAATATCCCCAATATCGATAAATAAACTAAGTGTTTTATTTCCGAATTTTCCTTCCATTCGAGCAATCCCGGTTAAGGGCCCGCCCACCGATAACGCAAGTCCACCTGGTTCAACAATTAAGCGCGAAATCGTCACCTGTCCTGTTAATAATAATCCGGCTGTAATCAGATCCAGATTCCGTTGAATGGAATAAACTGAACGGATAGCTTGGTCTGATTCACAAGTATTCTTCAATTTTTTCACATCCCATTGAAACCCTTCTCTTTTTTCGTTTTGCATGATGAGGATATGAATTCTTTGTTTTGTATAAACAACTTGTGGATGTTGTGAAAAAAATGGATCGATAATCTTAACCCTTCTGATATGTTATTCAGATATGTTCTAGGCGGTTCACTATTTTTTAAAAAAAGCCCATCACTGATTTGTGATGGGCTTCCATTCTTGGATTAAGAAGTTTATTTTTCAAGCATGAATTCCGAAGTGGGAATGGTAATAATTTTCCCGCCAATTTGAACATGAACGGTATCGTTGAAAATGGCTTTCACAATTCCTTTTAATGAGATTGTTGAATTAACAGAGATTTTTTTGGATTCAGATTGGTTGGCCAAATTAATCAACACCTTTCTAAAATTGGTAAACATATAGGAATAAGGAAAAATAACTTAAGATAATATACCTAAAGAATTCGCAAAAATATGTTGAAATCCTGCTTTGAAAAGTATTATTTACGAAAAAATCTAAGAAGTTTTGTTCATGTTACCATCATTTCATATGCAAAGGGGTGTTTAAACATTAAATGATCGTAACATGAACTATGGTTCATAGTATTACATTTCTCGGGTTCTCTGTCAACGAAAACATGAACTATGGTTCAATTTTAAAAAATATGCTAAGATAGGACAGAGGTGATAAAATGTCAGACCGTGAAGATTTTCTTGTCGGTGAATTTCCATTTGTCCCAAAACAGGAACGGGCCCTAATCAAAAGAAATGCGCTGCTTGAAAGTGGGCATACATTGTTTATTTCGAGGGGCTACGAGCAAACAACGGCTAAGGAAATTGCTGCCCATGCAGGGGTAGCTACCGGGACCTTTTATCGTTATTTTTCAGATAAACGACAATTATTAATGTCATTATTAGAGGATAAATTGGACAAGCTTCTCCCGCCGGAACCAAGCTGGCTTTCAGGTGATCCGCAATCATTGTTAGCTTCACTTTTGGTGGCTCATAATAAGCGCCTTAATGAGTTAGGACTTCATCGTGTCCTGCCTGAGTTGGCACTAAAAGACTCGGAGCTTGCTGAGATTTTGGGTGCTGCAAGGAGAAAAATACATGCTAGAATTCTTTCGAGTTTAAAGCAAGCCAGTGAAAAGGGACTGACCTGGAGGGATTTGGACTTAGACACTGTCTCTTGGGCCATTATGGTCCTTGTTGAGAACAGTCAGGAAAAGGAAGCCCGAACTGGAAAACTGGCAGATTATCAAGAGATTTCTAAAGTGATTTGCCGGATGGTATTCCCCCCGGAAGTGTTATCTCACTTGCGAAACATCGCTGATTCTAATGGACTTAAATGCTGATAGTTGGAGAGGAAGTTATTGGTGAAAATAGAACAATTAATTGATATGAAAGAACTTAGAGCACTTAAGGTTGAACTGACAAGGTTCATGATGGCCTATAAGTTTGCATTAGATGAAATGAATACAAAAATTAATATCCTAAAGGATGAGTTTAATTATATTCATGACTACAATCCAATAGAACATGTAACGTCACGGTTAAAGTCTCCGGAAAGTATTTTTAAGAAAATATATCGTAAAGGCCATGATTTCTCTTTACCGGCGATAAAAGAAAATGTAAGAGACATTGCTGGTATCAGGATAACATGTTCGTTTATTTCCGATATATATGAATTGAGCAAGATGCTCGCTAATCAAAAAGACATTCGCGTAATTGATTATAAGGATTATATAAAAAATCCGAAGCCCAACGGCTACCAAAGCCTGCATTTAATTTTAGAAATTCCTATTTTTATGTCGGACCGTGAAGAATTAACCTATGTGGAAGTTCAAATACGGACGATTGCGATGGATTTCTGGGCAAGCTTAGAACATAAAATATATTATAAATATAATAAGGAAGTACCTATCCGTATGATCGCTGAGTTAAAAGATGCGGCGACTATGGCTGCTGAGTTAGATCGAAAGATGGAACGTCTCCATAAAGAAATAACTGAGATAAAATTAGCTGATCAAGCAGAAGAAGAAGCTAGGCTGTTAAGCATGCAAAAAGGAGATTTTAATCTTCCCTTTTTAGAATCATTCCTGCAAAAAAAGTAGGAATTCACCTGTAGATAGCAAAGGTCTTCGAACGATTGGAAAAACTAAGCTGGAAAGGGATCCTTTTTTCAGCAGATTGTAGATTAATTCAAACGAAAGCGGTGACATTTTTATGATGGTAAAAGATATTATGGTGACAGACGTCATTTCAGTCAGCCCCAGTACTTCTTTAAAAGACGTAATGAAAACGTTTGTTGATAAGAAAATTGGCGGTGTGCCCCTTATCGATAAGGATGGGATCTTACGCGGAATGGTTACAGATGGAGATATATTGCGGGCAATCAGTCCAATTGATCGCCGGATTCAGGATTATTTTTCATTTATCACCTATATTGCTGAAGAGGATTTGGAGCACCGCCTCAATGAAGTAGCTGAAATGGAGATCATCAAGATTGCAAAAACGCATGGGATCATAACTATTAGTCCAGAGGATGAAATGAAAAAAGTGGTCTCCCTTTTGTCCAAGCATCATTTTAAAAAACTGCCTGTCATTGATAAAAGTCAACGTGTAGTTGGTGTCATCAGCAGGGGAGATGTCATTCGCAATATCCAACAAACAATATTAAATGAATGGAAATAAATATAATTACCATCCAAAAGTCCTTCACGTTACGGTACGGGGGTATGATATAATAAACCAAAAAGGAGGCGGTTGGATGTCTTTTGATCAAGGAAGTAATAAAGAAGAAGTTATCGGTGAATCATGCTGTACAGATGAAGACAGCCATCGAAAGAGCCATCATTCAGATAAAGTGAAAAACAATCTTGTAACAAGGTTAAATCGGATTGAAGGCCAAATTCGCGGCATTAAAGGCTTAATTGAGAGGGATACGTATTGTGATGATGTCATTAATCAAATTTCAGCTACCCAATCAGCCTTAAATAGTGTAGCGAAAATCTTACTCGAAGGACATATGAAAAGCTGTGTGGTCGAGAGAATTCAAGAAGGTGACTTCGAAGTCTTAGACGAAGTTCTAGTCACCATCCAAAAACTAATGAAAAAGTAATTAGAATGGTAGTCTGATGAAAAATAAGACCTCACAACCTGGTGAGGTCTTTTGAATTTTATTATGAAAGTGAATTGGAATGAGCGGTATTGTTTGCTTCCGGTATACGGAGGAGAATAAGGCCGCCGATAATGAATAAAACAATAAGGCTGAACACGCCGCTATTTGTATTACCGGTCATCTGGGCGGTGAAGCCGACAAGGAATGGTCCTAAGATGGCAGCAAATTTATAAAAAATACTATAGAACCCGAAGAACTCATTGGCATTTTCTTTTGGGACGAGTTTTGCAAAGTAGGAGCGGCTCAGTGCCTGAATTCCACCTTGTGAAGAGGCGACCAGCATCGCTAAGATCCAAAAATCCAAAGTAGTTTTTAAGAAATAAGCATAGGTACAGATGACAATGTAAATAAAGATTCCAACGAGCAGCATCGTTTTGCCTTTGAATTTATCGGCCAGTTTACCATATATAATCGCGAACGGGGCTGCAACGACTTGTGTCGCAAACAAAATGATTAGCAGGTTCGTTGAAGTAATACCTAAATCGGATCCATAGGCCGTCGACATCGTAATAATCGTATTCACGCCATCAATGTAAAAGAAATAAGCAATCAGAAAAAGAAACAATGGCCGGTATTGCTTTATTTTCTTAAACGTTGCAAACAGTTGTTTAAAGCCATTGGAAATGGGGTTGGGCACCCGGTCTTTATAATAAACCTGCTTGACATGTTTTAGCATCGGGATGGTGAATAAGCCCCACCATAACGCGGTAATCGCAAATGCTATTTGACTGGCAACGGTTACAGATAATGGGATGATGCTTTGCTGCGCTGAAATAATTAGGGCGATACTAATAATGAAAGGAATCGTGCTTCCGATGTAGCCCCAGGCATAACCTTTGGAAGAAATCTGATTCATCCGCTCCTCCGTGGTCACATCGACAAGGAAGGCATCGTAGAAAATATTTGTTCCGCCAAAACCGAGGACAGTTAACATATAACATATTAATAAAATAAGCCATTGACTGCTTGGAACAACCGCCAGCAGCAAGGTAAAGACAATTCCTAACGCGAAGAAAAAGGTGAAAAACCGTTTCTTATAGCCCTTGAAATCCCCAATGCTCCCTAATATAGGGGCGCAGAGCGAAATTAATAGGGTGGCAAATGAATTGGCATAGCCCCAATAGGCCGTGGAAGTGGAAGCAGCAAGCCCTGCCTGATTAGCCGCCGCTTTAAAATACAACGGAAATATGGCCGTTGTGATGAGAATGGAGTAGGCAGAGTTAGCCCAATCATACAGCACCCAGCTTTTTTCCGGCTTTGACATCCGACTCATACATTTTCCCCCTTTATAAAGTCAAAATTTCTTCGATCACTCTTCCATCCGTACTCCCTAGATTGACACCTAGAAGCCTTGCGAAGGTGGGACCTTCATCAATGAGTCGGATAGAAGGCAGGGTAATTGCTTGAATTCCTTTTCCTGCAGCCATAAAGATTGTCCCGTAGTCTTCTTTTTCTGGTGAATAGCCATGACAGGCTAATGTATACCTTTTATCTGCAGCAGCATCCTTTGGCGTGATGGATTTGAGGTACTCCCCTCCAAAGTCCTCTAAAAAGTAATAACCTTTTTGCGCTTCAATCATAAAGGCGCACATTCCATCTGCGCCTTTTTCCGCTGCTTGTTTGCCTGTCAGTACCTTTTCAATTCCGGATTGTGGATCTGCTAAAAGAGTGGATAACATATTTTCCACTGCGATATGTGCTTCCAAGTCTTGTTTGTCTTTTACATAAATATATGCAGAGCCATCACAACTTTTACAATAGGCCCTCCAATTAATTATTTTTCCCTTGTGGTTGGTTGTGATGAGATGATCCTTATGTAATAGAACATTTAGGTTGACCGCGTTATGCTCATCGAGGGCACTATGATCACCTAAAGCCACTATAGTAGAATTTTCATAGATACCGATGTCCTGTAAGGCTTCGATAATTCTGCCAAGACGTTGATTGTGACGATGAAGGGCCGCGATTGCCTCATCGGAAGAAAAGCCATGATCATGACGCTGGGTATCTAAATCAGTAAAATGGACCATTACTAGATTTGGCCTCTTTGTTTTAATTGTATCGACTGTTGACTCTAAGACAAAGTCATCCAATTCCGGCTGATGAAGGCCGTTGCGGATATGACCGTAACGCTTATTGAGATCCCATTGAAAGTGGGGAGTACCGTTCATAAGCGAAACAAGGATTTGATTTTGCCAAGGACGATTCGCAAATATTTCTGGCATATTATAGTCTATCTTTGCTTTGGCAGTAACCGGCCATAACAGCGCTGCAGTCGTTAAATTTGCCTTTTTTGCTTCATCATATAACGTCGTACCATGAATACAATCCCGGTACCAATTCCAGTCTGGAGAAAGCATGCCCGGCTGCAAGAGCGTATTATTGATGACTCCATGGCGGTTTGGATAATTACCGGTCACAATCGTCGCATGACACGGATAAGTGACCGAAGGGTAAATGGATTCAACATTTTCTACATACGCCCCATTTTTTAATAGTGTTTGAAAGTGGGGGAGGTCTTTCAGCATCAGAAAATCTAAAGCAGATAGACAATCAAAGGAAATAATAATTAAATGGTCTGTAAGTCGCTTCATGATAAACCTCCAGGTAGTAGGATCTGGTAAGTACAATTGTACTATAAGAAAGGGGAAATGGAAGAATTGTTACAGAATATTTACAAAACTTTCGAAAGTGCTGAATCCTAGATTCATAGTTATTTTTTAAAAGGATTTTTTAGTATAATGAAACTAGAAGCTTTTGGAAAGGGAGATAAGGACATGCCAAGTTTCCGAAGTTATTTTTTTGAAAAAGGAATTAAATTTTCGGTAAAAAGAGCCCTTAAGAAAGGGGTCAGAGATAAGCGGGTGGAGGAACAGCGGCAGATGCTTGATAATGTTGGCAGGAGATTAGCGAGGATGCCAAAGAACTGTCAGGTTGTGCCGCTTGAGATTGAAGGCATGTACGCAGAGTGGCTTTCCACCGCAAGCAGCTTGGAGGATAAGGTCATTCTTTACCTACATGGCGGTGGGTATGCGTTTTGCTCTGCTGATACACATCGGCCGCTTGCAGCAAGGATTGGTCAAGCATCAGGTGTAAAGGTTTTATTTCCAGAGTATCGGCTTGCCCCAGAGCATCCATTTCCGGCTGCAATCGAGGATGCCGTCAACGTGTACCGCTGGCTTTTGGACCAGGGTTACATTCCTTCTAACATTATTTTTGCCGGGGATTCTGCTGGAGGGGGACTAAGTCTAGCGGCCGCATTAGTGTTAAGGGAACAGAATGAACCGCTTCCGGCCGCGATTATTTGCCTTTCTCCCTGGGTAGATTTAACGAGCAGCGGGGAAAGCTACACGAAAAATAACGGGCTTGACCCGTATTTGAGTGTACAAGGGGTAAGGGAAGGTGCCCATATGTATGCAGGTAAGGAAGGGTCCCTCGACCATCCGCTCATATCACCAGTCTTTGCAGACTTAACTGGATTTCCGCCCTTGTTTATCCAAGCGGGGAATCATGAAATTTTGCAAAGCGATGCGGAAAAGCTTACGGCTCAGGCGCGTTTGGCAGGTGTTGCTGCCACGCTTAAGGTGTGGGAAGGAATGTGGCATGTTTGGCAAATCAGTGGTGACTTGCTGCCAGAGGCAAAACGGGCAATAGACGAAATTGGGGAATTTGTAAGGCGAACCTTTCGAAGCAAATAAAGTGAAAGGTTTGATAATGGTTTGGGCAACCCTAACCACATCTAATGATATAGCACGGTGAAAAACTGTAATACTATTGACACTATTTATACGAATGGTGATTCTTTTTAATGGGATTGTTTGGCGGGGAATTTCTTGTTTCCAAAATGAACTTTTTTGAGAGACAGGTTGTCAAAAAGGTCGATGGTATCATTGCGGATCAATCAAAACTAGATCATGTTTCGATTAAAGAATTTGCTTCCAAATTAAATAATATAAAAAGTCTTGTTTAGGAATTTACCTCTGCTGATTGAGGGCATGGGCCTTTTTAATTTAAGGTGTTTCCCTTGGTTTGGTATGAGCGTTTTTGCTTTTGCAGAAGCGTTTTTTTGCTGTAAGAAAGGTATTTCGATAGGAGGTTTGAGTAAAAACTTTTCAACACGTTAATCTTCAGGGAAATTTTTCGACAAAATTTTGATTATAAAATTGGAACAGTAGGATAATAATGGAAGAGGTCTTAACTACAACAAGAAAGAGGATTTAGATGAAGATTTGGTTTAATAGATGGTTTACGACGGTTTCCCATTACATTGATATGATTCGCGCAAACGAAGATCATCGGAAATTCATCGTTTACGGAACCCATCCAAACAAGGATGCGCTTTATTTACAGAATTGTGATTTTGCCTTTGTCGAACCGGATATTTCCGGTGATGAATATATTGGCTTTTGTCTAGAGTTTTGTCAGCAGCACCATATTGATATTTTTGTCCCGCGGAAGGAAAATGTTCTGATTTCTAAAAGGCTTGCCGAATTTGAGGCGTTAGGCGTAAAAGTGCTAGTGTGCCCTGATGCAAAGCTGATGGAGACGATGGATAATAAGGCAGCCACGTATCAAAGCGTAGCGAAGAGGGTACCTGCCTTTTCAATCCCTGACTACCATGTCGTTAATACGATTGATGGGTTTAAAGAGGCCTATGAAAGACTCAAGGATAAAGGGCATACGGTTTGTTTTAAACCTGTCGTTGGTGAAGGGGCGAATGGTTTCCGGGTCATTAAGGACCAGATTGAATCGATTAACCAGCTTTTTCATCAAGGCATTGGCTATCGGATTCCATACCATTATGCGTGTGAGATTCTAAGACAACAGGAAACCTTTCCTGATTTAATGGTATTGGAATTTTTGGAGGGAAGGGAATATAGTATCGATTGTGTAGCATCCCCGGAAAAATTGTATGCCGCTATTCCACGGATGAAGGGGGACGGCCGGGTGCGGGAGCTTGTCGAAAGTCTCGAGCTCATCGAAATGGCCAGGAAATTTCATCAAGAATATCAATTGCCCTATGTGTTCAATATCCAGGTGAAATATAACAAGGATGTTCCAAAGCTGCTTGAAATCAATCCGCGGATGAGTGGTGGGATGCATGTTAGTTGTCTTTCAGGTATCAACATTCCCTACCTTGCCATTAAGGTATTATTGGGTGAAAAAGTAGACCGTCCGGAGCCAAGCTTCGGAATCCGCGTAAGTCATATTGAAAAAGAAATGATCCTTAAATATGGCGACATTAGTTAAGTAAATAGAAAAGAGCAGGTTTTTTTTGTGAAACCTGCTCACTCATTAAAAAAGGATTATTTATAGAAAACTTTGTCGATATTATATTTTGCGTGAAGGGTATTAATGATAAAGGTTTCATAAATTTCTCGCTCCATCGGATCCTCAATCACACATAGTGCAATCTTATATACTTCATCTCGATGCGTTTTAATGGGTGAAACCGTATCTTCAAAATGACGTTTCACACGCGGTCTTAATTTTCTCGCTTTACCGACAAACAGCAATTCGTCATCGGCGTTAAACATTAAGATGATTCCGCCTTTATCCCTTGGGATTCTATGGTAATCTGTAAAGCCATATTCACTGCTTATTGGTGCTTCTACTTTTTCTCCAAGTTGCTTTTTTTTAGTTACAACTATATCTGGATTAGGTATTTCAATTTTTATCATTTAAAAGAATCGCTCCCTGCTTAAAATATACGGTAACCCCGTTTTGCTAACAGCTTATTATAGCATAACTAACTTTCCGTGGCAGACTTTCTTATTTTAACCATTTTTATGCGGCTCAAAACCTAATTTAGGATAGATTAATTGCTTTATTCTAATGAGTGTGAAAATAATGGTAGTAAAATAAGTGCGATTTTTGTACACTTAAGGAAGGTATTGCAAATTTTGGGATATACCTAAGCTTCTTAGGTGAATATCCGAAGATGTGGGTGTAGAATGTTAGTAGCCTTCTATTTATTTTAGAAGGTTTAATAAAAAATTATTTCGAAAGGGTGTTAGTATGGCAATTTCACTATCTAAAGGTCAGAAGGTAGATTTAACAAAAACAAATCCTGGTTTATCGAAGGTTGTTGTTGGTCTTGGCTGGGATACAAACCGCTATGATGGCGGAAACGACTTCGATTTGGACGCAAGTATCTTTTTATTGGATGCAAATGGAAAATGTGCTTCTGACAGGGATTTTGTTTTCTATAATCAGCTAGAAGGCGGAAATGGTTCCGTGGTACATACAGGTGATAACCGTACGGGAGAAGGAGACGGCGATGATGAGCAAGTAAAAGTGAACTTAAGTGCTGTTCCTGCTCAAGTCGAGAAAATCTCGTTTGTTATTACGATTCATGATGCGGAGGCGCGCGGCCAAAATTTTGGACAAGTTTCTAATGCTTTTTGCCGAATCGTAAACGAAGATACAAATCAAGAAATCATTCGTTATGATTTGGGAGAAGATTTCTCTATTGAAACAGCAATTATCGTAGGTGAATTATACCGCCACAACGGCGAATGGAAATTCTCAGCCGTCGGCTCAGGCTACCAAGGCGGGCTAGGTCGCATCGCAACAGACTTCGGCTTAAACGTAGGCTAAGCCCTAAGAATTGAACAAAAAAGGACAAGGGGGATGAAAAAATCCCGCTTGTCCTTTTTTTATTGACATTTGTCCGCCAAGGGCGGACAAATGTCTTTCTGTGGTGCCTGACACCATTTGATTGAATATCAATCTAATTGTTGGTATGGTAACAGTATCATCTTTGGGAATTGAGGGAGAAAGTTTTATGTTGTTTGTTGTTAAAACACAGGTTCTTGCTGTTTTGTTTGCTCTTTTGTGGGTCTTAAATATTAATTTATTGGCGTTTTTTGATTCTCCGGGTCGTGCACTTCAATATATAAATTGGTTTGTTTATGGGTTTGCTATTTGTTTTGGTATTATTTGTTTTCTTATGACCAAATATGTGATTGGTCGAAACTGGCTTGCTGTTCCGTTAATATTGGTTCCTTATCTTTTTGTTTACCAGCCGATTTTCCAACGAATTCAATCAAGCTTTATGTCGGAAGGGTATGAAGGGTTAGTTAATTTCCTCTCCCAATCAACAGGAACGATCCACTTACTTTCGCTGATATTCGGGATAGCTCTTGGTATTATGTTCACAAGACCGCAGCCAAGGACCTAGCACAATGCATGCTTGAAAAAAGGACAAATACCGAAATTAACAGGTATTTGTCCTTTTGTGTTATAGATATTATTCGGGAGTATAATCGACATTTGTTGTATAGTTGTTTGCAGCATTCCATAATAAAAACTCATTGATTCCCTGCGAATGTAAGGCGCGAATTTGATCTTCGATTTCCCGCTTGCCATAAACTTTATAGTTCCCTTTTCCGAGCCAGGCCGCTGTGAAATCCTGCAGCCACGGCCTTGATATCGGAGGAGTAGTTAATTTTTTCAAACGGGAATTTTCAACTTTTGCATATTCCTTAACAAGTAGGTAGGGCTCTAAATCGGGTTTCGCAATCCCAAAAATACCCGTCCAATGACTGGGATAAATCATCGCAGAAATTACATCGACATGTGCAGCAATTTGTGAGAAGTTCTGTCCAATTCCAGGCGCTTCAGGAATTACCGTTGCGTTTCCAAACGTATCAACGGACATCTTGACACCATATGACTTTAATTTCTGATTCGCATATTTGACGAACCCCGTCACCGCAGCCACTCGATTGCTGCCGTCTTTTTTACCCGTATAGGTAAGTGAATTCTCAAAAGAGGCAAATTTTTCAGGAAATCTCACATAGTCGAATTGGATTTCTTTAAAGCCTACTTTTACGGCTTCAATCGCCATCCCTATGTTATAGTCCCAAACCTCCTTTTGATAGGGGTTAGTAAAAATATCACCCCGGGAGTTCCGCCAAATGCCTTGGGAGGTCTTAAAGGACCAGTTTGGCTGGCTTAGCGCTAAGACATTGTCTTTAAAAACAACAACCCTTGCAATCGGATAGATATTATTTTTATTCAAAGTCTGAATAAGGCCCCTTGGGTTTTTTATATAGGGCTGGCTGGCCGAATAATAGGGTGAATTTTTAGAGGGATTGAAAGTAAGGTGGCCGTTGTCATCCTTAATATCAATAACCATTGCATTCAGGTCTGTTTGCTTGACGAGGTTCAATAACTTAGCAAACTGCGGACCATTTGTGTACGCGGCTTTTACATAAATACCTCTGATTGGCTCTTGGGAAAAATGAGTGTTTGCAAATATTTGATAATTCGTAGGAAAAGCAACAAAGACAATCAATAAAACAATAAATTTCCTCACACGCTCACTCCTCGTTAATATTTTTATTAGCGTTCGCTTTGTTCATACAAAACATACAACACCATAGCAATGTGGGAATATTGATAAGAAGGTGCCTGACACCATCAAAAGAATCCCGAGATGTCCACCATGAGCGGACATTTTTGCATATTTGTCCACGGATGGTGTCAGGCACCAATTTTTATGTATAATTAAAGTGGACAAGGGGGGCTGCGTTATGGAGGGAAAGTGGCTGATTGCGGATCGGGATTTGAATGAGCGGGAGGGGTTAAAGTGGTTGTTGAAGAGTTCTTCCATCCCGGTTTCCGACATTTTGCTGGCTTCTAATTATCAGGAGTTTGTTGTTTGGTTTGAGAAGGAGACACCTGATATCGTTCTGATGGAGCTTGATATGATAAGTAAAGATGATTGGTCAAGCTTTCGTGAGCTGATGCAAATTTATGATCCCATTCTACTATTAACCAGTGCAGAGGCTACCTTTGAAAAGGCGCGCTTGGCAATTGATATGCAGGCTTTAGATCTCATGATTAAACCTTTCTCAACGACAAAGGTAAAATCAGCTTTCCAAAAAGCGTCTCGCAAACTAGGTACAAAAATTCCTTCCAACGGAATCTACCATTTTAACTCATATAAAGATATAACCTATGAAGCTTTATTTATTGCCCAAGCCCCTGTCACAGAAAATGGTCAAATGGCGGCGGCTTTTCAAACGGAGAGTGCTGAAACCATTAGCATGCTCCATTCTTTTTTATCGGAATATCCTTTTAATGAGCTGGACGGCATTTTTGCTTTGAATGATATGGTTCTCGTTTTATTCAAGGAAACTTGTCTTAACATAACGGAGCAATGCCAAAAAGCGATGCGAAGGTGGGAGGAAGAATTCTCCGATCCGCTCGCAATCGTTATCAACATGGGGCGCTCCTTATCAATGTCATTAAATCAAAAGTACTTGCAAACACGGAAAATGCTCGAGTTTACCTATTATAAGGGCTACCGGCAGGTAGTCGAATTTGAATATCCTCCTGAATGGGTGCACATGGATCCATTTTTAGCACCACCTGAACAGAGAACATGGGTGGATATGCTGACAAACTCCGATTTGGAAAAAATAAAAACGTGGCTCTATGATGAATTTCTCCAATTAAATGAGCCATTTCCTGATCCAGGTTTAGTGCGAATCAGGCTGACCAGTATTCTTGCTCAAATAAGAAGATATATGAAGACTTACAATCTAGATGCAGATCCCAGCTATGAGAAGGAGTACCGCTATATATTTAACTCCATCTTATATGATGCGGTTATTTTTCGGACTGTCCAAAATCTGATCTTGTTTATCCAAAAAATCTTCCTTGGTACCGAAACCAGTATCAGAAACAGCAAACAAGATCCAATCGAGCGGGGTATAGCCTTTATGGAGGCTAATTTTTCAAACAGCCAGATTAGGCTTGAAGAGGTCGCGCAATATGTAGATCGTAATCCGTCCTATTTCAGCCACCTGCTAATTACGAAAACAGGCACCAGCTTTACGGATGTATTGGCCGGAATCAGGATGAAAGAAGCGAAACGATTGTTAATCGAAACAAGAAAGCCGGTAAAAGAGATTTCCAGTCTTGTCGGCTACCAAAATTCGAATTATTTTAGCCGAATGTTTCGGGAGTTAATCGGCCTATCTCCAAGAGAATTTCGTATGAAAAAAATTGATATGATGAAAAACGGAAGGGGCTCTGATTAAATTGAGCGCCTTTTTTAACCTAAATAAAAGATATATTTCTAGAAATTTTATAGTTTTTCACTGAAAAGAAAAATAATCTCTATCTATAAACATAAATTTTCTCTGTTATCTACTTTTTTATTCGTATTTTTCAGAAGATTTTATTTTTATAATAAAAATACACGAATCATAAAAGGGAGTGGATAAAATGGAAACAAACACTGCGAAACCAAGAGTCATTAAAAACTATAAAGGAACGAAATTACATGCAAAGGGCTGGATTCAAGAAGCAGCGCTTCGTATGCTCATGAACAATCTTGATCAAGAAGTTGCCGAAAAACCCGAAGATTTAGTTGTTTACGGAGGGATTGGCAAGGCAGCAAGGAACTGGGAGTCTTATGATGCGATTGTGAAAACGCTGCTTGAATTGGAAAGTGATGAAACCCTGTTAATTCAATCGGGTAAACCTGTTGCTGTTTGGAAATCCCACAAGGACGCACCACGAGTATTATTGGCGAACTCAAACCTTGTTCCGGCCTGGGCAAATTGGGAGCATTTCCATGAGCTGGATAAAAAGGGCTTGATGATGTATGGACAAATGACCGCGGGAAGCTGGATCTACATCGGCAGCCAAGGAATTGTCCAGGGAACTTATGAAACTTTTGCCGAGCTGGCACGTCAAGAATACGGCGGAACATTAAAAAACACCATTACTTTAACGGCAGGACTTGGCGGCATGGGTGGCGCACAGCCTTTATCGGTCACAATGAATGATGGGGTTTGTATCGCAATCGATGTGGATGAAACGAGAATTGACCGCCGGATTGAAACCGCTTACCTTGATGTGAAAACAAACGACTTAGATGAAGCCTTGAAAATGGCTCGCGAGGCGAAGGCTGCAGGTAAGGCATTATCAATCGGTTTATTAGGTAATGCAGCTGAAATTTTACCAATTATGATTGAAAAGGGCTTTAATCCAGATGTGTTAACGGATCAAACTTCCGCACATGACCCATTGAACGGCTATGTGCCTGTTGGTTTTACACTGGAAGAGGCTGACATCTTACGGAAAGAAGATCCTGCAAAGTATGTGGTACTCTCCAAGCAAAGCATGGCTATTCACGTGAAGGCGATGTTGAAAATGCAAGAAAAGGGCGCCGTTACTTTCGACTATGGTAACAATATTCGTCAGGTAGCGAAGGATGAGGGGGTGGAAAATGCGTTTGATTTCCCTGGCTTCGTACCAGCCTATATTCGCCCATTATTCTGCGAAGGGAAAGGGCCTTTCCGCTGGGCAGCATTGTCTGGAGATCCTGAAGATATTCGAAAAATTGATGAAGCATTATTACGCGAGTTCAAGGATGATGAGCATCTCTGCAAATGGGTGAAAATGGCACAGGAAAAAATTAGCTTCCAAGGACTTCCGGCCCGGATTTGCTGGCTTGGCTATGGGGACCGTGCCCGCTTTGGCAAGGTCATCAATGACATGGTTGCTTCCGGAGAAGTTTCAGCACCAATCGTCATAGGCCGCGACCACTTGGATGCTGGCTCCGTTGCCTCACCTAACCGTGAAACAGAAGCCATGCGGGATGGCAGTGATGCCGTTTCCGACTGGCCGATTTTGAATGCGATGATTAATGCAGTTGGCGGCGCAAGCTGGGTCTCTCTACATCACGGCGGCGGTGTCGGAATGGGGTATTCGCAGCATTCGGGAATGGTTATTGTTGCCGATGGGACAAAGGATGCAGAAGTTCGCCTTGGGCGGGTATTAACAACAGACCCAGGTATGGGTGTTGTCCGTCATGCGGATGCAGGTTACGAGCTTGCGATTAAAACTGCTAAAGAAAAAGGCATTAAGATGCCAATGCTGCAACAAGACTAAGACGAAAGAGGTGGAAGTTTGATGAGTAAAGCAATTTTTATCAGAAAAGCGAATCAGCTCGTCACGTTACAGGGGAGTTCTAATGCTCCCCTTGTAAAGGAAGCGATGTCTGAGCTTGGTATTATTGAGAATGGCAGTGTTTGGATTGAGGACGGTGTGATCGAGGCTGTGGGCAGCGATGAAGAACTTGTGGCGAAGTATGAGGGTCGCCTTGATGAAGCTGAAATCGTAGATGCTACTGGAAAGCTCGTTACGCCGGGTCTCGTTGATCCACATACACATGTCGTTTTTGCAGGCTCACGGGAAAATGAGTTTAATATGCGCTTGCAAGGTGCGACGTACATGGAAATCATGAATAGCGGCGGCGGAATCTATGCGACGACACGACGGACACAAGCAGCCAGCCACGAGGAGCTTTTTCAAGAATGCTATCAACGATTAAATCAATTCCTGCGCCATGGTGTCACAACGGTTGAAGCAAAAAGCGGCTACGGGATGGAATGGGAAACCGAATTGAAGCAGCTGGAAGTGGCAAAACAGCTCAATGAGAAGCATGCGATTGATATCGTGTCGACCTTTATGGGTGCGCATGCGGTGCCAAAGGAGTATAAAGAAAATCCGGATGAGTTTGTGCAGCTTCTGATTGAGGAAATGATTCCGAAGGTTGCTGAGCTCGGACTTGCCGAATTCAATGATGTCTTTTGCGAGCATGGTGTGTTTACACCAGAGCAATCACGGATCATTCTCGAAGCCGGGAAGCGTTACGGGTTGCTGCCGAAAATCCATGCGGATGAAATTGAACCATATGAAGGAGCCGAGCTCGCGGCGGAAGTTGGGGCGATTTCTGCGGATCATTTATTAAAGGCCTCGGAAAAGGGAATGAAGGCGATGGCTGAAAAAGGTGTGGTCGGCGTGTTACTGCCAGGAACGGCCTACTTTTTAATGGCCGAATCAGCCAATGGCCGAAAAATGGTCGATTTGGGGGTGCCGGTGGCATTGTCAACAGATTGTAATCCCGGCTCGTCACCAACTGTCTCCCTGCCGTTTATTATGAATCTTGGCTGTTTAAAAATGGGAATGACGCCGGCCGAGGTCATTACTGCGACAACGATTAATGCGGCGCATGCAATCAATCGAGGCGGAGAAATTGGCAGTTTAGAAGTTGGCAAAAAGGGGGACGTTACGATTTTTAACGTCAGCAATTATATGAAGCTACAATACTCTTATGGTGTAAATCATACGGAAACGGTTGTGAAAAATGGTCAGGTGGTTGTCAGGGGAGGTCAGTTGGTTGAAGAGCTTTCTCTATCCTAAACTAAATCCGCCAAGTTTTACGTGGGTAAGATCGGACAGTGGGGCTGAGGTTGTGAAAGTTCATGAATGGATTCAGCCGCTGACGGGTGCATCTGACCCTGAAAAAAGCAAGGATGCTGATTTTGTCGTAGTCGGCGTCCCGCTTTCCCGGTCATCGATTAGTGCTTCAGGGGCATCAGAATTTCCCGAGGCGTTCCGCCGTGCTTGGCGCACCTTCACTACTTATAACCTTGATGAGGATATTGATTTGTCGGAAATGACGGCAGTGGATGCAGGAGATGTGCCGATGCATGTTACCGATATCCGTCGCTGTCATGATAATATTATCGAAGCATCTTCGGCGCTACATCAGCATTTTGCAACCTCTAAGATTTGTACAATTGGAGGCGATCATTCGATTACCGCGATGATGGTTAAGGGCATGCATCGGGCGAAGCCTGCTGAAAAAATCGGCATCCTGCAGTTTGATACCCATTTTGATTTACGGGATATGACCGATAACGGTCCTTCCAATGGGACTCCAATGAGGAACTTGATTGAAAGCGGAGTCGTCGAAGGCGCTAATATGTACAACATTGGATTGCATGGATTTTTCAATACAAAGGATTTAAAGATGTATGCTGATGAACAGGGCGTCAACTATATCACTCTCCGGAACGCCAGGAAAAAGGGCATCGAAGAAACCGTCCTCCGATGTTTAGCGGAGCTCGAGGGGAAGGTTGATACCATTTATTTAACTGTGGATATGGATGTTTTAGATATCGCCTATGCGCCAGGAGTACCGGCTTCAACGCCGGGGGGCATGACAACAGCTGAACTGCTCGAAGGGGTACTAACTGCAGCGAAGCATCCAAAAGTCAAAGCAATGGACATCGTCTGCCTTGACCCACTAAAGGACACCAACGCCCAGCCAACCGTAAAACTTGGCACACATGTATTTTTAACCTTTCTATCAGGGGTAATGATGCGATAGCTGACATTGCGATCGGTGTCAGGCACCATAGAAAGACACTTTAGGGGTTTTGTACGCCTGGAGTGGACAAAAATGTTGTTTGTTTAATAAAGGATTAGACACTGTTCATATATTGGGCAGTGTTTTTTTTATGTTGAAATTTTATCCTGTTGCAGGCTTGGATCAACAGGATTAGGTATTTCTTTCTATCGTTGTGGTTAACTTGTACATTTTTGTTTTTATGGACGAGCGCCTTTACATTTTATGTCTTACTTGAATTTACTATATTAGGCGATAACGCTTCAATGGATTAGTCATGATTATTTAAAAGAACGAAAAGGTAAACAGGATTCAAAACAGGGCGGAAGTAACGGATTTATCATTTATCACCACAGTAAATCCATCTGCTATCGACTGCCCACTAGGAAATATTCCTAGCTTAGATTTCATACAAGGAGGGGAAATATGGATATTAAAAAACTGAATAACTGGCTAAAAGATATCCAAGTTCGAAATATAGCAAATTCCGATGTAGAGGTACTAAATAACTCACCGTTAATTATGCTGGGGAAAGGGCGCCAAGGTGCGGTCTTTCAAGTTACTGATGATATTTGTGTGAAAGTGTTCGGCAATGAGGAGGATTGTGAGCGAGAATATTATGCCTTATCCCTCGGCCAAGAAACGGACCTATTCCCGCATATACATGCGAAAGGTCCACTCTTTATCGCGATGGATATTGTCAAAGGTGTGGATGTCCGTGAATATCTGCAATCACAGCCTTTAAGTGTAGAACTTTCCAGTAAATTGATTGAGATGTTGATTACATTTAAAGACATCGGTTTTGAGCGGATTGACCATCATAAAAGGCAAATATATCTGCAGGAAGACGGTACTCTGAAAGTGATAGATGTGGCAAGGACTGTTTGGCGTGATCGTGTTTACCCATATCCAAGGAAATTATTGAATTCCTTAGGGGTAGAAAATAAGGCAGTGTTTTTATCACATGTTCAAGAAATGGCACCTTCGTTATACGAAGAGTGGCTCCACTACATCCGAATGGAAGAGATATCCCACCAAATTTACCAAGTTCTTCTTCCAGAACGACCGAACAAAGAAACGTTGAAAAAACTCAGTAAACAATTGTTAACAACAGATGATGAAGCGAAATATGTTGTTCAACTACAAGGCTTAGTCCAAAAAGTATTCAAAGAAGAATGGGTCAAAACGATGCTTGCCCGCGGAAAAGACCCTGAGGTTGTTATGGAAAAAATTGATGAGTATTGGGACTCACGTGAACAGAGTCAACCCCGTATTAATGATCGAAGTCATAACGAAAAAAAACGATTCGAAGGAGAAAAACGCCCCGATGCTAGGCATCGTGATGGCGAAAGACGATTCGAAGGGGAAAGACCACGCGATCGGGATCGTCATGGTCCCAAGGGCAAAAAACACCGAAAAAGTAAATAAGCGGAATCACCTTTAAGGACATTGAAAAAGAAAGCAGAACATCACTAATAGACACCCAAATTGGGAAGTGCCCTAAATAAAAACCAAGGAGTAAGCTTAAATGAAAGTACTTGTAATCTGGCGGCTGCTCACAGTTGGCGGGGTAAATGCCGGATGGCGAAACCGTTCGATTTATTTTAAAAAGAATGGAATTGATACAGAATTTCTATATACAACAGATCATGGCGGGCTCCACATTATGCAAGATATTGCTCCCGTTTATTTAACGAAGGATAAACACGAAATAATAAAAATTATTAATAAAAACTCCTATGATGCAATAATTGTTGTTGACACTAGTGCTGCCTATAAGTGGATTCGAAAAGCCAACTTTCATGGCCCAGTCATTATCGAGGCTCGAACACCAGAGCTTATCAAGCTTAATCCTCACCTACAATCGTTCAAAGGTATTCAGCCGGAATTGATCATCGTTCCTTCTCAATATCAAAAACGGTTAGTTTCAATCCTTACGAATGATATTCCTATCAATGTGATATACAACGGTGTTGATACAACCTTTTTCAAAGCGTTATCGACCGAAGAAATTGATTTCAACAGCGCCCCAATAATGCCGAAGGATAAGAAAATTATTGGATGGATTGGCAGATTGGACAAACGTAAAAACTGGCCGATGCTGATTGAGGTCGCTAAACGGATTAAAAGTGACCGTGCTGACATTGAAATTTGGGTAATCGGCGGGGCGCAAAGTATACAGCGGGATGAATTCGCGGCGGCAAGAAGGGAGGAACAGCTCACGGATATTATCAAATGGTTTCCTGTCATTCCCTATCAGCAAATGCCTCATGTATATGCGAAAATTCGTCAATCAGGGGGATGCACGCTTGCTACGACCAAATCAGAATCATTCGGTAATACCTTTATTGAATCGATGATTTGTGGTGTTCCCGTTGTAGCATCTAAAATTATGCCAATTACTGAATTGGTGGCGGAAGGTGAAACAGGTTTGCTTTACCGCGGCCAAAATGTGGAAGACGCCGTCAAGCAGCTATACGGTATTTTAGATGATTCGGCGCTCCATCAACAGATGTCACAGACAGCAATAGAGCTTGTTGAACAGAAGTTCTCCATTCAAGCGGCAGCTGATGATTATATTAAGCTGTTGAAAAAAATTGGTCAGAAGGATAAAAGGGTAAATGATGAGGTGGATGCCCCATGATTGAACCCATTGCTTTCCACAAGACATTGGAAGGAAAATCTAATGCCCATTTAATTACTTTTAATGATGGGAAAGACTATGTGGTGAAATTTTTCCAGCCTGGATTTGAAAAAACCCTGCCGAATGAATGGGTGTCCTATTGCCTGGCCAGATACCTAGGACTGCCTGTCCCATTTGCACGGTTAGTGGAAATTCCACAAGAGTTTTCTTCCAAAGTCCCTGGACTTGCCGGGACGCACCATACCCAGTATCAATTCGCTTCGTTATACGTGCCGGATTGTTTCGATGGTCATCAAGTTTCCAATGTACCTCATATTATCAATCATAAGTCTTTAGCGGGAGTCATATTACTGGATTACTGGCTCTATAATCGGGATCGCACCCGCAAAAACATTGTCTTGTGCGAAGAAACACAAGGAAATTTCCATCTGTGGATTATCGACCATGCCGAGGTTTTTGATTCATATAATTGGCTTGAATCCGATTTAGAATCATTGCCAGAAGAAGTTTTGAAAAGTGCCACACATCAATTTATGGCGCAATTTATTGAAAATGACCAAAGTTTTACTGACTATCTCGAATTAATTCAAACCATTCCCATTCTATTAATCGAGGAAATTGTCACGCTAATCCCTGATGACTGGATGGTTTCAAAGGAAGAAAAAAAAGCAATTGTCAGCACGCTTGTGACAAGACGCAAAAAAATACTACCAGAACTTAAAGGTAAATTTTTCAAAAAGGTATATCAACCATTACACGAAAAGAACGATTAACTCCCTTACCCAAAAGGGTAGAGGAGTTTTACTTTTTATTAAGGGAGGTAAATTATGAAAATCAAAAAGGCCATTATTCCGGCGGCTGGCCTTGGGACTCGCTTTTTACCTGCAACGAAAGCATTGCCAAAGGAAATGCTGCCAATTGTCGATAAACCAACTATCCAATATATTGTTGAAGAAGCTGTAGCAGCGGGGATTGAGGAAATCATTATCGTAACCGGCCGAGGAAAAAGGTCGATAGAGGATCACTTTGATAAATCCTATGAACTTGAGGATACGCTTTTAAGGAAAAATAATCTGGCGGTTTTAGAAGAAGTTCAGAAGATATCTAATTTAGTTAATATTTCTTATGTTCGCCAGAAGGAACCGAAAGGGCTGGGACATGCAATCCTCTGCGCGAAAAGCTTTATTGGGGAAGAACCTTTTGCGGTTATGCTTGGAGATGATCTCGTCATGTCTGAAGTTCCTTGTTTGAAGCAGCTGATCAATGTATTCGAGTATCATAACAGTTCTGTCGTTGGCGTTCAGGCTGTCTCAGAAACTGAAGTGAGTAAATATGGAATTATTAAGCCTCGAGGTACGATGCTCGAACCAAACCTTTTTTCGGTTGAATCCTTAGTAGAAAAACCAAAAAAGGAGGAGGCACCGTCACGGTTTGCCGTCATGGGGCGTTATGTTTTAAAGCCTGAGATCTTTGAAATATTGGATAGTCTCCCAATTGGACAAGACAATGAATTACAACTGACAGATGCGATTAACGAGCTAACCAAACAACAGGCTGTCTTAGCCTATAATTTTGAAGGAACCCGCTACGACATCGGCGACAAAATCGGCTACGTCAAAGCAACCATCGACATCTCCCTTCAAAGGGATGACACACGAGAAGAAATCCTGGCCTATTTAGGGAAGATTCACGGCGGGTGTCAGGCACCATAGCGTTTTATTAGAAAGTGGCCCCGGTCACTTTCTTTATTGTGACCCCATTTTGAACAAATGAAAAAGGCCTTGATATCTCAAGGCCGTTTCTATCATTTTGTAATGGAAACTATAATCAGATGATTATTTCTTCTTTTTATTACTTTTTCCCAATCCAGAGACTTGTTCTATGAGTTTTTTATTTTGATCTTTTAAGCCCGCTAGTTCGTCTCTTAACGCTGAAATACCGTTAGCCAAGTTCTCAATGAGTTTTTTATTTTGGTCTTTTAAGCCCGCTAGTTCGTCTCTTAACGCTGAAATACTGTTAGCCAAGTTCTCAAGTTGTTCACTTAACAAGGTGAAATCTGACTTTCTTTGATATTCTGGTTGGAAAGTCGGAGTTTGAGTCGAATTTTGCTGAAAATCACCATGGTCATGGCTTGTATTCACCGGTGAATCATCATTTACTAGATTGGATGCTGCCCTCATCATTGTATTCATATCAATGGTATAGTCACTTTTTGCTAGATTATTTAATAGATTCATTAAAGCATCTTTATTTACCTTGTTACCTGTTGTGCGGGCGTTATTTTCGTGCTTATCTTCAGACATATTTAAATCTCCTTTGCATTTTTTTGAAGAATTGCCTAGAAGATTTTTTAAATTTCATATCGTCTTCTAGACATAAAACATTCTTATTTACTGAATCGTCAACTCGGGGTCCCTTACATGAAACATCATATGTAAAAATACTGGACAAGCGTAAACGAATATCATGATAATAGAAAAAAGGGCTGTCCAATTTTTGAAAATGATGTTAGTTGGAAGCGATACCAATCAGATGTCCCTAACCTCGGAAATATTTCTTGGGAAAGCGCATGAACAGACAATTCTCGCGTTTTGGTGTCAGATGATGGCGCTTCCAAAATGAATGGAATTTAGTAATTGATTCAGGGGAATTTAGGCCTCAAGATTGTGAGGAATAAATAGTTTTAGGCTGCATGCTAAAATAAACCAAAGGAGGAGCCAAAAATGAATAAAAAAGTTATCGTCTACACGACCAACGACTGCATTGAATGCACGATGGTCAAACAGGTCCTGACGCAGGAAGGGATTGATTTTGAGGTCAGGGATGTTACGGACAACGCTTGTTATCAACAGGAAGTGGAGAATTACGGATTTCTTGGAGTTCCCGTTACCGTTGTTGAGAACCGTGCTGTAAAAGGGTTTACAAATGAGCTGAAGGAACTTATGAGGTTAGCGAAAGGTCTGGATTGAAATACGACGGCTGGCAATCAAATCATCGCGAAATTACCGCGAAAGGCAAGGAACAAGATTTATTACTGCAAATCGATTTTGACGATTAGAAAGGGCTACTCTCTCACTTAATTCTTTACTTTCATGTTTTATAGGGTTATTATGGGATTAATTTAAAATGTTTTGTATCTACTAGGGGTGCCCTGTAATCAGGCTGAGAGAAAATGTAAAAGTTTTTAACCCTTTGGACCTGATCTGGGTAATACCAGCGTAGGAAAGTAGCCAAGTGAAACTTTTGCTTTTTTCTCTTACTAACTAACCAGGTCCAATTTATGGATCTGGTTTTTTTTATATTAAAAAAGAAATGAGGAGATTGGTATGGACAAAATCAGCTTATCTGAAACGTTGGAAAGAGTAAGGGTGGTAAACCCGCTTGTACATAACATAACGAATGTGGTCGTTACGAATTTTACCGCAAATGGGCTGCTGGCCCTTGGTGCTTCACCGGTGATGGCGTATGCAGCCGAAGAAGCGGCGGATATGGCTAAGATTGCTAGTTCGTTAGTTTTAAATATTGGTACCTTAAACCCGCAAACTGTCGATTCTATGATTATCGCTGGAAAAGCCGCCAATGAAGCTGGTGTTCCCGTTATTTTTGATCCGGTTGGTGCAGGGGCTACTCGTTATCGAACGGATACAGCGCAAAAGATCATGAGTGAAATTAGAGTCTCCGTTATAAGAGGAAACGCGGCAGAAATTGCCAATGTCGTGGGGGAAACATGGGAAATCAAGGGCGTTGATGCAGGAGAGACCAAAGGAAATATCGTTGATCTCGCCATAACGGCCGCTCAAAAATTGAATTGCGTTGTCGTCATTACCGGAAAAGAGGACTGCGTTACAGATGGGAAAACTACCTATCGCGTTGCGAATGGACATCCAATTATGACAAAGGTAACCGGTATGGGCTGCCTATTAACGTCTGTAATTGGTGCTTTTGCAGGAGTGGAGAAGAACCTGATAACGGCCTCTGTGGCAGCTTTATCTACCTACGGAATTGCTGCTGAAAAGGCAGCGGCAAAAACGGTCGAACAAGGACCAGGCAGTTTCCAAATTGAATTCTTGAACCAATTATCACTGGTTTCGTCAGACGACTTAAATTTAAATGCTGCATATAAAAAGGGGGGCAATTTTTATGAAAAAGGCACTAACAATCGCCGGATCTGATTCTGGCGGCGGGGCGGGGATTCAAGCCGACCTGAAGACGTTTCAGGAATTAGAGGTGTTCGGGATGTCAGCATTGACGGCTGTAACAGCACAAAATACGTTGGGTGTTCACGCTGTCTATCCGATGACAGCTGAGGCCGTCGCCAAACAGATGGAAGCGATAGGGGATGATATCGGTGCGGATGCGGTTAAGACAGGCATGCTCTTTAATGCTGAAATCATCGAAGCTGTCTCGGAAAAACTCAAACTTTATCAATGGGAAAATGTCGTGGTTGATCCTGTCATGATTGCTAAAGGTGGGGCATCATTGCTGAAGAGGGAAGCCATTTCTGCCATGAAAAAATATTTGCTGCCACTCTCCAAAGTTATTACACCGAACATTCCTGAGGCGGAAGTGCTTACCGGCATGACGATTCGAACTTTTGAAGATAAAAAGGAAGCTGCTAAAAGGTTGTTTGAATTAGGTGTCAAGAATATCGTCATCAAAGGCGGTCATGACGAAGACGCGTCTGCATCGATTGATTTATTGTTCGATGGGAAGGAATTCTACACTTTTACTGCTAAGCGAATTGACACTAAAAATACACATGGAACAGGCTGCACCTTTTCAGCCGTGATTACCGCTGAATTAGCAAAAGGGTTTAGCGTTTATGAAGCGGTTTTGAAAGCAAAGGATTTTATTCAGGCCGCGATTGAAAATCAATTGGAAATCGGTCAAGGACATGGTCCAACCAATCATTGGGCCTATCGAAAAAAGGAGTTGGCGAAATCATGAAAAACTTGCGAGCGGCATTACGTGTTTATTTTATCATGGGCAGTACGAACTGCCGGAAGGATTCAGCACAAGTATTAAAAGAGGCGATTGGTGGTGGTATTACACTGTTTCAATTCCGAGAAAAAGGCGAAGGGGCTTTAACAGGGGCAAAAAAATATGCACTTGCCAAAGAACTCCAAGACATTTGCAAAGAACATTACATCCCGTTCATCGTCAACGATGATATTGAATTAGCACTAGCAATCGATGCTGATGGGGTTCATATCGGACAGGAGGATGAGTCGGTAAAGATAGTGAGAGAAAGGATTGGCGATAAAATCCTTGGTGTGTCTGTCCATACTAGAAAAGAAGCGATGTCTGCGATGAGGGGCGGAGCTGACTATTTTGGGATTGGGCCAGTTTTTCCTACAAAAACAAAAGCGGATGCCAAGCCTTCCCGTGGGACCATCCTTATAGAGGAATTGCGGAAAAATGGCTGTAATTTTCCAATCGTTGGCATCGGAGGGATCACCGTTGAAAACGCCCGAACCGTTGTGGAAGCAGGGGCGGACGGCGTTTCGGTTATTACAGCGATAAGCCATGCAGAATCACCAAGGAAAGCAGCTGGGGCATTAAGAACAAGTATCGGGG
This sequence comes from Neobacillus soli NBRC 102451, assembly GCF_001591665.1. Taxonomy (GTDB): domain Bacteria; phylum Bacillota; class Bacilli; order Bacillales; family Cytobacillaceae; genus Neobacillus; species Neobacillus soli. The sequence continues at coordinate 91,898 of NZ_BCVI01000018.1, read as the reverse complement.
GGTGAATTTTATGAAAAAGACACATAAATTGACGTTGACCGCGATGATGATTGCGATTGGAACCATCTCTAGTAATCTGTTATATATTCCGGTTGGATTTACAAAGGTTTTTCCAGTCCAGCATTTTTTGAACGTTTTGTCTGCGGTCCTTTTAGGTCCTTATTACGCTGTTGCCCAGGCCTTTTGTGTCTCATTGTTAAGAAATCTGATGGGAACGGGATCTATTTTTGCCTTTCCCGGAAGTATGGTCGGGGCATTGCTGGCGGCGCTATTATTTTGGAAAACTAGAAAATTCTATCTTGCTTTTATCGGGGAAGTAATTGGAACGGGCATCATTGGAGCCCTTCTGTCTTACCCGATTGCTACGTTACTACTTGGTCAAAAAGCAACCCTGTTTGGGTTCATTCCGTTATTTATATTTAGTTCTTTTGCTGGAGCCTTACTAGGGTTTGTCATTCTGACGATTTTCATTCGGAAGAAAGTATTTTTTATGAATAGAAATCTTGATTCGCGAGTAAAAGGCTGAAATTCGCGAGTAAATTGGTTGAATCCGCGAGTAAACTACCGAAATTCGCGAGTAAAGTCCAATTATTCGTAGAATGATTTAGTTGGATTCCCGAACCAATAGTAATTTTCAGCGAAAAGGGGGGCAAAAAATGAAATTTTCGCAACGACTTTATGAAAAAGTAACAGGAATTTGGGAGAAAACGCATCAACATCCATTTGTTATCGGGTTAGGCACAGGAGACCTGCCCGTTGAATCGTTTATCCGTTACATGAAACAAGATTACGTATTTTTAATCGACTATTCCAAGCTTTTTGCATTAGGTGCAGTTAAGGCTAGGGACATTGAAACGATGGCAGCTTTTGCGAAGCTCCTGGATGAAACATTACATGGAGAGATGGACCTGCACCGCCGATACGCAGAAAAGTTCGGCATCACCCATCAGCAGCTGGAAGAAACAAGGCCGACTCCGATTAACTTAGCTTATACACGCTACATGCTGAATGTCGCTCAGAATGGTTCGCTTGAGGAATTAATCGCGGCATTACTGCCGTGTATGTGGAGCTACTGGGAGATTAGCAAAAAGATAGTAAATACCTATCTGAATGCTAGCAATCATCCTCTTTACGGGGAATGGGTGAAAATGTACTCCTCGAGTGAATTTGGTTCATTAGCTACATGGCTAATAGATTTGTTGGATCAAGAAGCTGAGGGGAAATCGGAGCGAGAGCTAACTATATTAGAAGAACATTTTCTGACGACATCTAAGTTTGAATATATGTTCTGGGATATGGTTTATCAGGGGGGCGAGTGGCCTGTCTAACTCGCCAATTTTATCCATCAAAGATCTAACATATGCCTTTAAGGGTGAACGACCGATTTTTCAAAAACTTTCACTGGATGTCAAAGCAGGAGAATTTGTTTCCCTGATTGGTGCAAGCGGCTCCGGAAAAAGTACACTTTTCAAATTAATTACTGGTTTGTTAGAACCAGAGCAAGGGGAAATATGGATTGATGGTCAGATGGCAGGAAACAGATTAGGAAGCGTCGGTTACATGCCGCAAAAGGACCTGCTTTTACCTTGGAGAACCGTATTAGAGAACCTATTGCTTCCTATCGAAATTACTAAGGAAAGTAAGAAACAGCGAATTCCAGAAATACTTGAGTGGTTATCCCGGTTTGGTTTAGCTGATTATGAAAAAGCCTTTCCACAGGAATTATCCGGAGGAATGAAGCAGCGGGTTGCTTTTTTAAGAACGCTGATGACTGGGAAAAACCTTTTAATATTAGACGAGCCGTTTGGCGCGCTTGATTCGTTGACGAAACGAAACATGCACAGCTGGTTACTAGGACTGTGGGGAGAATTGCAAAAGACGGTGTTGTTCATCACCCATGATTTAGAGGAAGCCATTCTGTTGAGCGACCGGATTTATTTGCTTGGGCGGAAGGGTTTACAAGATATAAACGTTAACCTGCCAAGACCAAGAAATTCTGAACTAATCTATCAATCAGCGTTTATAACGATGAGAAAAGAACTGGAGCGGCTGATTGACAATGAAAGCTAGATTGAAAAAATGGACAGGGGATTATGGCTTATTTTTACTAGTAATCATCGCTCTCATCAGCATTTGGGAATGCGTGGTAAGTCAAGGGATGATCCCGGCCTTTATACTGCCAGCTCCTTCGGCGATTTGGGGGTCATTCGTTGAAAACCGGCAGCTATTGTTGGAAGTGCATTTGCCTGCAACCCTTAAAGAAGTCCTGATTGGTTTTGGGATTGCGGTTATAAGCGGCTTATTGCTCGGAGTCGGTATGCATTTTTTCCGTGCATTGGAAAAGGTGCTGTATCCCTTCCTTGTTATTTCACAAACGGTGCCGTTGATTGCGATTTCGCCGATTTTTATCATGTGGTTCGGCTATTCGATTTGGAGTAAAATTGCCGTGACGATTTTAACGGCCTTCTTTCCGATTGTTGTTAGTACCTATGATGGGCTGAAATCGGGTGGGAAAGAGTACCGTGAATTACTGCTGACTATGGGCGCCAATCGCTGGACAATTTTTCAAAAAATCCAGGTACCACTTGCCTTGCCAGCTATTTTTTCAGGTTTGAAATTGTCTGTTGTTTACTGCGTTGTCGGGGCAACGATTGGTGAATGGCTTGGTGCAAGTGTTGGCCTGGGGTACTTCAGCCGGCGCATGTCGGGAAATTTACAAGCGGATGCTGTTTTTGCTGCGATATTCCTGCTTTCATTACTAGGCATTTTGCTGTTTCTATTAATTGGTTTACTAGAAAAACAATTATTGAAAAATAAAATTCGCAGTTAGAGGGGAAAGAGCAAGTCCATGAAAAAAGGTTTTTTAATTCTGTTAAGTCTTTTGTTACTTATAGTGAGTGCTTGCGGGAATGGCGAAGTAGAAAAAACTTCGGGTAGTGCTGGAAAGCTACAGAAAGTGAGTTTAATGCTGGACTGGTATCCCAATGCGGTGCACTCCTTTCTTTATGTAGCGGAGGAAAAAGGCTATTTCAAAGAACAAGGTTTAGAGGTTGATATTCAAATGCCCGCTGATACCAATGATCCGCTTCGACTCGTTGCGGCAGACAAAATCGATATGGCAATTAGCTATCAACCACAGGTCCTGGTTGCACGGAGTGAAGAAATTCCTGTTCAAGCGTTCGGAGCACTCGTCCGCCATCCGCTAAATCAATTAATGGTACCAGAAGGTGGTCCGATTCAATCGCCAAAGGATTTAGCAGGAAAAACCATTGGCTACCCGTCCATTCCCCTTGATGAAGCCATTATTCAAACGATGGTAAAGGCTGACGGTGGAGAGGCGAATAAGGTGAAAATGGTCGATGTTGGCTGGGACCTTATTCCTGCGATGGCAACCAGAAAAACAGATGTGTTGATTGGTGGATTTATTAATCACGAGAAATTATTGCTAGAAAAAGAAGGCCATCCGATGCGCATTTTAAATCCAGCTGACTATGGTGTTCCGGATTATTATGAATTAGTTTTGGTGGCTAGTGAAAAGGGGTTAAAAGTAAAACCAGATGTGTTTAAAAAATTTATGGCAGCGGTAACGAAGGGGCAAAAATATGTGGCCGAACATCCAAAAGGGGGTCTGGCTATATTAATGAAGCACGAGGACAAAACATCCCCGTTAGAAAAGGATATTGAAACCAAAAGCTTAGAAATCCTGCTCCCGCTGATGGACGCAAAAGAAAAGCCATTCGGTTACCAGGCCCCTGAAACATGGGAAAAGGTCGCCCAGTGGCTAAAAGACAACAATGTGATAAAAAAGGATGTTAAAGCGAAGGATGCGTTTATTAATTTTTAAGGTAAATGTGGAAGACCTAAAATCGATAATATAATAAAAAGGATACATAGGGCATTAATCTCTCGCCCTGTTGTATCCTTTTTTATGTGCATATAATCACCACTAGGGGCTAATTTTAAACGTCTAACCAGATTTGTGACCATTTTTCTATATCTTTCATAAGTGGTTCCAAGGCTAAACCTTTTTCTGTTAACGAATATTCAATTCGAACGGGAGTTTCTGGATAAACTTTTCGATTAACAATCCCCTCGTTCTCCAAATCCTTTAACCTTTCTGAAAGCACTCTGCCACTAACACCTACTGAAGATTCAATAGTACAAAAACGCTGTGGACCAATTAAAAGCTGGTAAATAATCATTCCAGTCCACCTTTGGCTCAATAACCCCATGGCTTTTTCAAATCTAGGACAAATCGACTTATCCACCAATTAAATCAACTCCTTACTTATATTATAAACATATTTATTAATAATTAAATTACTTTTTATAAAAAACTTACTTGACTTCACTTAATTACGGTAATATACTTACTTACATAAAGTAACTAACTAACAAATTGTGTTTTGAAAGGCAGTTTGTAGTTAAGAATAAAATAAATAACAAAGGAGCGTTAAGTAAATGTTAAGAAAGAATGAAGTTGTCACAACAATTTTAAGGGTATTTTTAGGTGCAACCTTCTTTATACATGGGTTAGCAAAATTTCAAGGTGGCATTGAAAATACTGTTGGATTTTTTGAAAGTTTAGGTCTTCCAGGCTTTACAGCTTATATAGTTGCTCTAATTGAATTAATTGGTGGTATCGCAATTGTTTTAGGAGTAGGAACAAGGATTATTTCCATTCTATTTGCTATTATATTGGCTGTTGCAATTGTTAAAGTGAAACTCGCTGTCGGATTTCTTGGAAATGGCCAAATGGCAGGGTACGAACTTGACTTAGCTTTAATAGCAATTTCAATATATCTCGCTATAACAAAGAAATCGCTTTTAGCTTTAGATAACGTTCTTTTTCGTTCAGAGAAAGCTTAAGAAAAAGGAGGCAATTAAAATGAATTTTCATCATGAACCTATTACATTTGTAGGTCAAGTGAACTTAAAGGTACAAAATTTAGATCGATCGTTAGCATTTTACCAAGAAGTAATTGGCTTTAAGGTATTGGAAAAATCTGAAAGGTCTGCAAACCTTACTGCGGATGGGAAAACAGTTTTATTATCCATTGAACAACCAAATAACGTTATTCCTAAGCAAGGTAGAACTACAGGATTATATCACTATGCACTTCTTCTACCAAAACGCTCTGATCTAGCTAAAATAGTCCAACATTTTATGGAAATTGGATTGCGGTTCGGTTCTTCAGATCATCTTGTAAGTGAAGCTCTTTACTTATCTGATCCAGATGGAAACGGAATTGAAATTTATATAGATCGTGACCCTTCCGAATGGGTTTGGGAAAACGGTAAAGTGGATATGGCAGTTGATCCATTGAATTTTCCAGACCTCCTAGCTGAAGGTAAACAGCAATCTTGGAAAGGTCTACCTGCAGGCACCGTTATGGGACATATCCATTTGCATGTATCCGAATTAAAAAAGACTGAAGAATTTTATATCATGGGACTCGGATTTGAAGTAGTAAACCGATATGGCGCTCAGGCACTTTTCATTTCAGATGGTAAATACCATCATCATATTGGTTTAAATACTTGGAATGGCGTAGGTGCACCTACACCTCCTCCTAATAGTGTTGGACTTGGATCATATTCTCTAATGCTGCCGAATGAGGAAAAGAGAAATAAAATTATTGCTCAGTTGAAGAGTATTGGTGCAACCATTACTGAAGAAAATAATTCTTTCGTTACTTCTGATCCTTCAGGTAATCGCATTATCCTGAAAGTTTAATTCTATAACTTTTGTCTAATTTAACTAGCGTGGGGGAATAAACTGCTATGCGAAAAGAAGAGGGATTTAAAAATAAAGGAATAGAAATCGGTATTTATAAGCTTGGCGATATAGGTTTAGATCCTCAGACTGGTAAAACGATTAGTGCGAGGCAAAGAATTAAAGAGATAATTGAAGCAGCCAAACTAGCTGACGAAGCTGGACTTGATGTGTTTGGGGTTGGTGAGCATCACCGATTAGACTATGCCACATCAGCCGTTCCAGTTGTTTTGGCTGCCATTGCTCAAATAACCAAACGAATTAAATTGACAAGTGCAACTACCGTATTAAGCACTGTTGATCCTGTTCGACTGTTCGAAGACTTTGCTACACTTGATTTACTTTCGGATGGTCGGGCAGAAATACTCGCAGGTCGTGGGGCATTTGTGGAATCCTTCCCTCTTTTTGGTCATGACGTAAATGACTATGACGCCCTGTTCTCGGAAAATATCGATTTATTAATAAAACTTAACGAAAAAGAGAATATTACATGGGAAGGTCACTTTCGTTCGTCATTAAGGAATTCCGAAATTGCCCCCCGACCTTTACAAACTCAGATTCCAATTTGGGTCGGTGTGGGAGGCACGCCAGAAAGTGCTGCCCGTGCAGGCAGGCTTGGCGTTGGGATGGCTTTAGCTATTCTCGGTGGTGATCCTGTACGATTTAAACCGCTAGTTGATTTATATCGAAAAACGGGCTTTGAAGCTGGACACGATCTGGATAATCTCAAGGTCGGTGTAACGGGTCATGGGTATATTTCTAAGACTACCCAACAAGCCAAGGATGAATTTTACCCTTATTATTCGAATTATTGGTTATATGTAAACCAACAGCGTGGAATGGCGGGCAGAAGAATGACGAAAGCAGATTTTGAACGAATGACTGATTCCAATACTGCCTTGTTTGTGGGTAGTCCGCAACAAATCGTCGAGAAAATCCTCCGACAATATGAACTCTTTGGGCACCAACGTTTCCTGGCACAGATAGATATAGGTGGTCTACCGTTTAAGAAAGTAGCCGAGGGCATTGAATTGTTAGCAACTGAAATAGCTCCAATCGTTCGGAGAGAAACAAGTAAGTAAAAAAATATAGGTGGTGTAAAAAATGAGTTTTTTAGAAAAACTATTTGGGAAACAAACTAAGGAGGAAGAAACCATGACAACTGAAAAATTAAACATTGGAATTATCTTAGGAAGCACTCGTCAAGGACGTGTAAGCCCACAGGTGGGCGAATGGGTAAAAGGAATTGCTGACAAACGTGGAGATGCCAATTATGAAATTGTGGATATTGCTGAATATAATCTTCCGTTTTTAGGAACTACCGATGGAACAGAGCCAGGAATTGCAGCGTGGAATGAGAAACTGGCAAGCCTTGATGGATTTGTATTCATTGTTCAAGAATACAATCACAGTATCACTGGTGCGTTGAAAAACGCCATCGATTTTGCCCGTGAAGCATGGTATAACAAAGCAGCAGGTATCGTAAGTTATGGTTCAACTGGTGGGGCTCGTGCAGCAGAACATTTACGTGGAATATTTGCAGAACAAAAAGTAGCAGATGTTCGCACGCATCCAACTTTGAGTTTATTTACCGATTTTGTTAATGGAACTGAGTTTAAACCACAAGAATTACATCTCGATAATGTAAATGCCATGCTTGAAGAAGTTAACGCTTGGAGCGGAGCTTTAAAAACATTGAGATAAATTTTTTAGCATTAAAAAAATTGGTTCTAAAAAAGCACTCGTATTGGTTTTACGAGTGCTTTTTTGCTCATATTAAAATAACAGTAAGGGGTAGTTGTAAACCTCAACTAACTTACACACATTAAATCGATTGATAATGTGGTCTGGTTATCATCCTCATGAGGTATGCTGATTTCTTTGCGTCTGGTTTTCTTTTTTTGTTTAGGAAGTTAATAATGGTGCTTGCATTGCGGATGCCTACTCCGTGTCCGTAGTATTTGTCGTCGCCAAAATAGATAACATTTTCGGCTCTCCAATGCGCTTGCTTAGGGTCAAAATCCGGATTATTGAAATGTAAGACATCACCGGGTATATAATCATCCCCATATTTTTGATGAATCGGCAGGTCGTCATCAAATTGCCAATCCATTAAGTAAAGCCGATCAAAAAGCAAATCAAACCTGGTGCTTCCAATTGAGTAAAGAGCAGCAATATATAATACAATCGCGATGGCAGTAGAACATTCAAAGGCATAAAGTTTGCCGTTTTTAAGGATATCTAAAATAGCTACAGAGGGACTAATACCAGGCTTTAAAAGAAATCCGCCATTACTTAAACGATCCCAATACTTTTTATTGCAAAAGGCATACCTAAACGTAGTAAACTTGGCGCCGCTTTTGTTTAGCTCTCGTGCTGCTTTCATCGTATTTGTTCGAAAGAGCAGTTCGAATTTTAATTGCTCAACCGTTTGGTACTCATAGATTTCCGAATATGTTTCCATTTGCTTCACAATGGCTTTCTGCTCTTTATTCGATATCTCGTGAAGGAACTCCTCAGGCTTTATCATCTGATGATTTATTCTTATCATAATTTCCTCCTGACCCATAATCAACTCCTTCTACAAAAATATGAACCTTTTCCATTTATAATTATAATTTCACAAAAAAATTTGCCGTAATCAGCATCCTTTTAGGCGCTCAGGTTTTTTGCCTCTTGTGAATCTAAGGTACATGAGGAGGAAAACCATGGCGCTCATGAATCTTAAGATGGAATTGATCTCCATGGATCTTTGGATGCCGGTTACTTCTAATAGCCATATCCCGATTTGTGGGGCGATAAAGGCAACAAAGGATAAAAGGATATTATAAGTGGTAATGCAATACGTTCTTTTTTCCTGTGGAGATTGCTCCAATAATAGGTTAAATAAGAGAAGCGTGGTCCCTGAAACAAAAAAGCCCGATGTCATTTGAACAATAGTTATATAGAATAGATTAGTAGACAAAACCGTTAAAAACGGGGCTGTGGCCATTCCTATTGCTACCCAAACAAATATTAGGGTATTGGACTTTTGTTCTGCCCATTTTTTCCATAATGGAAAGGAAAAGATTTGCACCAATTGATTGGCAACCGAAAAAATACTTATCCAGAGGATGGTGGCATGTACATACCTGACGTTATAGATATTGAATAGACCCCATGCCATCTGCCACGAGAAGTTAAAGGATAGAGCGGCAATCAGAAACCACTTGTACCCCTTATCCTTAAAAATCGACCAATCCATCGAAGCGTTCTTTTGCCCTTTGTTTGTTCTCGGAAGGACCGGTTCTTTATGTTTCATTATGAAAAACACTTCTAATAATCCAAACAGAAATGCCACGAAAAATAAACACTGATAGGCGATTGCATTATCTGTTTGTTTTTTCATCACAATACCGATGATTAAGGTTGTAATCATCCCGACAATAGTTAAGAGTCGATTTCGATCACTGAAAAATGCCCCTCTTCGTTCTTCTTTAATCATCCCACTAATAAGCGTTTGCCAGCCAATAATGGAAATCGTTCCCGGAACATTCATTAAAGCAATAATGATTAAAAACGCCCAGGCCTGATAGGCAGAACTTATGAAAATCACACCTATTAATAGTAAGAACAAGAGCCTTGCCCATAAAACTGCGATGGCGACCGTTTTCTTTTGCTGGTCTAAACGATTTAACAGAATTGCGGCCGGAATCGTCATGATTAATGCAACTAACGGCGGCAGGGAGCTGATCAAGCCTACTTGGTAATTGGTTGCTCCAAGAATGGCTATTGCAAAGATTGGAAAAAAGTTACCTGCAAGGTTCACTGCGATGGTTGACACCATTCCATGATAGATACTTACTTTTTCATTATATATGCGCATGTGTCTCCACCATTTTCATATTCATAATAATGATATTATACATGTATTTTTGACAATTTTTCAAAAAAATATATTTTAAAATAGCAATTTTCTGCTTGTTTAAGTTTTTTAAAAAATGGAAGAAGTTAAACGACATGATTCCAGCGTTATTTGTTCCACATGGTGAAAATCCATTCGTTCATTTCATTTATCATCACAAAAGAAATAATAAAATAGCGTATATTCGTTTGCATTATTTTTTAGTATCTGTTATATTAAAGAAGAATTATTTTTGTTTGTCGGTAAGGATGAAAAAGGCGTAACTGCCTTTTGTCTGGAAGATTTGAGCAAGGATAGTAATTTATGTGTGCCAGGCACACAGCAGGAGGAAACACAAATGGAACAAGGTAAAGTAAAATGGTTTAATGCAGAAAAAGGTTTTGGTTTCATCGAACGCGAAGCTGGAGACGATGTATTCGTACATTTCTCAGCAATCCAAGGCGAAGGTTTCAAATCTTTAGACGAAGGTCAATCAGTGACTTTTGAAGTTGAGCAAGGTCAACGTGGACCTCAAGCTACTAACGTTCGCAAAGCATAATCTAAACCACATAAATGTGAATGAAGAAGGCTCTCTCGTAGAGCCTTCTTTTATTTTTAATTAAAATACAATAAAAAAACCCTGCTCAGCAATTGAGCAGGGTCTCCATGAATCAAATAAAGTAAATGGTAATTTCAGTATATCATAGTATTCTTAGAATCGCTAATTTTTTATGAAATAGAATACCGTCCCATTTTTTAATGTTCGTGATTAAAATGTTATAATTAATTCAATTCATATACATAATGGAAGGAAGTGTTGGGATGGTAATCCAGCGGACTCAATTGGAACAGTCAGAATTGACGAAGTATATTCCGCCAAAAGGGGAATATGAGGCCTTTCGTGATGTGGACCATTATAAGGAGAAGCTTAAGGAATGGGGATTATCCTCAGCGAAAGAGGCGAAAAAGGAATTCTGGTACAAGGATCGAAACTATCAGCGTCTTGTAACCATCAAAGGATTTGAAACCTACGGAAGTGCGGCTGAACTTAACACGCTTGTCATTGAATTTCAAGATGGAAATCTGACCTGTATCCATCCGGCCTATTTAAAAGAGATGCAGCAATCGAGCTTTGGCAAGGAAAGTATGTTGACTGTATCGGACAAAGAAGCTGCGCCGCCTGAGCTTGTGTCAACAACTGACCAGGAACCGGCAACACCTGATCCGGAAACAACCATGGTCACGGAAACTCCAAAAAAGGAAACAGCGCCTAAACCAGCAAAAGCCAAGGAACCGAAACCTAAGAAAGAAAAGGCTCCAAAACTTGAACTGCCTGCCGAGAAAGTGCACTTTACTGCTAGTGTCAAACAGTTCGCGTTGACTTACAACCCTTTTAATGAGGAAAATGATGAGGTTGTCGTCCTTGAAAATGTTCGGATTGTCCAAGAAACTCCACTTGAGATTGGGCTTGCCTGGTGCAGCCACAGCAAAACGCTCAAAAAATTCGAACTAGCGCCAGGGGATTCGCTCGAATTCGACGGAAAAGTGGCTGCCAAGAAATTAGCCAAAGGAAAAGACGTTGATGATGAATTCTTGGTGGATGTTGCCGTGTTATATAAAGTCAACAATCCTTCGAAAATTGTAAAGAACAAATGAAAAATAGGACTCCAAGTCCTATTTTTGTTTTTAACCGTGTAATATTAAGGGAAATAGATTTCCAAGCAGTCACCGACTTTACGGAAAATATAGTAATTTTGAAAATCACTGTTTATAGCCGCTGTATCGTAATCTTTCAATGAAATTTTAGAGCTACCTTCATTCTTAGAAAATAAGAGATGTGCATCTACCAACTGAATGGATTCAAAGTGAAAGCCATCCCGTTTCCATAAAAAATCTCCATCCTGATAGTAGTTTAGGATAACCTTCGAAGATAGATAAATCATTGATTTGTTTTTCCATACGTTAATCACCTGATTCCTTTGTATTAATTTTAAAAAATTTAAGGATATTAGGCGGTGATAGGAATCACATCCTTTTAAAAAATTGGTTATATGAACCAAAGGGATAGGCAAACAAACTTGTAATCCTATATACTTACAAATAGTAAAGAACGGAAAAAAGGAAGTGTACAGTTTGTTTCAAAATCAGGATCATCCAAAACTAAAACAGGACAGCATTCGCAGTAATCTGCGTGTTGATTGCGAAAATTGCTTTGGTTTATGCTGTGTTGCGCTAGCCTTCGCCGCTTCGGTCGACTTTGCCATCGGTAAAGACATCGGAAAGGCGTGCCCAAATCTAGAAGAGGACTTTCGGTGCGGGATTCACAAAAACCTCAGACAAGAGGGATTTAATGGGTGTACTGTTTTCGACTGCTTCGGCGCGGGGCAAAAGGTGTCCCAAGTCACTTTTGGTGGAGTCGACTGGCATGAAGATCCCGACACAGCGAAGAAGATGTTCGATGTCTTTCCAATTATGCAGCAGCTTCATGAGATGCTCTGGTATTTGACCGAGGCACTGACGTTGAAAGCGTCTCAGCCGATTCACGAAGAGATTAGCATCTTGCTCGATGAAACGGAACGACTGACAGGGCTTAGCCCCGATTCGCTGCTGGAACTCGATGTCCCAGCACACCGAGCAGCTGTAAATGCCCTGCTTTTAAAAACTAGTGAACTAGTGCGGACTGAGTCACATCTTCGTGAGAAGGGTTCAAAAAAAAGAGAGAAATTTGACCGACGGGGAGCTGATCTTATTGGTTCAAAACTTAAGGGAGCAGATATCAGGGGAGCTAACTTACGAGGAGCTTACCTTATTGCTGCTGACCTCCGCGATGCCGATTTAAGAAGTGCTGACCTAATCGGTGCTGATTTTCGGGATGCTGACCTTAGTGGAGCAGATCTCACTGGAAGTATTTTTCTCACGCAAGTGCAGATTAACGCGGCAAAAGGCGATGCACAAACAAAATTACCAGATTCGCTTTCCCGACCAGCACATTGGTTTACTTTTAAGTCATTTTAAAAAATTTCATGCTTTCTAAATAGGTATTTTAAAAATAGGAAATAACCATTAAAATAGGCTAGTAGTATTACTTCGAGCCATATTTAATGGAGGAATATTAAATCAATATAGAGTATAAAGAAGCTTCGGTTTTTTATTCCCTAAGGAGAACGCAATTATGAATCAGACTTTTACGATAAAAGAAAAGACAAAGCAAATTTTTGTCTTATTAATTCCTATTTTAATTACACAGCTTGGCATGTTTTCGATGGTGTTTTTCAATACCATCATGTCAGGTAAATATAATTCCACCAATTTAGCTGGGGTCGCGATTGGATCTTCAATTTGGAGTCCCATTTTTACCGGGATTAGCGGGATCCTTCTGGCTGTTTCGCCAATAGCTGCCCAGCGATTTGGAGAAAAGAAGAGCAACGAAGTTTCATCGATTGTCAAGCATGGGATTTATCTGTCGTTATTGATTGCAATCGTGGTAATCATCCTTGGATTCTTTTTGTTGGATCCCATTTTGGATAGAATGAAACTGCCAGCATGTGTCCAAGAAACGGCGTTTCAATATCTGGTCGGCCTCAGTTTTGGTATTCTTCCGCTCTTTATCTTTAATGTGTTACGGTCGTTTATTTATGCACTTGGAAAGACACGTGTGGTCATGGTGATTATGCTTATGTCACTGCCAGTCAATTTCTTTTTAAACTATGTGCTTATTTTTGGGCGATGGGGCTTTCCTGAGCTCGGTGGTGCCGGGGCAGGGTATGCCACATCGATTACGTATTGGGCAATCATGGGGATGACGATATATATCGTGAAAACGAGAGATCCATTTTCTTCGTATCCTGTCTTTGCAAACATGAAGGAATTTTCTTGGGATAAGTGCAAGGAAATTTTAAAAATCGGTGTGCCGATGGGGCTTTCTACATTCTTCGAGACTAGTATGTTTGCGGTGGTTACGATTCTATTAAGTAAATTTAATATCACCACCATTGCTGCCTATCAATCAGCCCTTAATATTGTCTCATTTTTGTATATGATCCCAATTAGTATTTCGATGGCGCAGACCGTTCTTGTCGGGTATGAGGTGGGAGCGCGGCGCTATAAGGATGCGAAACATTACAGCTGGCTGGGCGTGTATCTCGCCATCCTGATTGCGGTGGTTACCGGATTATTGGTGGTCCTATTCCGCTACGAGGTCGCAGGATTCTATTCGAATGAAGCGGCCGTCATTAACTTAACGGCAAACTTTTTAATCTTTGCGCTGTTTTTCCAAATCTGTGATGCCATCCAGGCAACGGCGCAGGCCGCCTTGCGAGGGTATAAAGACGTGAATCTTGCCTTTATCATGACATTAATCGCCTATTGGCTAATCTGCCTGCCAGTCGGCTTCCTTCTCGCGCACTTCACCAGTTTGGGAGCAAGAGGCTACTGGATCGGCCTAACCATCGGATTACTCGCAGCAGGAATAGCCCTATCCATCAGACTACTCTACATCCAAAAACGGAAATTTGTCACTGTCGAGGCTTAGAAATTTGTGGTGTCAGGCACCAGAAAAAGACATTTGCAACCTTTTGTCCGCGTGGGGTGGACACCTTTGTTTGATTTTATTTAAAACCACGGCTCTTGTTAGAAAGGATTGACCAATTAATGGTCAATCCTTTCGTATATTTATAAGCCATACAAAATTTCAACGAAAAATAGATGGTTTACTGAATATTCAAATGGTAAAATATGTGTAATAGTATGCTGAAATCCGTATGTGAGGTGACCTTGATGGGAAGAGAAGTACACTTTAACAAGGAAGAATTCGTACTGAGATTAACAGGGGTTTTACCTATTTTTGCCTTAAAGGGAGAAGTGAAAATCCCTTATCAGGCGATTAAAAGTATTTATATTGATGAATTCGATCCGCCGATGTGGATGCTGCGAATGCCTGGCACTGCGATTGCTCCACTCAATATTTTCGAAGGCAGCTTCAAGTTTGGGGATGAATGGTACTTTCTGTCTTACGAACATAAGGTTCCCCTTCTACATTTAGAATTAGAAGGAATGTGGAAATATAAATTTGTCATTTTTGAAATTGAAAACCCAAGAGCTGTGATGATTGAATTACGAAAGAAATTGCGGGAATTGGATGAATGAAATATTGCTTGAAAAAGTGATGAGTCTAAAATATGAATCAATTAAAATAGCAAAATTATGACGCCATTCTCTGATGAATGGCGTCTCATTATTTAGAATAATTTTCTAGGGCTGAACCATTTGGTGAATAGACTTTGATTTTTATCAGTAATCATAAGTTCATCCATGATTAGTTTTTCTTGATTGTTGGTTATCCAATTCTTTAATTCTTGTTTATCTTTACAAAGAGTATAATATGTTTCCCCACCTTTTCCAAGTGCGTTGACAACATACCTACAAGTGTTCGCCATAATGTCCACCTTTAAAATAATTAATTGTATTCATATATGGATTATAGCAGGCTAAAAAAAATAGTCCACCATTATTTTTCAACAAAGTTATCCAAATTTTTTTCATACAAAAAAGCCATAAAAATATTTATTAGCAATGATAGGGAATGAAGCGTTTTCACCTTTATAAGTTACAGAGGCGGTATCCAAATCAGAAGCCGCATAATGTTTATTGAAACCCTAGCCCACCCATAAAAGATCTTCGTGAACAATATGGACAAAATGGTTAATAAGTTTTTAATGCTGTTTAAATGAATAATCTATGAAATGTCCAAAACTTTTGTAAAATTAAGAAAACGGTTACAAGGGGGAAATAAAATGTTTTCTTTAAAACGAATATCAGCAGTCATGTGTGCAGGTGCCTTGGCGTTAAGCTTGGGGGCGTGCAGCAGTAAAGAAACAGCAAGCACTGGTAAAAAAGAGGAAGGTACTGGCTATCCGACGAAAGCGATTACAGTGGTTGCCCCATCAGGTGCAGGCGGTGGCTGGGATTTAACCGCGCGCTCATTAACAAAGGTGCTGGGTGCGACTAAACTAGTAAAGCAGCCATTAACGGTTGAGAATAAACCAGGCGGTGGCGGCGCAGTGTTTATGGCTGAATACGCGACACAACAGGTCAATAATAACAATATGCTTTTTGTTAGTTCGCCGCCGATTATTATTAACAACCTCAAAAAAGAAGGAAACAGTCCTTATGGATACAAAAATACAACGCCATTAGCGCAGTTGACAAAGGATTATGGCGCGATTGTCGTAAAGGCAGATTCCAAATTTAAAGACCTTAAATCAGTATTAGAAGAAGTTAAGAAAGATCCTACCAAATTAACTTTTGCAGGCGGTTCAGCCCCAGGATCCATGGACCATTTGATTTCGATTCTCCCAGCTTATAAATATGGCGTAGATCCAACAAAAATTAAATATGTTTCCTATGACGGCGGAGGAGAAGCGATTACGGCCCTGCTAGGGGGTAATGCAGATGTCATCGGTACGGATGCCTCCAGCGTGAAAGAATTTTTAAAGGCTGGCAAGGTTCGGGTGCTGGCGGTTACGGCAACAGAGCGTTTATCTGGTGATTATAAAGATGTTCCAACCGCTAAAGAACAAGGTGTTGATGCAGAGTTTACCATTTGGCGCGGAGTCTTTGGTCCCGAAAAGATGACCAAAGAAGCAAAAACATACTGGGAAAATGCAATCGACAAGCTTGTGCAATCTCCTGAGTGGAAGACGGAAGTAGAGACTCAAGGGTGGGAATTAGAATATAAAAACAATTCAGATTTCGAAGCATTTTTAGGAGAACAAGATAAGCAAGTTCAACAATTATTAACAGCGTTGGGCATGCAAAAATAAAAAGTGCGGGAAGGAGTTCATTTTTCTCCTTCCTATCA
Source organism: Neobacillus soli NBRC 102451 (assembly GCF_001591665.1). GTDB lineage: Bacteria > Bacillota > Bacilli > Bacillales > Cytobacillaceae > Neobacillus > Neobacillus soli. The sequence continues at coordinate 75,380 of NZ_BCVI01000018.1, read as the reverse complement.
TTTTTCTAAAGGGGGAAGAAGAATGGAAATTAAATTTGATCGTATCGCATCTGTAATGTTTCTAACTATCGGGGTGCTCTTTATTATCGGGAGCAAGAATCTTTCAAGCTCTTCCTATGGAAGTGTAGTCGGACCCGATATCTTTCCGTTAATTCTTGGCGGTGCTCTTGTTTTATTAAGTATTCGCTTGTTTTATGAGACGTTCAATGCTAAAAGTGAAGGATCGAAGGAAAAATTGCAGTACAAGCCTTTTTTAATCATCTTTACTGCTACATTGGTTTATATATTAACGTTAGAAACGGTAGGGTATGTCATCACAACCTTTCTATTTTTATTCGTTTGTTTTCAAACAATGGAACGGTCAAAGTGGATTAACTCATTAATCATATCTGCAAGTTTTTCAGGACTTGTTTACTTTTTATTCGTAGAGGTGTTAAAAGGGACACTTCCAGGCTGGCCCATTTGGTTTTAATAGTTTTTTTAGAAAGGAGGATAAAACATGAGTACACTTGATTATTTATTTCAGGGATTTGGAACAGCACTTATTTGGTATAATATTATTTTTGCTTTTGTTGGGGTATTAATTGGGACTGCCGTTGGTGTTCTGCCAGGAATTGGGCCAATGAGCGGTGTAGCCCTACTTATTCCAGTAACGGCATCGATTACCGGTGGACTTCCGCCGGAACAAGCGGCAACGAGCGCGATTATACTTCTTGCCGGGGTTTATTATGGAGCAATGTATGGCGGTTCGACCACTTCGATCCTATTAAATACACCGGGGGAATCCTCCTCTGTTGTAACAACATTGGACGGCTACCAAATGGCGAAGAAGGGTCGGGCTGGCAGCGCTCTATCCATTGCGGCCATCGGTTCTTTTGTAGCTGGGATTGTGACGCTTATTGCTTTGATAGCACTAGCAAAGCCCTTATCTGAGGTCGCACTCAAATTTGGTCCTGCTGAATATTTTTCGTTAATGCTATTGGGTTTGGGGGCAGTCAGTGGGTTGGCTGGGAAATCGGTGACGAAAGCGTTAATTATGACAGTTTGCGGGTTGTTACTCGGAACGATTGGAATTGATACTGTTTCGGGAATTGCTAGATTTACCTTTGAGGTGCCATGGCTTTACCAAGGGATTGAGTTCTTAACGATTGCGGTAGGACTGTTTGCAGTCGGTGAGGTGTTCAAAACCATTTTGGAAAAAGAAGATGAAGAAGTAGAAATGGCGAGGATTACTAATATGCTTCCATCTAAGGAAGAGTTTAAAGAATCAGCAGGACCGATTGCCCGAGGTTCCATCCTAGGGTTCTTTGTTGGAATATTGCCGGGTGCCGGGGCGACGCTCGCTTCCTTCTTTTCATATATTCTTGAAAAAAAGATTTCGAAAAATCCAGAGAAATTTGGAAAAGGTGCAATTGCAGGAGTAGCGGCACCAGAATCAGCGAATAATGCGGCCTCCGGGGGGGCGATGATTCCCTTATTAACCTTGGGAATACCTGGCTCAGGGACCACTGCCATCTTAATGGGAGCACTAATGATGTATAATATCCAGCCAGGCCCATTATTATTTGAAGATCATCCCCAAGTAGCATGGGGATTGATTGCCAGTATGTTTATCGGCAACCTTATGTTATTAATTCTGAATCTGCCGCTTGTAAAGGTGTTTGCGAAAATTATTCAAACACCAAAGAAATATTTGATTCCGATGATTATTGCGATTTCCATTTTTGGCGTCTATGCAGTTCAAGTGTCAACCAATGATCTTTTGCTGCTATTGGCATGCGGTGTGCTAGGTTATTTCTTTAGTAAAAATGATTATCCAATTGCTCCACTCGTACTTGGACTTGTACTTGGGCCAATGATTGAGAATAACCTAAGGAGAGCCTTGACGATTTCAAACGGAGATTACAGTGTGTTTTTAACACGTCCGATTTCTCTAGCATTTCTACTCATTACCGTCCTTTGGCTGGTTGTCCCCTTCATAATGAAAAGAAGAGGGAAAGACGTGGTTATAAATATTGAAGGGTAAAGTTCAGACTATTATGAAAAACTCCTTTTTAAAAGGGGGTTTTTTTATTATGATAGAGACAGAGGTGTATGCATGCGATTACATACAAAATTAATGTTAGGAATTTCCATATTAATAATGGTACTCGGAACCATTATTGAATTTACTTTTAAAAATATCATGGAATCCAACCTTGAGCATGAAATAGGATCGAAAGCTTTATCTGTTGCTCAAACCATCTCCAATATGCCAGAGATTCAAACTGCATTTAGAAAGGATAATCCCGCCAGCCTTATTCAGCCCATCGCCGAAAAAATTCGAAAACAGGTGGGGGCGGAATTTATTGTGATTGGAAACCGGGACGAAGTCCGTTATTCGCATCCAAATCCAAATCGTTTAGGACAAAAAATGGTTGGGGGAGATAATGGCCGTGTGTTTAAAGGAAAATCTGTCATATCAGAATCCACAGGGACGCTCGGACCTTCGCTAAGGGGAAAAGCACCTATTTTCAGTGGAGGAAAGGTCATGGGTGTCGTTTCAGTTGGTTATCTTCAAACGGATATTGAAAAAGAAGTCTCGAAAATACAGAGGAAAATCTTTGTTGCCACCTTCATCATATTAATTGGAGGATTGCTGGCGGCTTTATTAATCTCGTTAAATATCAAAAGGGCCATCTTGGGCTTAGAACCGAAAGAAATTGCCTGGATGTACCAAGAGAAACATGCCATTCTAGAATCCATACATGAAGGGATTATCGCGATTGATACAAATGGTCGAATTACTGTAGTTAATGAAACCGCTCATAAAATTTTGAAGGTCCCAATTCTCAATATGCTTCGCGGAAAGAGAATAGAAGAGGTGCTGGAAAATACCCATCTACTTGAAGTGGCTCGGACGGGGCAAGCCGAATATGACCGGGAATTTATGATTTTGGGTGAAGTTTTTTTGACCAATCGGATTCCTATATTTAATAATAAGGGGTTAGTGATTGGGGCTGTTGCCAGCTTTCGAAACAAGTCAGAGCTTTCCTACTTGCTGCAGGAATTATCTCATATTAAATCCTATGCAGAGGGACTCCGTGCCCAAACACATGAATATTCGAATCGATTATACACCCTTCTTGGCCTGATTCAGCTTGGTTCCTATAAAGAGGCAATTGACTTTATCTCGAAGGAAGTAGATGTCACCCAAGGGTTTATTCAATTTTTAATGAGGGAAGTACCTGACCCAATCATTGCTGGTTTTATCTTAGGAAAAGTAAGTTTAGCAAGCGAGTTAAAAATATCTTTTACCATAGATAGAGAAAGCAGTTTTAAAGACTGTCCCTCCTATATTAACAGGGATTCGTTAGTAACGATTATTGGCAACCTTATCAATAATGCATTTGATGCGGTACAAGAGAATGAAATGAGTGAGAAAAGGGTGTCCCTGTTTCTAACCGACCTGGGGAAAGAATTAATTATTGAAGTGGAAGATAACGGGATGGGAATCCCCTCAAGCACGTTTGAACAGGTATTTAAAGAAGGCTTTACCACTAAGAATACAAGTATTAACGCTGGAATTGGACTAAGTTTAGTTCAAAAAGCGATTAACGACTTGGGTGGATCGATTACATTTTCATCAGATTTGGGAGAAGGAACGATATTCACTGTGGCAATACCAAAAATACAGGGGGATTAAGTATGAATGGGAACCGGGAGATCGAAGTTTTAATCGTGGAAGATGACTTAAGGGTTGCAGAAATCCAAAAACGCTTTCTTGAACAGATTCCTGGCTTTCAAACAGTAGGGATTGCAGCCAGCAATCTAGAGGCCAAAACCTTAATCGAAATATTGCAGCCGGATTTGCTCTTGCTGGACGTTTATTTTCCCGATATGAACGGTCTGGACTTACTGAAAGAAACCAAACAGAAGACAAAACAAATGGATGTTATTATGATTACGGCAACAAAAGAGCTTGATAAGGTGCAGGAAGCGATTAGTATTGGCGTATTTGATTACATTATTAAACCAGTTGTTTTCGAACGCTTCAAACAATCTCTGCACCGATATCAGGATTACCATACAAAGCTAGTCCAACTAAGAAAAGAAAATCTCCATGTCACTCAGCAGCAGGTAGACAAGTTATTGCGAAAAGAAACTGATGGAACAGGCAGCGAAAGGCCTTACCTGCCTAAAGGAATTGACCCGCTTACGCTGGTAAAAGTCCTAGAGGTTCTCGGAAAGGTACATCGAGGTTTAACAGCGGAACTGGTTGCCAAAGAACTAGGTGTTAGCCGAACAACTGCAAGACGCTATCTGGAACATCTCGTTTCTGAAGAGAAGATAGAAGCTGACCTCGCCTACGGAACTGTTGGCCGTCCCGAACGGGTTTATATGGTAAATGGGTTAAGCCAAGGGTAAATGACATTGCAGTAGCATATATTAGCACTAACAATAAAAAAAATTTGTGAGTCCGTATCTTTTCATCCTACCTGAAACGTTAAAGGGGTAGAGAGTGCAAAAGGAGTGAAATCAATGTCACACAAACATAGTCAGGGCAGCTTAGAAAGTGCAAGGCCAGAGAATAGGTTTGAGGAAACCTTTTGGCAGGAATATTATCCAAAACTGCAGCGATATTGTCACTTTCTTACCCAAAATAGCTGGGATGGCGATGATATTGCACAGGAGACCTATATTAAGGCCTTAAAATATTCGAATCAGCAGGAAAAGATGACGACCGCTTTGTTAAATAAGATTGCCTATCATCATTGGGTTGATTTACTTCGAAAAAGAAAAAATGAAACGCTCGAGGCGGATTTCGATTTTGCTAATCTTGTTTTTACGAATCAACTCGATGAAATAAAGAATTTGGTTGACTTCTTGGTGAAGAAATTTACCCCAAAGCAAGCCATCATCTTTATGCTAAAAGAGGCGTTTCAATATCAGCTGAAGGAAATAGCATCCATGTTGAATACAACCGAAACGGCGGTGAAGGCCAATCTGCATCGTGCGAAAAAGCGGCTCGAAAAAGCAGCTGACCCATCCTTTTCTGTTGATTCATTTTGGGAGGAAGAAGAGCGGGAATGGCTTTCGGATATTTTTTATGAAGCCTTGAAAAATCTAGACCCAGCGATTCTAATTCATTCGATTCCCTCCATACCTAGTATTAATGGTGCTCCTAAAATACAAACTTACTCTCCTTCAAGCACTCTCTGTATGGCCGCATAGCCAATAATCGCTTCAAGGGGGAAGTTTAAATGAGTACAATTCCATATGTAATCGAACATTCCAATCGTGGAGAACGTTCCTATGATATTTATTCACGATTATTAAAGGACAGAATTATTATCATTGGTGAGGAAATTAATGACCATACCGCTAATAGTGTGGTGGCCCAATTATTATTTTTAGCAGCAGATGCACCGGATAAAGAAATTTCGCTTTATATCAATAGCCCAGGTGGCTCAACTTCAGCGGGATTTGCCATTTACGATACGATGCAATTCATTAAGCCTGATATTCGGACGATTTGCACAGGGATGGCCGCATCATTCGGAGCAATGTTACTGCTCGCCGGGACAAAGGGAAAACGGTACGCACTGCCGAATAGTGAAATTATGATTCATCAGCCCTTGGGCGGAGCAAGGGGGCAGGCGACGGAAATTGAAATTTCCGCTAGGCGTATTTTAAAACTAAGAGCGCATATCAATCAAATCATTTCGGACCGGACGGGACAATCGGTTGACAAGGTCTCTAAGGATACGGACCGCGATTACTTTATGAGTGCAGAAGAAGCGAAAGAGTATGGGATTATCGATGAGATTCTAGACCCGAAATGAGCTTTAGAGGATTTTTTTAAAAAATAACCAGCCGACCAAACCTTGATCCGTTCACGAATCAAGGTTTTTTTACTGAAAATTATTTGCATTATTTGTTACTTTTCTCCTATTCAAACCCTTTAAAAATAGGTTCCAAAATAAATTATAAAAATATTTAATTTTTTTATTTACATAAAACCTATGGGTATGGTAGGATTAATTTCATCAAATACAATATTTCTTAGCTAATAGGAAAGTATAAACTTTCTTCGGCAGTTTACACTTCCCTATTTCGCATAAGTGCAACTACGCCTCTGTCTTCGCCTAACGGCTTGCCAATCGGCGAGTTTTCTTTATCAAGAGTGGCAGAGGGACTGGTCCAATGAAGCCCGGCAACCTGCGTAGCAAGGTGCCAATTCCAGCAAAATGATATTCATTTTGGGAGATAAGGTGTAATGTGCAGTTCTAACGCCTTTCCTAAATGGGAAAGACGTTTTTTTTGAAAGGAGGCGGATCCAACTGGACGCTGATGAAAGAGAGCAGCTCATTGACCATCTAGAAAAAATGATGGCATCCTTAAAATATGGATCGATCACCCTAGTTATCCAGGATGGAAAAGTTGTCCAAATCGAGAAAAATGAAAAGGTTCGTCTTCAATCGAATAAAAAACGCTGACTAGAAAAACTAGAGGCGGTCCCCAACTTATTAGGGTTGGAGGCTGCCTTTTTTTAATGGAAAAAGGAGGTTGGTTTGCAGTTATGACAGCTAAAGTTACCTATCAAGATTGGCAGCAAATATCAGAAACGTTCCCTACCGGGGATGAAAGCAAAGGGGCACGTGCTGTTTTAGAGTGGGCATACAGCATTTATCCTTCCGAAGAGATTGTCTATGCATCCAGTTTCGGGGCAGAAGCGATCGTGTTAATTGACCTGATCCACCAGGTAAAGCCAGATGCCCATATTGTTTTCTTAGATACAGGCTTACACTTCCCGGAAACGTATGAGGTCATTGACAAAATTGAAGCTCGTTTCCCAACACTTAGGATTGAACGGAAACAGCCGGCACTGAGTCTGGATGAACAGGCAGGCCAGTATGGATCCGCCTTATGGAAAAGAGACCCGGGCCAGTGCTGTAATATCCGTAAAGTCATTCCTTTACGTGAAACGTTAACGGCCAAACAGGCATGGATAACGGGGCTGCGCAGAGAACAGGCACCGACAAGGGCAACTAGTGAATTTGTGAATAAAGATGAAAAGTTCCAAAATATCAAAATCTGTCCGTTGATTTATTGGACTTGGGATGATGTTTGGGCATACATCAAGGAAAAAGACCTCCCGTACAACACCCTGCATGACCATCAATACCCAAGCATCGGTTGTTTTCCTTGCACACAGCCTGCCGGGACGGATGGGGACTCGCGTGCGGGACGCTGGGCGGGAAGCGGGAAGACGGAGTGTGGCTTACACACTCGCTAAGGGGAGGTTAATCGTTTGCTCACGGTAATTGCGGTTATTATTGGATTATTTTTTGCCATGAATATTGGTGCAAGTGGTGCAGCGGCCTCGATGGGAATCGCCTATGGGTCTGGAGTTGTTAAAAAAAGGCTGGCCTTATTGCTGTGCGGTATCACGGTATTTCTAGGTGCTTGGCTTGGCGGCGGTGAGGTGGTCAAAACGATTGGGAGCGGGATTGTTCCGACGAGCACATTTACCATACCGATTGCCCTGATCGTGTTAGCTTCGGCAGCACTGTCGTTGTTACTGGCAAATATCTTCGGAATTCCGCTCTCGACGAGTGAAGTGGCCGTCGGATCTGTCGTTGGTGCCGGGGTCGTTTACCAGTCTGTATTTGTAAGCAAGCTTGTCTGGATTATGTTTTTTTGGCTGCTAACACCTGTGGCCGCATTTTTCATCGCCATCCTTGCTTCCTATTTGTTAAAAAATAAATGGCTTAAAAAATGGATGGAGGCGTCGAGGGCAGTTCCGTTTCTATCTGCTCTTGTGGTGTTTATGGGCTTGTTTGAGGCCTTTTCAGCAGGGATGAACAATGTCGCCAATGCGGTTGGCCCACTGGTCGGCGCCGGAATCCTTTCTACAGGAAACGGTATTTTCTGGGGCGGGTTATTCGTTGCTTTTGGGGCGCTATTGCTGGGCCAGCGGGTGCTTGAAACCAACGGGAAAAAAATAACGGCACTCAGGCTGGAAGAGGGCTGCGTCATCTCTGGAACAGGCGCAACGATTGTGACAATGGCGTCCGTATTCGGGATCCCCGTCCCGCTGACGCAAATCACGACTTCCTCCATTATCGGAATCGGCTTTGCCAAACATGGCAGGGCAGTCTTGAAAAAAGACATTGTTATTCAGATGCTAACCGTTTGGATTGTTTCACCAGTTCTATCGATGGTGCTTTCCTATACGCTCATTCAAGTAATTATTGAACATAATTTCTACCCAATCATCGCGATGGCCGGCATGTTGATATCAGTGATTGGTGTGCTGTCCTTGATGAAGCGGCAGAAACCCGTGATAACGGTGCATCAGGAGGTAGCGAAAGACTGATTTTCAGTTCCCCACCAGTAAAAGAGGAGTATCCGCCAGTAAAGGTGGGGTATCCGCCAGTAAAAGAGAAGTATCCGCCAGTAAAAGAGGCGTATCCGCCAGTAAAAGAGGCGTATCCGCCAGTAAAGGTGGGGTATCCGCCAGTAAAAGAGAAGTATCCGCCAGTAAAAGAGGCGTATCCGCCAGTAAAAGTGGGTCCCGCCAGTAAAAGTGGGGTATCCGCCAGTAAAAGAGGAGTATCCGCCAGTAAAAGAGGAGTATCCGCCAGTAAAAGTGGAGTATCCGCCAGTAAAAGTGGAGTATCCACCAGTAAAAGCTTTCTCATATAAAAACATCTGATTAAAAGTAGAGAGGATTTGATTTGATTGTCATTTTTGCCAGCACCGCATGGAGGTAAACTTATCCAAGCATTTGACCCAAACTATGATGTAACACATATCGAAAAAGAGCTTGAAATTGATGCAATCGCCTTAAGCGACCTGGAGTTGATTGGCGTTGGGCTCTTCAGTCCACTGACAGGGTTCCTCGGAAAAGCCGATTATGAGTCCGTTGTGGCGAATATGCGCCTTGCAGACAATACGATTTGGTCCATCCCTGTGACTCTTCCTGTTTCTTATGAAACCGCGGCGTCCCTCACAGAAGGAGAAGAGCTCAAGCTTATTTTTAACAAAGAGGTTTATGGAGTAATTAAGGTTTCCGAGTGGTATGAACCGGACCTCGACAAAGAAGCGGTCCAGGTATATAAAACAGAGGAGCTTGCCCACCCAGGCGTTAAACGGCTTTATGAACGTGGACCGGTTTACGTGGCTGGTGAAGTAATACTGGTAAAGAAACCGGAAAAAGGCGTATTTAGCGATGTGTGGCTTGAGCCGAAGGAGACACGGGCTTTGTTTGAAGCGAATGGCTGGAAGACAGTCGTAGGCTTCCAAACGAGGAATCCGATTCACCGGGCCCATGAATACATCCAGAAAGCAGCCCTAGAAACGGTCGACGGTCTGTTTGTCAACCCGCTTGTCGGAGAAACAAAGTCGGATGACATTCCAGCCGAGGTCCGCTTGAAAAGCTATCGTGTCCTGCTAGAAAACTACTATCCTAGCGAGCGTGTCCAGCTTGGTGTCTACCCTGCGGCCATGCGTTATGCCGGCCCAAGAGAAGCAATCTTCCATGCGATTGCACGCAAAAACTTTGGCTGCACTCACTTCATCGTTGGCCGCGACCACGCCGGTGTAGGTAATTACTACGGCACCTATGATGCACAGCTCATTTTCAGCGAATTTAAGGAAGGGGAACTTGGCATCAAGCCATTGTTCTTTGAACATAGTTTTTATTGCAATAAATGCGAAGGCATGGCATCGGATAAAACCTGCCCACACAGCAATGAGGACCGGGTCATCCTATCGGGAACAAAGGTAAGAGAAATGCTTCGCTCCGGTACCCTGCCGCCATCCACTTTCAGCCGGAAAGAGGTTGTCGAAGTGTTGATCGAGGGAATGAAAGAACAGCTGACGGTGTAGGAGGGGGATTGAACAATGTCAAAAGCAACGAATATTACATGGCATGCAGCAACTGTTTCAAAAATAGACAGGCGTGTACAAAATGGCCATGGCAGCTGCGTATTGTGGTTTACCGGGCTTTCAGGATCTGGAAAATCAACGATAGCCAATTCCGTATCAAGCGAACTGTACCGGCTGGGTATCAATGAATATGTCCTTGATGGCGATAATGTCCGCCACGGTCTGAACCGGGACCTCGGCTTTTCAGATCATGACCGGACCGAAAATATCAGAAGGATTGGTGAAGTAGCTAAACTGTTTGTCGACAGTGGAGCAGTTGTGACAACTGCGTTCATTTCCCCATTTCATTCCGACCGTGAACAGGTCCGAGACCTTTTTGAAAAAGAAGAATTTATCGAGGTTTACGTCGAATGCTCTTTGGATGAATGTGAACGTCGGGATCCAAAGCAGCTTTACCTTAAGGCTCGCCGCGGAGAAATAAAAGATTTTACAGGGATTAATTCTCCCTATGAGGCACCGGAACATCCGGAAATCATCATCCGTTCCGACCTCTTGACGGTGGAAGAAGCTGTAAAACAAATTTTTGGATACCTTCAAGAGAAGAACATTATTTAGCTGAGAAAGGATGGCAGAGCCATGGCGGGTAAGGTCTATTTAGTAGGTGCGGGTCCTGGAGATCCCGATTTGATTACGGTAAAAGGATTGCGCTGCCTGCAACTAGCTGATGTTATTCTTTATGATCGGCTAGTAAATCCAGAACTGCTCCAGCATGCGAAGGAAGGTGCCCAGTTGGTTTACTGCGGTAAGCTTCCACATTACCATACGATGAAGCAGGAAACAATCAACCATTTCTTGGTGAAATACGCCAAAAAGGGTAATCAGGTCGTCCGCTTAAAGGGTGGAGATCCGTTTGTTTTCGGGCGCGGCGGGGAGGAAGCCGAAGAATGTGCAAAGCATGATATCCCGTTTGAAATTGTTCCAGGCATCACGGCCGGCATTGCCGCCTCCGCTTATGCCGGTATTCCCGTCACCCATCGTAGTTTGAGTAAAAGCTTTGCTTTTATTACGGGGCACCAAGCGGGTGATGAAGAGGCGGAGCACCAATGGTACCATCTAGCTAATGGAGTTGATACCATTTGTGTTTATATGGGGGTTTCACACCTCTCAACGATAACAAAGCATTTAATCCAGAACGGCAAATCACCGCAAACACCGATTGCCATCATCCAATGGGGGACATTAAGCGATCAGAAAACCGTAGTCGGAACGCTTGAGACGATTGAGGAACGGGTGAAAGAGGCCGAAATTTCCAATCCAAGCATGATAGTGATTGGTGAGGTCGTTCATCTTCATAAAAAATTAAACTGGTTTCATGAACAAATTTTTCCCAATTTACCAGTTGTTCACGGCTAAGTTTTTGAAAGGGGGACCCGCCTCGTATGAAAGCGATACTTTACATTGGTCATGGAACCCGGTCTCAAAAGGGTGTTAAGGAGGCAAATGCCTTTTTTCAAAAGGTGATGAGGCGGATCGACGTACCGATTCAGGAAATCAGTTTCCTTGAGCTGACGAATCCATTGATTGAGGAGGGCTTCAAACGGTGTGTAGATAGGGGCGCAAGGGAAATCACCGTTGTCCCGCTGTTCCTATTGGCTGCGGGTCATATAAAAAAGGATATCCCTCAAGCTTTGGCTTCATTAAAGGCCAGATACCCTTTAATTCAAGTAAATGTAAAGGATCCTTTCGGGGTACAAGGGGGAATTCTTGATGCTGTGTCTGAGCTTGTTAAAGATGCTGTCCCTAATTTGGTTCCGGAGGATCGTCTATTGATTGTCGGAAGGGGAAGCAGTGACCCCGGGGTTCACGCTGACTTTGCTAACATTGTGAGTGGTATCAGGGCTCGGCTTGGAATGGAATATGTTTCTGTTTGTTATTTGGCTGCCTCGGAACCAAGGCTGCAAGATGGTTTGGGGAACGTCTGTGAAAGAGCTGACGGCAGGGTAATCGTTGTTCCATATTTATTATTTTCTGGTCTTCTTATTGCGGAAGTAAATCGTGAGGTACTTTCGTGGAAAAAACAAGGGCTGCAGATTCTCCATACGGGTCCTTTGAGCGGGCATCGGGTGATTGAAGATATTGTCATTGAACGGGCAATGGGTAAGGTGGCTGTTACAGGTTCATAGTGCCCGTATCCCGGAAAAAAGAGGCATCACGGGCACTCTGAAAGGTTCACAGTGCCCGTCACCCGGGTAAAAGAGGCATCATGGGTACTCTGAAAGGTTCACAGTGCCCGTCACCCGGAAAAAAGAGGCATCATGGGCACTCTGAAAGGGTCACAATGCCCGTCACCCGAAAAAAAGAGGCATCACGGGCACTCTGAAAGGTTCATAACGCCCATACCTGGAATAAAGACTGCACGTGGTCGATATGAAAGTTCACTATAAAAGTTCCTTATCAATTTTTATCAAAAAATCTTGAATTTTATAGAAAGTATTCCTTTGTGAGGTGGTATTGTTGCAACTTCAGGTATTGAACAGTCCGTTTAATCAGGAGCAGGCAGAGCTCCTTAACCGCATTCTGCCGACCTTAACAGAATCGCAGAAATTTTGGCTGAGCGGCTACCTTGCTGCGGCCCCATTTGCGGCCGCAGCTGGAACACCAAAAGAGCTGGCAGCACAGCTTCCTAAGCAGACAAAAACAAAAGAAGCGACCATTTTATATGGATCACAAACGGGTAATGCCCGGGGCCTTGCAATGAAGGCAGGCAAGACACTTGAGGGGAACGGTTTTCAGGTAACTGTTTCTTCCATGAATGATTTTAAACCGAACAATTTGAAAAAGGTCGAAAACCTGCTGATTATTGTAAGCACGCATGGGGAAGGCGACCCGCCGGATAGTGCGCTCACCTTCCATGAGTTTCTTCATAGCAAACGGGCGCCAAAGTTAACCGATCTCCATTTTTCTGTTTTGGCACTTGGTGACAGCTCGTATGAGTTTTTCTGTCAAACGGGAAAAGAATTCGATACTCGGCTCGAAGAACTCGGCGGCATACGCCTATATCCGCGTTTTGACTGCGACGTTGATTTCGATGAGCCCGCAACCGAATGGTTTGATGGGGTCTTTGGCAGCCTAAGTGAAGCCCAAGAAGGAAGTACCATCCCAAATCACGAATCAGCAGCTGGGCAGTCAGTTTCAACACCCCAGGCAGTAGAAGCGGTATACTCTAGATCAAACCCGTTTAGGGCGGAAGTACTTGAAAATATTAATTTGAACGGACGCGGCTCGAATAAAGAGACACGACACCTTGAATTATCGCTTGAAGGGTCTGGCCTTACATTTGAACCGGGGGACAGTCTCGGAATTTATCCGGAAAACGACCCTGCACTCGTTGACCAGCTTCTTAACGAGTTGAAATGGAATCCAAACGATCCAGTAACGGTCAATAAACAGGGGGATAATCTTCCCCTTAAAAAAGCCCTTCACTCATTCTATGAAATTACCGTATTAACAAAACCGCTCCTTGAAAAAGCAGCGAAACTTTCAGAGAATGAGGATTTAAGCCAGCTGTTATTACCAGAAAATGAAGAAAAACTAAAAGCATATATAAAAGGCCGTGATTTGCTAGATTTGGTCCGTGACTTTGGAACGTGGGGCGAAACCGTGCAAGAGTTTGTCTCCATTCTTCGAAAAATACCTGCTCGCCTTTATTCGATTGCGAGCAGCCAAACCGCGAATCCGGACGAGGTGCATTTGACCATCGGTGCCGTCCGCTATGATGGGCATGGGCGTGTACGAAATGGGGTCTGCTCGATTTTAGCGGCGGAACGACTAAATCCTGGGGACTCGCTGCCGGTGTACATTCAGCATAACGAAAACTTTAAGCTGCCGCAAAACTCGCAAACACCGATTATCATGATTGGGCCGGGCACAGGTGTGGCACCGTTCCGCTCGTTTATCCAGGAGCGTGAAGAACTGGCCACCCAAGGAAAATCATGGCTGTTCTTTGGTGACCAGCATTTCGTGACCGATTTCCTTTATCAGACTGAATGGCAAAAGTGGCTTAATGCCGGCGTGCTGACAAAAATGGATGTTGCATTTTCACGTGACTCAACACAAAAAGTATATGTACAGGACCGCATGCAAGAACAAAGCAAGGAATTATTCGAATGGCTTCAAGCGGGCGCAGTAATTTACATTTGCGGTGATGAGAAACACATGGCCCATGACGTCCATAACACATTACTAGATATTATTGAAAAAGAAGGCAATAAAAACCGAGAAGAAGCAGAGGCATATCTGGCCGAAATGCAGCAGCAAAAACGGTACCAGCGAGATGTATATTGATTTTGGGATAGAAGGGAGTATCACAACAATATGGGGAACCAAATTTTAAAAGCGCCGGATGGCCCGCCAAGTGATGTCGAGCGCATAAAAGCTGATAGCAACTACTTACACGGTACACTGAAGGAAGTCATGCTGGACCCGATCAGCGCCGGAATTCCGGATGATGACAACCGGCTAATGAAGCATCATGGCAGCTACCTGCAGGATGACAGGGACCTCCGCAATGAGCGCCAAAAGCAAAAATTGGAACCTGCCTATCAGTTTATGCTTCGTGTTCGGGCCCCTGGTGGAGTGGTTACGCCGGAACAATGGCTTGTCTTAGATGAGCTTGCTGAAAAGAATGCGAACGGTACGATAAAACTGACAACCCGTCAGTCCTTTCAAATGCACGGTATTTTAAAGTGGAACATGAAAGAAACGATTCAAGAAATCGATAAGTCCCTATTGACGACGCTTGCGGCGTGCGGCGATGTAAACCGGAACGTGATGTGTAACCCGAACCCGGATCAATCTGAGATCCATGCCGAAGTCTATGAATGGGCGAAGTATTTAAGTGATTACTTATTACCACGCACGAGGGCGTACCATGAAATTTGGCTTGATGAAGAAAAAGTGGCTGGTACACCTGAAATAGATGAAGAACCAATGTACGGAGCACTTTATCTACCGCGGAAGTTCAAAATCGGGATTGCGGTTCCACCATCGAACGATATTGATGTTTTTTCACAGGACCTTGGTTTGATTGCGATTGTGGAAAATGGTAAATTAATAGGTTTTAACGTGGCCATCGGCGGGGGTATGGGGATGTCACACGGCGACAAAGCGACATATCCACAGATTGCCAGAGTCATTGGTTTCTGTACCCCTGAAAAAGTGGTGGAGCTGGCAGAAAAGACGATTACCATTCAGCGCGATTACGGCAACCGCTCTGTCCGTAAAAACGCCCGTTTCAAGTACACAGTGGACCGCCTCGGGATCGAAACGGTTAAAGCTGAGCTAGAAAACCGACTTGGCTGGAGCCTCGAAGACGCAAAGCCATACCATTTTGACCACAACGGCGATCGTTATGGCTGGGTGAAGGGTGTTGGTGGAAAATGGCATTATACGCTGTTTGTTCAAAACGGCCGGGTCGCAGATTTCTCCGAATACAAGCTTAAGACTGGCCTGCATGAAATTGCTAAAGTCCATAGCGGAGATTTCCGATTGACAGCCAATCAAAATCTAATTATTGGCAATGTATCCAGTCAGAAAAAGAAAAAAATTAACGAATTGATGGAACAATACGGTTTGTCCGACGGCAAACATCATACCGCCCTAAGACGCAGCTCGATGGCGTGCGTCGCTCTACCAACATGCGGCTTGGCGATGGCAGAATCAGAGCGCTATTTGCCAGTACTAATGGAAAAAATCGAGGATATCGTCAATGTGAACGGTCTTCGTGATAAAGAAATTACCATCCGTATGACCGGGTGTCCGAACGGCTGTGCGCGTCCGGCACTCGCTGAAATTGCCTTTGTCGGCAAAGCGGTCGGTAGATATAATATGTATCTAGGCGCCGCCCATGACGGCAGCCGTTTAAATAAAATGTACCGTGAAAATATTGGTGAAGAAGAAATCTTGAAAGAACTAAGCGTCATCCTTTCCCGCTACGCGAAAGAACGGCAGGAAGGCGAACACTTCGGTGACTTTGTCATCAGCAAGGGCATCGTCAAAGCTACAACAGACGGCACGAATTTTCATGAATAACCAAGCAAGATTTAGTAGTGACAGGATCGTGGTTTCCTGTCACTTTTTTTAAAATATGGCTTCCCGATCAACAAACGTCTTAAGCAGACTTCACCTTTTTCTTATTCCGAACTTTAAATAGGAATCTTAGCATCGGTGGAACGGCGAAATAAATAAAAAAGAGTCGAAATAATTGATATCCAGTCACCATCGATAAATCGGCATGGACCTCATGGGCGAGAATTGCCATCTGATCCATCCCTCCTGGAGCAAGGCTTAATAAACTAGTGGATGGTGTGGTTTGGTAAAAAAACAGGAGGATCAGCCCTAAACCTATAGACCCCAAAATCATCACCATTCCACTTATGAGTGCAAGTGTAATAATCTTCGCTTTATGCTCCAGTTTTTCCGGCTTCAATAATAAACCTATGTACCCGCCAATCATAAACTGTGAGATGTCCAAAATCAAAGGCGATAGGGCTAGACCGTGCAGACCGGAAATATTGGCAAGCGCTGTTCCTAGTATTGGACCCAACAAAAACGGAGTAGGTAACTTAAGTTTCTTGGCAAGAAAAGCACAAACAACACAAATCACGATAAATACAATAACCGTTGGAAAAAGGGGCCCAGATGATGGCATGCCTTTTTCAACCCAGTCCACTGCGGAATGCCCCGTTGTATTTTTAAAAAAAGGTCCCCAAATAAGAAACGGAACAAAGAAAATAATCATTATTAATCTTGCCACTTGCAGGAAGGTAACCGTAGTAATGTCGATTCCTTTCAATTCTTCGGCAAAAATAATCATTTGCGAAAGTCCGCCGGGAATACTGCCCGTTAAAATGGTTGGATAGTCAACGCCCGATAGCTTAGAAACAACAAAAGCAATCCCTGCACAAAACAAGACGAGTAACACTGTCAAAAGCAGCATGGAAGGCAGTTTCGCTACGATTTGTTGGAGAGCATCTTTTGTGAATGATAGGCCGATCGAATACCCGACAATAATCAACCCTGTATCACGAATGTAGCTAGGCCAGTAATATGGAACTTTTACAAATCTTGATGCAATTAAAACGGCTGCCATCGGGCCAAGAAGCCATGGAATAGGGGTATGTAGACTGGAAAACAAGAGTGCACCGATAAAGGCGGTCAGCAGAGTAATGGTAAAACGCGTCAATTTGTCCTTCTTCACTAATATGTTCAAGTCAAAACCTTCTGTCTTAAAATTAGTATATTTTTATTATATTATTTTATCATAAACTTCATAACCAAACAGAGCAGTCCTCAATGGGTAACTGCTCTGTTTGGTTATTTTTTTATCCTGGATGTTCTCCCCTATAAATCATTACTGCTTTCATGTTGTTCCTGTTCAAATTCCTGTTGATTAAAACCAAATGGCCCTCTTGGCATTTGTTCCACACGGTGGATGGCAATAATGGTTTCAATTCTTATCGCCACAAGCATGGAGCGAATCCTGCCTCTGCTCTCCAGCACTAAAACATCCTTACCAACCTCAAGAAGCCTTCCACTAAAATTCCCTTGGATGGTATTAATCTCAACTTCCTTCTTTAATAGCTCATTGGCAATTTGATGAAAATTTATCTCTGTCAACATCATCATCCTCCCTCACGTTACATTAAATGCAAATTTTATAAAAAGGCACCGCAATTTTAAAAAATTCTTTAGATGTTTGCCCCGAAAGTGGAGAGGGAGTCCCCTTATACATCTGAACTAATTTTTAGATAGGAAAAGCATTTTTTATCATGGATATGGTGTAAACCCATATAATTACATTGCACCACTATTAAAGGGGGAATTGGTTCATGAATCAACAAACCTTAATATTGGACCTCGATGACACCTTAATTCATTGCACGAAATACTTTGCGGAATCAAAAAACAGATTTGCCAATCAAATGAAGAAATGGTTTAAATCAATATCAAAAGAGGAAATAATCGAAAAACAATTGGAAATTGATTTGAATCATGTAGCTGAACAAGGCCTGCATTCTTCGGTCTATCCACAATCACTTGTGTTAACCTATCAATATTTTTGCGGAAAAGTTGGCAGAAAAGTGAAGGAATCAGAAATAAACCAAATTCGAAATATTGGTAAAATGGTTTTTCAAAGAAGGGTGAAGCCCTTTCCCTATATGTATGAAATTTTAGACCTGCTGCAGGAAGATGGTCATCAATTGTATTTATACACGGGTGGAGATGAAGCAAATCAAAAGAGGAAAATTGGGCAATTGGGTTTACATGACTACTTTGAAAAAGGAATATTTATTGATGAACATAAAAATACGCCGGCCTTACAAAAGGTCCTTAACAAAATAACAGCGGACAACAGGAATACTTGGATGATCGGGAATTCTCTCAAAACAGATATAAAGCCAGCAATTGAGCTTGGTATCAATGCTATTCATATCCCAGCCGAAATAGAATGGAGCTATAATATCGTCGATATCGAGATTGAACCAAATGGTACTTTTGCCCAATTAAAATCCCTCCTCGATTTGCCGGAGTTTTTAAGAGAACACTGTTATTTTAAATCTGCCAACTAGAAAAAAGCCTAGTAAGGAAATTTCATTAGTCACAAAAACCAAGGGCTCCAACCTCTTTTAAATAAGAGTTTGGAGCTTTTTGTCTTTGAAATGTTTGACTATTATTTTTTTCCACTAACATTCACCATTATCTAATAGAATATTTATTAATTTTTAATCAAAAAGGTGTAGAATAGAATTTGTAGGGGAACAAACTACTGTTAATCATCCTATTTTTTAGAAATATGAAATACTTTACGGCTAATATAGATTATAATTAATTAATAAATTTAATTAGTTTGTCATCAGGAGGGTACCTTATGAGCACAAAACAAAAAAAATATAATTTTTTTCAACGACTTGGACGTGCTTTTAAGTTGAATTTTACGAGACTCCTACGATCTCCTGGAGGGGCTAAAAAAGTTTCATTGGGATTTGCGCTTGGCTTTGGCTTGGAAATGTTAGTCCTTTCAACAGCCTCACTAATATATATATTGTTTGTACCTATTGTCCGTTTGTCTAGAGGTTCCTTACCGGCATCGATTATCGGGAATGTGATTGGAAAACTCTCGCTGCTCCCTGTCATTCTTATCCCTTTTGCTAGAACACTGGGGAAGGCCATCTTCCCAATGAGGGTCAGAATAGATCACCATACCTCTTTTTCTTTTCAAAAATTAATGCACGGTGATTTCCATGGTCTAGTAGGACTGCTTCACGGAGGCGTTCATACGTTAATTGGAATGACCATCTTTGGGATTATCTTGAGCTTTATTTCTTACTTTATTGTTCATTACCTCTATGAAAAAGAAAAAACGAATCGTTTAAAAAGAAGACGCCAGAAACATGAGATTCGTATTCAAGTGATCAATTAGAATTTTATTTAAGTTTTAATTGGCAGGAAAATAAGGGAGAGCGGTTTCCGAACTGGAGACCGCTCTTCAGCATGAGCGGACAGCCCTCGTTTTCGTTGGTCTTAAAAATAAGGCATTTATCCTATTAAACAAGTGTGAAAATTGCAAATATTAGTAGTTTTTACACTATTTTAAAAATCCCCCATATTCTACAATTATTTTAACTAGGATAAAGGAGGGATTTAATGAAAAAGAAAACATTTTCTGTAGTTACAACTCTTTTAACAACCATTGCGTTAACTCTATCATCTGTGAATTATACAAATGCGGAAACAATAGCACCAAAGAAGAATCAAGCGGTGAATTCTTTGGGAGATTTAAAATCGCAGCCGAAATATTCTTATAAGGATGCCATTCGCGAGACGGTATTTGTCCAATCAAGCCTTGATACGGATGAAAACGGGGTACCTGACCGAATTGCCGTCGACATCATCCGTCCGAAAGAATCAAATGAGGGACTAAAGGTACCTGTCATTATGGATGCCAGCCCCTATTATGAAAGCTTAGGGAGAGGCAATGAAAGTGAAGTGAAGGACAAAAATAAAGACGGAATAAATGAGAAGTTTCCTCTTTATTATGATAACTATTTTGTTCCTAGAGGCTATGCGGTTGCCTTGCCAGAAATGGTAGGCACCAATCAATCGGATGGCTGCCCAACTACCGGCGGTTATGAAGAGATTGAGAGTATTAAAGTGGTCATCGATTGGCTCAATGGACGAGCAAAGGCCGTTGATAAAAATAATCAAGAGGTAAAGGCTTCTTGGACAACAGGGAATGTCGGGATGATTGGTAAATCCTATGATGGAACATTAGCCAATGGTGTGGCGGCAACGGGAGTAGAAGGCTTAAAAACCATTGTTCCTATTGGAGCCATAAGCAATTGGTATAATTATTATCGCTATGCAGGCCTTACATACTATAATAACGGGCCTGGCGGATTAGCTAACACAGTGGCGAATAGTTCTCGCCGAGCCATTTGTAAACCTGTATTTGATCGTCTTAATAAAGAAGCGGACGATGCAACAGGTGACTACAATGATTTTTGGGATGAAAGAAACTATGTGAAAGATATCAAAAATGTAAAAGCCAGTGTTTTTGCGATTCATGGTTTAAATGACCTAAACGTGAAGATGAATCATTTTAATGATTGGTGGGGAGCACTCAATAAGGAGAAGGTTCCTCGGAAGCTGTGGCTTGCACAAACTGGCCACGTCGATCCATTTGATTTCCGCAGGGCAGAGTGGGTCGATACGCTCCATCGCTGGTTTGATTATTGGCTCATGGGCATTCAAAATGGCATTATGGATGAACCCGCTGTTGATATTGAACGAGGTGCGGATGTTTGGGAAACCCATGCATCATGGCCTGAAACGAATGCCAAATCATTTAAAATTCGCCTTGCACCTGGGGAAAACGAAAATTCTCCTGGGGAGTTAACAACAGGACCAGTAAAAGGGAACTTTACGCAAACTTTTACCGATAATGCAAGGCAAACAGAGACAGCGATGGTCACCAATGAAATGACTGTTAGAAGCGACCGTTTGGTATTCCTAACTAATCCGCTAAATGAGGATGCCCGTATGAGTGGCGTACCGGAAATTTCGCTTCGAGCAACAGTAGATAAAGATAATTCCAATTTAACAGTAATGATTGTTGATTATGGGATGGATACCCGGGTAAATTACCGAGCCAGCGGGGAAGGGATACGAACGTTAACAACAGAATCCTGCTGGGGAGAGAGCTCGGATACCGATGACGCCTGCTATAGGGATACTGTGAAAAACACCTATACAGCACCATATGAAATTGTTTCTAGAGGCTGGTTTGACCCGCAAAATTGGAAATCCCTTTTAAAAACCGATCCATTAAACCCCGGAAAGAATTACAAATTCGAGTGGGGCGCGTTACCGCATGACTATGTCTTTAAGAAGGGACATCGCATTGGAGTGATTATTGCGGGGAGCTCGTATCAACGGACACTTCCTTCGACAACAGGAGCTACCTTCAAAGTCCATCTTGGACAAAGTTTTATCAACCTGCCAATCGTAGAAGGCAAAAAGGCTGTAAATTTTTAAATTTGTAATCTTATAATCTTGCTAAAAAAGAGGAGGAGGTATCTAGTGATACTTCCTCTTTAACTATTATTCTTTACTTTCCATTACCAGGGCAAACAGGGCGAGTCATCGAAGCAGATTTATTTGCATCGGTTGCTGAAGTGCTTGTGAAGGTGAGGTTAGTTGGGACCGGCTGAACTTTTCCGCCCTTAGGAATCTTCACGTAAACAGGAACAGCGACTGTTTTGCCAGCTTCTACTTGGGAGAGTGCATGCATTAATTGGAATGACCATCTTTGACATTAAAAATAAGGGCTTTTTTGATATGGAAAATGGGCGGTGCGTCCTATTGTTTTTCTGTCAAATTCGAATCACATGCCCCTTAAACGCGTTTTTCCAATAACCATTGGTCATGTCGGCTATCGCGACACCGGTTGAGCTTTGGGAACCGATGAATTTTCCATTTCCAAGATAGATACCGACATGTCCGTCTCTTTTATATGTGTCAAAGAAGACAAGGTCTCCCGGCTGCATTTCATCAGGCGAAACCCGTTGTCCATCATTTCTTATCGAAGCGGTATTGGTGCCAATTTCAATATCTGCTTGGGTAAACGCCCAATGAACAAAGCCGGAACAATCAAATCTTCCATGGGCAATATCACGGGCATTTCTTCCGCCGCCAAACACATAAACAGAGTTTCCAATATACTTTTTGCCTGCGTTAATGACCGTACGTATGTTTTCGTTTTCAATCATTGGTGATGCTTCTATGTATGTTTGTTCGCTTTCATCTTTCGTGGATTCTTGTTCATGTCGTTCTTTTAACGTCTTAACTTCGTTTTGTTGTTTAAGTAGGAGCGCATGCTTTGTTTCAAAACTTTTTTTCAGACTGGCAAGGTCCGTCAGTTTATATTCCAAGGCAGCTTTTTTGTTATCATATTCCTGCTGTTTGCTTTCCTGCTGTTTCAAAAGAGTTTGGTCGGCCTCAGCGATTGCCGCAACTGCACCTACACGGTCGACAAAATCGCTAAAGCTTGTAGCCCCAAGCAGTACTTCTAGATAGGTGACATGTTTTTCACTTTGCTGATAGGCGAGAGCACGTTCCTTTAGAGCCTGATTTCGCTTATTGATCCCTTCTTTTAAAATACGAATCTCTTTTTCGAGTTTTTTTACCTCTGATTTTCCTGCGGTAAGTTCAATTTCAGTTTTTAATATCGAATGATTATTCTCCTTGATGGCTTGGGTTACCCGCATCATTTGGTCATTTACGCTAACGTGGTTTCCTTGGTTGTTGGGGAATTCCGGTTCAGTTGACAGTGAATCTTTTTGAACAGGAGAAGACGCGGCCTCGGTTAATTCGTTATCTTTATGCTGGTTAGTTAATGCTTCCGCTTGGACCGTATCAATGGAAAATTTGTTACCAGCTGCAGCAAGCATGAGGGCCATGCTCAACAGGATTAGCACCTTTTTGATCACTTAACATCACTACCTTCTTTATAAAATAATCAATCTATTCTAATACCTTCACTATTAATTTCCTGAATGTTCGTACTATTCAATATATAGAGATTATAGCAAATCATTCTGTCAACTGTGTTATAAGAGTTTTACAATTAGGTAACAGATTAATAAATATTGGTGTCAGGCACCATTACAAATAAGAGAAGAGTGTTTCCGATAGTGTACTTCAATCGCTGGTCGGATGTTGTTGAATAGGAATGAAATATTCTCTATTGTAATGAACCAGCTCCCATGTTATTATGAAAACATTAAATGTGAATATTTTGTGAATTATGTAATAATATAAATATGAACCTCTAAGTAAAAGCAAGTGAGATGAGTTAAGTGAATAAATATGAAGCAGAATTTAGTAATGTTGTTCGCGCCTTTCGAAAACGTCATATGGGTAAGGGACCTAGTCAAGTTAGAACAACCTTCTGTAAGAATTGGGCTATTTGCGAATTAGAGGGTAATTTATCTCCGATTGAAAAGTTTATTGCGACGGCGGAAGACGGTAAACAAATGTTACGATCTGCTCGTACAGAAATGGTCAAGGAGATTTATAAAAAAAATTACCCTTATGAGCTGGAAGAACTTTTAGGAACAAAATTTATCACCGTATTTGTTGATATTGATATTGAAGATGACAAAGGAATGTCCATCTTCGTTTTTGATCAAGATATTGAGGATAAGTTTAAAATGTAAAAATTAAACAGGAACCATCAATTCTAACCAACTACATATTGTTGGCACTTGGCAGCGAACCTGTTAAAGACTAACCACCTTGGAGAATTCATTCTAGTTTTACTAGATGAAGGCTTTCCCAGGTGGTTTTTTATTAGAGGAGGAATCAAAATGGGAAAAACGATACATCCAGGTCCACAAAAGAAGTCAAAGGTACCAGCACCTAAACACTGGGTTAGTCCAATTCCGTTTGGACTAGGAAAAATTAAGCCGCAGCATATTCGCGATACAATGAAAATTGCTTGGGAGAATATCGATAACCTTGGCTATGCCTCACGAATCATTACAAAAGGCGTTTGTGACGGCTGCGCCCTTGGGGTATCCGGTTTATATGACCAGACACTAGATGGACCACATGTTTGTACCACTCGGCTAAATGTGCTTAGGCTAAATACAATGCCCGCAATTAAAGCAGAAATTCTTCATGCAGATATTGATGAACTTAGGAAATATGATAGTACTCAGCTTCGCAAACTAGGACGTATTCCCTATCCGATGATTCGTCGGCAAGGAGAACGAACATTCTCTCGTATTACTTGGGATGAAGCAATGGATATGATTGCGGCTAAAATGAAAAAGCTGAATCCCAAACAATATGCCTTTTATTTAACCGCACGCGGGATTACCAATGAAAGCTATTATGTAGCAGCGAAAGTAGCACGTTTTCTTGGGACCAACCTTATTGACAATGCCTCTCGTATTTGTCACGCTCCAAGTAAAACTGCATTAAAACGTTCCATTGGAGTGGGAGCTTCGACATCTAATTATCTTGACTGGATTGGAACAGATGTTTTATTGTTTTGGGGAAGTGTTGCTTCAAACTCTTCACCTGTTTCATCGAAATATATGCTAGAAGCAAAGAAAAAGGGAACAAGAATCATTGTTGTTAATCCCTACCGTGAACCAGCAATGGATAAATATTGGATCCCTTCAAACCCCGAGTCCGCATTATTCGGCACAAAAATTGCAGATGACTTTTATCAGGTTAATATTGGCGGGGATATAGCCTTTATGCATGGAATCATGAAGCACTGGTTTGTTATGGAAGAAAAAGCAGTTGGGTCTGCGATTAATCATGAGTTTGTCGCGGCCCACGTTAACGACTATGAAGAATTAAAGAAAAAAGTCCAAGAGCAATCATGGAAAGAAATCATTGATTCTTCAGGTGTTTCCAAAGAACGAATCATTGAATTAGCGGAACTTTTAGCAAACAGCAAAAATGCCGTATATGCTTGGGCGCTCGGTCTTACTATGCATGCATTTGCAACCGATAATATCTCACAAGTTGCTAATCTAGCCCTCCTTCGTGGACATTTAGGCCGCAAACACGCTGGTCTTATGCCCTTCCGGGGACATTCCAGTGTTCAAGGGAGCGGCGAAATGGGAGCAGATCCCTTCGTTTTACCGGGCGGTGGTTGGGATGCCAACAATGTTGAGAGAATCGAAAAGCTTTGGGAATTTGAACTTCCCAAGTGGCAGGGGGATATTGTTGGCGTTACACTTGAAAACATCGTTCTTCCAGAAGACCACGAGCGTAAGGTCAAACTTTACTATTTATCTGGTGGGAACTTTTTAGAGACGATGCCGGATCCTGATTTTATTGAACAGGCCTTATCTGACCTGGAGATTCGGGTTCATCAAGATATAATATTAAACACTTCGACTCTCGTTGATGCAAAAGAAGCGGTTATTGTGTTACCTGCGAAAACGCGTTATGAGCAGGAAGGCGGCGGTACTAGTACGTCAACGGAACGGATGGTTTATTTTTCACCTGAAATTCAAGGAAACAAAAATGCCGTTGAGGAAGCGCGTGCAGAATGGAAGATTTACCTTGACCTTGCAAGGCGGGTGAAACCGGATACAGCCCACTTGGTGGATTTTGCTGACGGTCAAGCTATTCGTGACGAAATTGCCAAGGCAAACCCAGATTATGACGGCATCCAACACTTGAAAAATCAAGGAGACGTCTTCCAGTGGGGCGGCGCTTGGTTATGTGAAGACGGAATCTGTCCAACTTCTGATGGAAAAGGGACGTTAATCCCGGTTGACATTCCGGATTTACATAAAAAGCCAGAACAATTTATCGTCACATCCCGCCGTGGTAAGCAGTTTAACTCCATGGTGTATAAAGAAGTTGATCCGTTAAACGGTGCAGGTCGTTATGATGTATTAATGAACCCTGACGATGGGCAAAAATTAAGCGTTGCTGAAGGTGAAGGAATCGTTGTCTATAATGGTTTTGGTGTCTTCCAAGGCCGTGCAAAGTTTGTCGATATTGCGCCAAGAAATTTAGAAGTACACTTCCCTGAGGGTAACTTTTTGCTGCCGCGCGGCCGGTATGAGAAATTTGCCGGTATCCCTGATTACAACATCACCGTTCATGTGGAAAAAGCAGAACGATATAACGCTCGTAAAGACACCCAATATCTAGAAAAGCCAATTCCTGATCTGGAAACAGAGGTAGGTTAAGATGGAAGGAACCATGGAAAGGGGTATCGCAGGTGATTAAAGAAATTACAACCTCTCAAAACATTGTCAGGTATAATGGACAAACCTTTATTGAAGAAGAGGACGACATTGCAGTTGAATCGGCATTAACGATTATTTTAGATGGAAACGAGTTTGCCACCATGGTATGTACTCCTTCTGACCTGAAAGAGTTGGTGGTGGGCTTCCTAGCTTCCGAAGGCGTGATTCGAATCTATCAAGATATCCAAGTGCTCCACATCGATGAAGAAAAGGGATTTGCTTATGTAGATCTGGTGAATAAACATTCTATCCAAAAGGATTTTCACTCGAAGAGATTTATTGGCTCCTGCTGCGGGAAAGGCCGGCAATTTTACTTCCACAATGATGTGAAGACGGCTAAAACGGTTATGACGAAATTGACGATTACCCCAGAACAATGCCGGGAGTTAATGAACGAGATGCAGGAAAGCTCTTCCCATTTTCAACAAACCGGCGGTGTCCATAATGCCGCATTATGTACGAGGGATGGAATTGTAATATCTCGAACCGATATTGGCCGGCATAATGCACTCGATAAATTATTTGGCTATTGCATCATCCATCGAGTTCCACTAAAGGATAAAATTATTGCCTTTAGCGGTCGAATTTCATCGGAAGTTTTACTTAAAGCAGCCAAGATTGGCTCGGGAATCATTCTATCAAAATCCGCTCCTACCAATCTTGCAATAGATTTAGCAGAAGACCTTGGAATTACGGCGGTTGGTTTTATTCGTGGAAACGGATTTAATGTTTACACCCATCAAGAACGAATCCAAGAAAACTGCTATAAAGGTCCATCATCAGCCTATCTGTAAAAATTTGCAGGTACTCCTGTTTAGGTAGGGAAAAACATTTTATAAATACCATAGGAGTTGTAAGAATGATTGTTATTGGTGTGTTAGGTTCAACTTTATTTATGAAATAGCCCAGAACACTCGTGACTTCAGTAGTGAGTGTTTTGGCTTCGGGCAAGGGATGGCTCACTTGCCGCCTAATTGGCGACATCCTAACGACATTGTCGCTAGGGGAGAAAGGGAGATCAATTTGAAAATTATTAAAGCTGACATCATTGGCATCCACTTGCCATTAAAAACACCATTTATTATCTCCTATGAGACATATAACTATATGCCTTCCGTTATTGTGAAGTTGGAAACGGATGATGGCTTGCTAGGGTATGGAGAGGCCGTTCCAGATGAACATGTAACGGGTGAAAGTTTTTTTAGCACCATTGAAGTATTAAAACACCAATTATTGCCAGCTATTATGGGAGAGAGTCCATTTGCAATTGAAAGAATCCACAACATAATGGAAAGCCGCATCCATGCCAACCCTGCTGCAAAAGCTGCGATTGATATCGCCTGTTTTGATCTCATGGGGAAAAATACGGACAAGCCAATCTACGATTTAATTGGCGGTAAATTTCATGACGCGCTCACTTTTGCGAAAGTGCTAAGTATAGAGGAGCCTGAAATTATGGCCGAGAAAGCAAAACAGGCGGTTGCCCTTGGCTATAGCTCTTTAAAACTGAAAGTTGGCTTTGATCTTTTTATGGATTTGGAACGAGTGAAGGCGGTTAGAAATGCAGTTGGCTTTGAGGTTCCGATTCGAGTGGATGTAAATCAAGGCTGGAAGGATTACTCAACCGCAGCTGGGGCTCTTCCATTACTAGAACCGCTCCGTATATCCTGGTTGGAGCAGCCGATTAAAATGGGAGACATCGATGGGCTCGCGGAGCTAAGGAAGAAAACGATTATCCCAATTATGGCGGATGAAAGTGTTCACAATGGTTCCGATCTTAATGAAATTATTAAGAAAAATGCGGCAGACAAAATCAATATTAAATTAATGAAATCTGGCGGCATTTATCCAGCGATTCATATGGCTAAAATGGCGGAATATGCAGGCATCTCCTGCCAAGTAGGATCGATGGTCGAATCCTCTATCGGGTCGGCAGCCGGCTATCATACCGCGATAGCAAGAAAAAATATCATAAGTACCGAATTGACTGGACCATTATTATTTAGTAAGGATATTGGTAATTTGGAATATCGAATTCCTTTTGTTCATTTAAGTGGAAAACCGGGATTGGGCATTGACGTGAAAGAGGAGACGCTTCAAGAATTGACGATTAAAAAAGAGACGGTTCAACTAGGATAAGATTGACTATGCTCGTAGTCACGCACGAGATGATGTTTGCAAAAGAGGTTGCAGACAGGGTTATTTATATGTGTGATGGTGTCATAGAAGAACAAGGTCCGCCAGCAGAACTCTTTAGTAGTCCGAAGAGTGACCGATTGAAAAGTTTCTAAAAAGAGTTGTTTAAATATTCGGAATTATTTTCCGTTATAAAAATAATTAGCTGGATTGAAAATAAGTTAAAGCTGCTGAGATATATCGGCAGCTTTTTTCATTTCGAGCGGAAAGATATATAGGTATAGCGGACATTGGACATCGAATACTACATCACGGTTCCTCCAAGCAAAAGCACCTTTAATTGTTCCTTCGGGAGCTGCTGGTTTTCCCATTCTTGGTACAAGCGTTCTAATGCCTCCGGGCCAGTGTCGTCTGCTAAACGATAGGCACCATAATGCATCGGCACAAAATGGTTTGCCTTTAATTCGATGAACGCTTTCACGCTATCTTCCGGTGATATATGGGCATCTGCCATAAACCATTCGGGCTCATAGGCACCAATCGGCATAAACACCGTATCAATCGTAAATCGCTCCGCTATTTGTTTAAAGCCGCTGAAATAGCCGGTGTCGCCCACAAAATAAAGCGTTTCTTGCTGAGATTGAAAAATCCAGCCGCCCCAATGGGATGTATTAATATCTGTCAGCGATCGTCTCGTCCAATGCTGGGCTGGGACGAAATGAATAGTTATTCCTTCAAGTTCGGTACTTTCCCACCAGCTCATTTCGGTCACTTTTTGATAGCCCTTTTTTGTAAAAAGAGACTTCAAACCAACTGGAACCAGATAGTGGGGAGCACCTTTTAATTTTTTTAGAGTAGGGAAGTCCAAATGGTCGTAATGGCCATGGGAGATAACGACTAGGTCAATTTCCGGCAGAGCAGCAAGTGAGATGCCTGGTTCCGTAAGTCTTCTTTCAAAGCCCATCCGTTTCGCCCACACAGGGTCTGTTAAAATATTTAGTCCATTCAGCTGAATCAAAAAGCTTGAATGGCCAATCCACGTATAAGAAGTCCGGCTTCTGTTTTCGGTTATTTCGCTCACTCTTTTAGCCGGACACTGTTCGATATTTACCGTTAAATCCTTTACTTTCTTTCTTCGTTCTTTTTGCCACTTCTTCATATCCTTAAACGATTTGCTGCTTGTCACGTTATCCAAATTAGTATATCTCTGCATCGATACCTCACCTTGATTCTATATGTTTGGTTTAAAAATCATGCATTATGGCAAACAATGACGGACACTGTTTGCCGGTATCTCCAGACCAGATGATTCATCATTATTCCTCTCGTCCCTCTTCACCCCAGGATGCATATTCCTTGTAGGTTATGATCTTTTGATGTTTATCTGCCACATCCTTCCTTATTATTTTAGCTTAATCCCATTATACACCACAAACATATCTTGTATTAATATCTCAAACTCTCTTGAAATAGTAATTAAGGATATCAGGCTTATTGGAGCCCATGCCGTCAGAAAAATCGTGAAAAGGGTATCCAATCGGGCTTATTGGAGCCCGTTCCGTCAGAAAAATTGTGAAAAAGGTATCCAATCGGGCTTATTGGAGCCCGTTCCGTCAGAAAAATTGGAAAAAGGGTATCCAAACGGACTTATTGGAGCCCGTTCCGTCAGAAAAATCGTGAAAAGGGTATCCAATCGGGCTTTTTGGAGCCCGTTCCGTTAGAAAATCGTTAAAGGGTATCCAATCGGGCATATATAAAAGGGCAGTAAAGGTTTAAAAACAACAGCTGCCTCTAACATAACCATATCTAAAAGAATTTATGGCCCCAGTCTTTGTCATAGTTTTTTCATGGACAAATATGATTAATAACAAGGCGGTAAAACCCATCGATTGCCTTGTGGAAATATCCAATTATCCCTAGTTAAAGGAGGGGACAAGATCAAGTGGTATTACATGAATTATTCTCCATTGAAACAGTTATTTGGTTGTTTCCAATCATTTTTATGTTCCATGACTTAGAAGAAATCATAACAGTTGAGAGTTTTATGACCAAGTACAAAACCATAGTCCCAAAGACTTTCCTTGCTAAACTTACGTTAACCATAAAAAAAACATTGGGTAAGAAATCTTCCCAGCTTTCTATCGTCGCTGCATGGATTTTACTTATTTTAACATTTATCACATTTATGACCGCATACTTTCTTCCAATCGGAGAAAACTTTCTTCTTTTTACTGCTGCATTAAATGTATTTTTTCTACAGGCGTTTTCCCATATAGCCCAGACCAGTATCTTCCAAGGTTATACACCTGGTGTGATAACCGCGTTATTTATCGTCATTCCCTATTCTCTTCTAACCTATTACCGCTTGTTTGAGTCGGCTCTCATAGATGGACATTTACTTCTCGAAAGTCTTCCCCTCAGCGTATTTTTGATTCCAATTTTTCTTATCGGGAATTTTTTAGGACGTCGATTGATCCGCTAATCAATCGATGTTTTTCGGCATTTCTTGCTGAAACCTTTCCTAACTTTAATAGTCTTATATAGAAAGGGCGGTGATGGATTTGAAGAAAGTAGTGGCCCCGCTTTTACTAGTAAGTTTATTCCTATTGGTAACGGCATGTGGGACGGGAAATAACTCAGGAAATTTGCAGATTTCTAGCGATGTAGACTTTGGCAAAAACGATTATAAAAAGATCATTCCCTTAAATAATAAATTGGGATTGGAATTGTTGTCGGGAGTAGAGGCGGACAGACATGGCAACATTTTCATTTCCCCTATGAGTTTATTCATGGCATTGTCGATGCTATCTAACGGAGCAGACGGGGTGACGAAAACAGAAATAGCAAAGGTTTTGCAGAATGAAGGAATGGATGTAAATGAGCTGAATAAAGCAAATGTATCCTTAATGTCAATACTGAATCGTGACTCAAAAGAAATTCAGTTGAATGTCGCGAATTCGATTTGGTTAAACAAAGACTATCATTTTCAGACCGAGTTTGCTCAAAAAAACAAAGATTATTTTAATGCTAAAATTCAGGAAATTGAAATAAACGACAGTCAGTCCCCTAAAATGATCAATAACTGGGTAAAACAATCGACGAATGATAAAATTGAAAAAATAGTAGATACGCCTTTAGATTCCTCTTTAGTGGCAATTCTTATAAATGCGGTTTATTTTAAAGGAAATTGGAAGTATGAATTTGATAAAAAGCTAACAGAGAAACGCCCTTTTTATTTAGATAACGGAACCACAAAAGAGGTACCGGTAATGTCCCTTAACGAAAAATTAGCTTATTTGGAAAATGAAAACTTCCAGGCTGTTTCTCTCCCTTACGGCAATGGGGAAATGAGCATGAACGTATTCCTTCCAATGGTAAACTCGAGTTTGGTAGAACTCAAAAAAATGCTCACATATGATAACTGGAAGACATGGAACTCAGAATTCCATGAAGAAAAGGGAACAATCATGCTGCCAAAATTTCAATTGGAATACGAAGTATTGTTGAATGACACATTAAAGAGGATTGGAATGAAAACTGCATTTTCTGAAGGGGCAGAGTTTACGAAAATGATTAAAGAAACGGATCCAATATGGATTAGTAAAGTGAAACAAAAATCATTTATTGATGTGAATGAAGAAGGTACAGAGGCGGCTGCGGCAACTTCGATAGAGATGGTTAAAGAGTCGGCACCTCTCGATGGCCCATTCCATATGGAAGTAAATCGACCATTTTTCATTTCGATTACAGACAATAAAACAGACATGATATTATTCATGGGTTCGATTTCAAATCCACAGGAAGGGATGTAGAATTGATTCAGGGTGCCTATCCCTTCTAATTATCGGGATAAGGCACTTTTTTTCTTTTTCGATAGATTATTTACTACCTATCGACAAATATTTACATTAATCTGCTATAATCATAAATGAAGGAGGTGAAGATAATGGAAGAGACACTAAAGTTGATATTGGACAAACTTGATAACCTGGATCAAAAGGTAAGCTCGCTGGATCAAAAGATAAGCGCCATTGATCAAAAGGTAAGCTCGCTGGATCAAAAGGTAAACAGCATGGATCAGGAACTAAAAATTCATGGAAAAATGATAAACCATTTAATCGAAACAGTAGCAGCCACGAATGTAAAGATTTCCGAAACGAACGAAAGACTAGACCGCCTTGAAAACAAAGTAGACACTGTCATAGATGATGTTAAAGAAATCAAAACTAATATGGCCACGAAAAATGATCTTGAGTATTATGACCAAATGATTTCCGAACACTCCAGAGAAATTTACAAGTTAAAAAATAATTAAATCACTCCAAAAGAATACCTCACTAAAAACCAATTTCAAATTATCAAATTCCCCGTATTTATTGTTAAAATAGATATGGGGTTTTTATATTTTTTAGCAATTAATAAGGAGCATTAAAAGTGAAAAAGATTTTTTATGGAATAAGCGGTGTAATGATGATTTCCTTAATCATCGCTTTAGTATTTTATCAATATTCATTAGTGCTGGCACCACAAAAGGAAAATAAAGTAACCAAAGATTCAGAACCTCAAACGAATCAAAAGGAACAACCCTTGTATGCTGAACACACCGTTGATTACTCTCTTCAAAACGATGAACTCAAAATAACCTTTGATAAAGGAAATAGTTGGCTTCCCGTTCCAATTATAAAAGATCAATTATTTGAAGGCGAGTATAGCGGGAATAAACAAGAGCCCATTGAAAATAGCTATATCCTTTTAAAAAATCGGACTGCTTTTTTATACTCCGACGGTCCTGACGGGTCCGATAATAAGATATACTTAACGTACACACTTGATCAAGGGAAGCTTTGGCGGGATGCGGTTATCGCGGAACATTATCCATCGCTCCGATTCCGAAAAGTGAATTTTTTAAATGATAATTTTGGCTACTGTTTACTTTCCGGTGATCGAACAGTTTCACAGGAAATGTCCAATGTCTATCTCACCCATGATGGCGGCAAGTCTTGGCGTGAAACGAATCCTTCGAATGTGACAAATTTAGTGAAAGACGGAGGATTTGTCGATGAACAAACAGGTTTTTTATCCTATGGATTTATTAATCCTGAAGAACCTGACCTTTATGTGACGCAAGATGAAGGGAATTCTTGGATGAAGGCCACTATTAATATTCCTGATCAATACCATAAAATTTTTGTCACGGCTGAATTGCCTTTTAAGGAAAAAGACCATTTAGCCGTCCTTATTAATCAAGGACCCAATGGCGATTATAAAGGTGGAAAAGTAAAAGGCAAGTTTCTTTCAAACGATAACGGCAAGACATGGGGGTTCTCCACGGAGGTAAAGCCAAATGAAACGGAACAAGGAGAGACGCTGGCTAACAGCCAAAAATAACGAAGACGGAGGCAACAAAATGTACAGTTTTAAGAACGATTACAGTGAAGGTGCACATCCTAGAATATTGAATGCTTTAGTAGAGTCAAACCTTGTGCAAGAGGAAGGGTATGGGGAAGATCGATTTAGCCAAAAAGCGATGGAACTGATAAAGGAAAGAATGGGACGGACTGACGTAGATATTCACTTTTTATCAGGTGGGACACAAACGAATCTTACTGCTCTTTCCGCTTTCTTAAGACCTCATGAGGCGGCAATAGCAGTTAGTACGGGGCATATTCTTGGGCATGAGACTGGGGCAATTGAAGCGACAGGTCATAAGATACTTTCGATAGAAGCAGAAGACGGGAAACTTACTCCATCGGGCGTGAAAGCAGTACTCGACGCTCATATAGATGAGCATATGGTGAAACCGAAGTTGGTATACATATCTAATTCGACTGAAATAGGTTCTATTTATAAAAGGAGCGAACTAAAGCAGTTAAGTGACTTTTGCCGTGAGAACAATCTTCTATTGTACATGGATGGTGCAAGACTGGGTTCAGCATTGTGTTCCAAAGAAAATGACCTGCAATTAAGCGATCTACCGGTACTTGTGGATGCCTTCTATATTGGTGGAACGAAGAATGGCGCACTTATCGGGGAAGCATTAGTTATTTGCCGTGATTCTCTTAAGGAGGATTTTCGCTATCATCTAAAGCAAAAAGGGGCCATGCTTGCAAAAGGGAGATTATTAGGTATACAGTTTCTTGAATTGTTTCGGGACAATCTGTTTTTTGATTTAGCTATGCATGCGAATAAGATGGCAGAAATGCTAATAGATGGACTAAACCAAGCAAATATTAAATTTTTAACTCCGTCTCCTTCAAACCAAATCTTTCCGGTTTTACCGAATGCCCTGATTACCGAACTGGAAAGCAAGTATGCCTTCCATATTTGGGAAAAGGTCGATTCGGAACACTCCGCCATTCGGCTAGTGACATCTTGGGCAACAAAAGAGGAAATGGTAGAAGCTTTTATTGAGGATATTAGAAAATAAAATATTTTAATAATTGGTGCCTGACAACCAAGATGGATTTGTGATTTAGTCGCTTGTTACTAAAAGAGAAACAGTGGAAAAAGTTAGATAGAAATAAGAACAGGGTTCCTTAGGGAAATCCTGTTCTTTTTTTTAAACAGATAGGAAAGTATAAATTTTGACTTTGAGAATTGTCCAGCTCCAGCGTCCTAGCGGCTACTAACCTTCGCTCTCCGCCCTACGATAAGTCAACATCGGTTCGCTCCGCTCACTGTATTTCCTAATATTGGAATGAATAAAATGTCCTATTTTTTACTTCGGTTAAATATACATAAAGGGGACGAGCATTTTAATAAAAAGGGGGAGGGTCAATATGAGATTGAAAAAATCATTAGCGTTATTGTTAACGGGGGGCCTGGCCGCAAGTATTTTTTTAGCGGGCTGCGGCTCAAAGTCCGGGGATGATGGAAAAAGCAGTGCAAAAGTTATTAAGATTGCTACGCAAACCCCGCTTTCAGGTGGAAGTGCAACCATTGGCGAAGCTATAAAACTGGGTGCACAAATGAAATTAGATGAGGAAAAGAAAAAGTTTAAAGAATTAGGCTTTGATTTGCGGCTAGTCCCTTATGATGATCAGGGAGATCCGAAAAAAGGGGTGGCCAATGCGCAAATAATCGGGGCGGATAAATCCATTTTGGCAGTGGTCGGACACTTTAACTCTGGAGTAGCGATTCCGTCATCAGAGGTTTATGAAAAATATGCGATTCCAATGGTTTCACCGGCTAACTCTGCGGTAGAAGTCACATCGAGAGGATTAAAAACTGTCAACCGTATCGTCGCTCGTGATGACTTCCAAGGTCCTGCCGGTGCTGAATTTGCCGTTAATACATTAAAAGCCAAGAAAATCTTTATCATCCAGGACAAAACTGCCTATGGAACAGGGCTTGCGGAAGCTTTCAAGAAATCGGCAGAAGAAAAAGGTGCTGAGATTCTCGGCTTTGAAGGAATTACCGTTGGAGAAAAAGACTTTAATGGGGTTCTGAACCAAGTCGTTTCCAAAAAGCCTGATTTAGTCTATTTCGGAGGAATCTACGCGGAGGGCGGTCTAATTATTAAACAAGCCCGTGAAAAGGGGATCAAGGTTCCATTCCTTGGCGGGGATGGTTTAGATGCTTCTACCCTGGTTGAAATAGCCGGCGATGCAATCAAAGATACTTATATTACTTCACTCGCCGGGGATTCAACGAAATCAGAAGAAGGTAAGAAGTTTAAAGAGAGCTACAAAGCGAAATTTAACAAAGATACGGAATCCTATTCGGTCTACGGCTATGATACGATGGGCGTCGTATTAAAGGGTATTGAGGATGCCATTAAAGCGAATGACAACAAAATGCCGGCTCGCGCGCAAGTAAGGGATGCCGTTCGTGGTGTGAAGGATTATCAAGGTGTTTTGACAAAAGTCAGCTTTGACGACATCGGCGACAATAATTTTGCGAAAGTGTTTATTTATAGTTTTAAGGAAGCGAAATATCCAGCTGAATTAGTTGGCGAAGTTAGTAAATAAACAAGATTGAAAAGGGTATAACTCATTTTTGTGAGTGAGAATGCCCTTTTCTTCTATGAAAAATTTGGACAAGGAGGGAAAGCCTTTGTTTAACGAGGTACTCCACACAATCCCACAGGTCTTGATCGATGGTCTTACCTTGGGAGCGGTGTATGCCGTTATTGCCATTGGGTACACCATGGTTTACGGGATTTTGGAATTAATCAACTTTGCACATGGAGAAATTTTCATGTCAGGTGCATTTATAGGGACCGCCATTTTACTCGTATTAACGGGAATAGGCTGGGTCTCCTCCCTACCGGCGATTGTGATGCTGATCGCGGTCCTCTTAATTACTGCTGTCTTAACAGGTTTCTTGGGAATGGGAATCGAACGGGTGGCCTACCGGCCATTGCGAAATGCACCTCGGTTAATCCCGCTGATTACGGCCATTGGTATTTCATTCTTATTACAGGATATTGTTCGATTCATTGCCGAATTAAAAAAAGGGAATTACATTGTGACGGGCCCAAGTTTATTTACCCACCAGCTTTCCATTAAAGCCTCATCAGTGAGCTCCATTTTTAATGATGCAACGATTAAAACATCTTTTGTGATTGTTCTTGTTACGGCGGTGATCATGATGATTGGGCTTGATCTCTTTGTTAATCGAACCAAGTGGGGAATGGCAATGAGAGCTGTTGCGCAAGATCGTGAAACCGCCTCATTAATGACCATTAATGTGAATAAGGTAATCTCAATAACTTTCTTTATTGGTTCCGCCCTGGGCGGAGCAACAGGGGTGCTTTTTGCTGTCCAATATGGAACCATTGACCCTTATATTGGTTTTATTCTAGGTTTAAAAGCATTTACGGCAGCGGTTTTA
This sequence comes from Neobacillus soli NBRC 102451, assembly GCF_001591665.1. GTDB lineage: Bacteria > Bacillota > Bacilli > Bacillales > Cytobacillaceae > Neobacillus > Neobacillus soli. The sequence goes on along the minus strand of NZ_BCVI01000018.1, from coordinate 38,187 downwards.
GGCGGGATTGGTAACATTCGTGGAGCCATGTTCGGAGGATTACTGCTTGGCTTATTAGAAATGTTTGCGTCAGCCAATTTAACGCTGTTATCTCACGGAATATTTGGTGCCGAATATAAAGATGTTTTTGCGTTTATCATCTTAATTCTTGTATTACTTTTTAAACCGGAGGGCTTATTTGGCAAACCGGTAACCGAGAAAGTGTAGGTGAGAAGAATGAAGGCACTTTGGAAAAAATATAAACAAAACAAGCTTGCCCAAGGAATTTTTCTTCTTATTTACATTGGAGTCACATCGCTAAGTTTATTTTTAGCACAAAAATCAGTAACTGCCTTCCTGCTTCTATTAGCATCCCTTTTACTATTATATTTTACGAGCTTCAAGAATCTCACCAAATGGTTAATTGCTGGAGTGGTGCTCGTCTTTTTACTTCCCTTTACAGCAAGTAATGGCGATGGCTATCAATCCTATATGGAAGTAGCTACACTTGTTGGAATCTATATTTCGATGGCGCTGGGATTGAATATTGTCGTCGGGATGGCCGGGCTTCTTGATTTGGGATTTATCGCGTTTTTTGCCGTCGGGGCCTACACCTATGGAATTTTTGCGACAGCGCAAGCAAATAATTTTATGCCATTTGGGCATTTTCCACTTTCAGGAGAAAGTTTTTGGATTTTTATTTTACTCGGTTGCTTTGTAGCAGCCTTGTTCGGAGTATTACTGGGAATACCGGTACTGCGGGTGAAAGGAGATTATTTGGCGATTGTTACACTAGGCTTTGGTGAGATTATTCGAATTATCTTTAATAATCTGGACCGCCCGCTTAACATCACAAACGGGGCCATGGGACTCTCTTCTGTGACACCGCCGCGCCTGTTTGGAATGGACTTTATTTACCCAAGTCAATTCTATTACGTTGTGCTGGTCATCCTGATATTTACGATTTTTACGGTCCTTCGTTTTGAACATTCAAAAATAGGCCGTTCGTGGAAAGCGGTTAGGGAAAATGAAATAGCTGCACAGGCAATGGGTGTCCCTTTAGTGAAAACAAAATTAATGGCTTTTGCAATTGGCGCCTCCTTCTCCGGTATGATGGGCGTGGTCTTTGCTGCAAAACAAGCCTTTGTTGATCCGACAAGTTTTACGTTGCTCGAGTCGATTACGATCCTAGTCATGGTCATCTTGGGCGGAATGGGCAGTGTTCCGGGTGTCATCCTTGGTGCAGCCGTTATGACGATTCTAAACCTTCAAGTATTAACGGAGGTAACCAATTGGTTGAATCAACTAAGTACGTCAGGAGCGATTTCCATTCCGGATGCACTGTCTCCTTCAAAGATGCAAAGGATGATTTTCGGATTGCTCCTCATCTTGTTTGCATTATACCGACCCCAAGGGCTCCTGCCGGCTAGGAATCGGAAATATAATGAAAAAGCATTACAAAAGGGAAGCAAGGGGGCTGCCGGTGAAACCATTCCAGAACAATCACCTATCGAGAAGGCTCAGGAGGTGTAGAGTATGTCCATTTTAGAGGTACAGAATTTATCGAAAAAATTTGGCGGTCTGACGGCAAATCAGGATGTATCGATGACAGTAGAGAAAAACTCGATCACAGCCGTTATTGGACCAAACGGGGCTGGAAAAACCACTTTTTTTAATATGATTACCGGTGTTTATCAGCCTACTTCAGGGATTATTTTGCTTGAAAATGAAAAATTAAATGGATTAAAGCCACATGTAGTTTGTCAAAGAGGAATCTCTAGAACCTTTCAAAATATCCGGTTATTTAATGAAATGACGGTACTTGAAAATGTGATGGTGGGCATGCACACCCATTTAAAAGCGGGCCTCTTCGGGATTTTATTCAATCTTCCTACCACACGGAAGGAAGAACTTGCTACAGAAATAAAGGCCTATCAATTATTGGAATATGTCGGACTGGATTCCTTTCTAAATGAAAAAGCGTGCAATTTAAGCTACGGGGCCCAAAGAAGATTAGAAATCGCAAGAGCAATCGCTGCAAGCCCTAAGATTTTATTATTAGATGAGCCAGCAGCTGGCATGAATCCAAAGGAGACCAAAGAGCTTACCCAGCTGATTAAGAAGATGAGAGATGAATTTAATTTAACCGTCCTTCTTATTGAACATGACATGAAGCTGGTCATGGAAATTTCTGAACAAATCTTCGTACTCGATCATGGTGAAAAAATTGCAGAAGGAAAGCCTGAAGACATCCGAAATAATCCAAAAGTGATTGAGGCATATCTAGGATCTGGGGCGGTTCATGCGGGATAGGGGGAAAATCAATGCTTCAATTAAACAATGTTGAAACCTTTTATGGCGGTATTCAAGCGTTAAAAGGAATTGACGTTGCCGTTGAAAAAGGAGAAATTGTCACACTAATTGGCAGTAATGGTGCTGGCAAATCAACCACATTAAAATCTATCAGTGGACTGACAAAAGTAAAAGCAGGAACTATTTTTTATAATGGAACCGATATTTCTAATAAACCGGCTCATGAAACAACACTGCTAGGGATAGCCCATGTTCCCGAAGGCAGAAGGATTTTTCCAAGACTAACGGTCAAAGAAAACTTATTGATGGGAGCCTTCTCGGTAAAAAGTAAACAGGTGATTGAGGAAAGAATGCAACAAGTCTTTCACTATTTCCCCAAGCTTAAGGGTCGGCTGGAGCAAAAGGGGGGCACGATGAGTGGCGGGGAGCAGCAAATGCTCGCGATCGGGAGAGCCCTGATGATGAAACCAGATTTACTGATGTTAGACGAGCCTTCCATGGGGCTTGCACCCATCATTGTCGAACAAATTTTTGAAATCATCAAGGAATTGAACGACGAAGGCATCACAATCCTGCTCGTTGAACAAAACGCCTACCAAGCCTTACAAATCGCCGATCGTGGCTATGTTATCCAAACGGGGGAAATTAAACTCAAAGGGAACGGACATGAGCTGATCACCAATGATGAAGTTCGCGAGGCATACTTGGCGTAACTGCCTAAATTTTAATGTTATAACAATAACAAGAAACCAACCCATTCTTAAGAGAAGGATTGGTTTCTTGTAATAACTGTCTAGTTAAACAAACTTTTTGGTTAATCCTGGACCAATCGTACCAGCATATGTGCCAGCTTGTGCTGCTCTTCCTCGGTTCCCACTTTCCAAAGCTCCTGTAATAGATGTTCCTCAGAATTTTTAGGTGACTGCTTTTTCGCCAAATATGCGGCAACTTTCTGGGCAGAATTGGCTAATTGCTCCTCATCCATTCCTAGTTTTTTTCCTAAATTCACTTTACCACTAAGGAATTCTCGAAAATCATCAAAACTAGTTAAGGCATCACCGTTTTTATACACATGGTTTGCTATTTCTTGATCAGTTACCGGCTTGTCCATGAAAATCACTCCTCCTTAGGGGTTATTTAACATTCATTTATGTGTTTATAAAATACATACCCCGTGTCGACTAGTTAAAACCTAATTTGAGAGGCCATGATTAACTTTTTAGAACTTTGATTAATTTATGGGGGCGTAACGTGGTTTAATAAAATGTTGTTTTCAATTAAAAAAAGGCAACGTACCGGGGGTTAACGGGTTCTCTTTATGGGTACAAAATTGTGAACCGCATCGTAAATAGGGTACATTCACAACCGCTAAGATAGAATCATAAAAATTACCTACAACTCATAGTCACTCTTTTGTATTAGCGATTTTTGACTTATTATTTTTAAAAAAATATAGCACTTCAATCGCTAACAAGATGAAAGATACACCTATAGAAATGGTCATATTTATGACTTCATTTAATTTAATTATTATTCCAATTATGTAGAAGGATGCTACCCTTGACAATGCTAAAGATAGAATGGCATAGATATTTTCGCCCAATAGGTATTTGAAGAACTTTTCAAAAATATTATCAATTGTAAGCCAATAAATAAGAAAAGAAATGCCAATAACAATTAGTTGATTGGTATTTATATTTAATGAAAATATTGTATCAATAATACTTGTGGAACCCATTATAAGAAAAAGAAAAAATGCAAAGACGAATGTGATAATCACTGAAAATAAAATGGCAACGACTATTACAGTTAGTGAACTGTCTTTATTTTCCTCTTTTTTGTTTTCATGATGAATAAACCAAAATAATAAGAGAAATGAAAGAATAAAAATTACAGATAAAAATATTGAAATTTTCAAATATACTCCCCCAATTATTTTGTTGGTTAATACACTGGATTGGGTTGTTTACCTACTAATTCTATTAAGATCAATATTTCTCAAGGGATTCTCGCTTAATATAAAAATACGTAGTTGAGTACTGCTATTTTTAATTGAGAAATTATATACTAAGTCCTATACGATTTACATTGTCTTTTCCTAATTTGCACCTCAAAAGAGAACCCGTTATACTGGGGGTCTGCCGTTTTTTTCTGCTCTTTTGCGAATCGCGGCAAAGAATCCAAGGTTCTTGGTGCCTGCCCCCAGGTCTGCTAAAGCATAATCACAGTGGAAGGCAGGCATTGATTTTAAAGAAATCTATTCACTTGCTCCAGTTTGTCTGCCTTCAGAGTATATAAATTAACGGGTCTCCCAATCCCATATGTTAAGGTTTCTTCGAGGACAGCAAGATTGGTCAAGAATTTCAAATATTTTCGTACCGACACTCTTGAGATAAGGGTGGCCTCGGAGATATCATCGGTTGAAAACTGGCTGTTACCTTTTGACTTGATGACATCGATGACCAACTGCAGGGTACTTGTGGTTAAACCTTTAGGCAGATTATGTATCGATTTTTCTGCTTGTTTTTGATCAGTGCTAAGGATCTGTTCATCTAGGTCTTCCTGCCTTAGTATTTCGGTATTGGCGAAAAAATGGTATTTCCCCTTGTACCGCATCATTGCCTGATAAAACCTGTCAAACTCAAACGGTTTGATTAAATAGTCGACTGCCCCATATCTTAGGGCAGTTTGAATTTTTTCTTTGTCTGCTGCGGCTGTAATCAAGATCACATCGGTTTCCCTGTTTTGCTCTCTAGTAAACTTTAGCAATTCAAGCCCATTAGCACCGGGCATATAAATATCAAGTAGAATAAGATCAACCTGTGTATTTTTAAGAAAATCCTTGGCATCGTTTACGGTATTGACGATTCCTGATAGACAGAACCCTTTCACTTCTTGAAGGAAGCGCTTATTAAACTCAGCAACCATTGGATCATCTTCGACAATGAGGACCTTAATCATTTTCCCACCTCTTTACTTCATAAGGAATTCTTATATGGAATTCAGTCCCAAGTAATAGTTTTGAATCAATCGTTATTTCTCCACCGAGGTTGTGTATGGCATTTGCAGTTAAATAAAGACCATAACCACGGTTTTCCCCTTTTGTTGAGCAACCTTTTTCAAAAATTCTCTTTTGCAGCTCATTAGAAATTCCAGGTCCGGAATCGAGAACTTCAATGGTTAACCATTGATCGGCATAGGTAATATTCAGTTCTAGCGTTTTTTCAAGGCTATCAGCCATTGCCTCGATGGCATTATCAATCAAATTGCCAAGAATGGTCATTAGCTCATACGTTGTCTTTTGATTTGCCGGTTCAGGAATAACAGTCGCACAATTGATTGTAAATTCTACATTTTCTTCCCTGGCATACGATAATTTTCCCATGATAAATCCACCAACAACTGGGTCCTTGAAATACTGAGTGATGTTTCCGTATTCCTGATTTCGAAAGTCTACCAATGTATGAATAAAGTCTGATAGTTCATCGTAAAATTTCATTTGGACCATGCCAAGAATAACGTGAAGGCGGTTCATAAACTCATGTGATTGAGCGCGAAGGGCATCAGCATATGTTCTTACACCAGTTAACTGTTCCGCCAATTGGTTGACCTCAGTCTTGTCCCGGAAAGTTGAAATCGCTCCTACTACCTGGCCATTGACTACAACTGGAACCCTATTGAAAAGGATGGAAACACCATTTATTTTCTGTTCTACATCGAGTTCGGGATTTCCTGTTTGCATAACTTTATCCAATCTTGCCGAAGGCATATAATCATCAATTTTCATGCCTACTGGATTTTGGGAAAGTCCAGCCTTTTGGAAGATGAGTAATGCCGATTTATTTACCAAGGTGATAGTTGAACCACGATCAACCGCAATAATTCCCTCATGGACAGACTGGAGCATGGCACTCCTTTCCACTAGAATTTTTGCAATCGCAAAGGGTTCAAGTCCAAGCAAAATCCTTTTAATATATCTTGCAAGAAAAATAGCGCCAATCACCCCAATCAATAAGCCCAAAACGGTTACAATTAGAATCCTTTGCTGGCTGCGGCCAAGCGATATTTTTACATCTTTGAGGGATATGCCGACTGCCGCCACGCCTATTTGTTCCTTTGCCGTATTGTAAATGGGCGTGAAGGCCCTTACGGATTCCCCTAGAGTCCCATGTGAGATGGAAACATACTCTTTCCCCATAAGTGCTGGCAATTCATCGCCGCCAACAAAATGCTTGCCGATTTCCTTGGGATTGGGATGTGATTTGCGAATCCCATTCATATCCATTACGACAACAAACAAAACGTTTGTGGCAGCTTGAATATCCTTCGTATAATCTTGGATCGCCTTCGTGTTTTGGCTGTTCTCTAATATATCGATGACTATAGTAGATTTGGCAACTGTCCTCGCCACAATCTGTGCCTTCTCCTGATGATTTTTTTGAATACTTTCACTGACATTCTTATTAATAAACAAATCAGTGATTAGCAGCGATGCAAGAACCACTAAACAAACGAAGAAAATAATGACCGTACTTAATTTAAACCTGAATCGTTGATTGTCCACAAAAAACCTCCGAAAAATACTTGCTGCTTTTCTAATGAAAGAAAGATTACTCTTTCATCAACTATAAAATGAAATGGCTTTAAAATAAAGAACTGTTTTCGACTATATCTCTGCTTACTTTAATTACAAAACAATTTATAAAGTTACATTAACTATATTTACTTTTCACAAAATTGTAACATATTGATAAATCTAAAAATTGAAATCGTTTACAGGAAAAGTATCTATTAGGAGGAAAGTGTATGAAAATTCGTTTTAAGAGTCTTACTACTCAAGTGATCCTTGGGATTTTAATGGGGATATTGGTTGGTTTTGTGTTTCCTGATATTGGCTCGCAGTTAAAGGTTATTGCTGATATGTTTATTAAGTTGGTGAAAATGGTTATAGCCCCTATTATTTTCCTTACCATCGTTATTGGGATTGCGGGCATGGGGGATTTAAAGAAAGTTGGCAAAATTGGTGGTAAAGCGTTACTTTATTTTGAAATTGTCTCAACAATCGCTTTGGCGATCGGGATTATTGTTGCCAATATCATTAAACCGGGTAATGGTATTGATGCAAAAGCAGGAGAGGGTGATATCACCAAGTATACGAAGGCGGCTGAGGAGACTAGCCACGGATTCATGGATTTTATTCTCTCCATCATACCTGATAGCTTCCTGGGCGCATTCACGAATGGCCAGCTGCTGCCAGTTCTGCTGCTTGCCGTATTGTTTGGAGTATCACTTGCCCACTTAGGTAAGAAGGGCAAACCAATCATTGAGTTTTTTGAGAAGGTGACCGACGTGTTCTTCGGAATTGTCAATATCATTATGAAGGTTTCTCCATTTGCTGCTTTCGGTGCGATGGCCTATACAATTGGTGAATTCGGAATTGGGTCGCTACTTTATCTTGGAAAACTGATGGGCTCTGTTTACATTACAATGGCCATATTTATTGTCCTAGTTCTTGGCGGTATTGCTAAAATGTTTGGTTTCAGCATCTTCAAGTTTATTGCTTATATTAAAGAAGAAATCCTTCTTGTCATTGGTACATCATCTTCTGAAGCAGCATTGCCTGGTATGATGGAGAAGCTTGAGAAATATGGCTGCTCAAAACCGGTTGTGGGGCTTGTATTGCCAACCGGATATTCCTTCAATTTGGACGGAACATCCATTTATCTTTCCATGGCGGCATTGTTTATTGCCCAGGCATATGGTGTGGACCTTAGCATTTGGCAGCAGCTTACACTTCTTGGCGTGTTGATGCTGACTTCGAAGGGTGCAGCCGGTGTCACAGGGTCGGGCTTTGTAACACTAGCCGCAACATTAACGGTATTCCCGTCGATTCCAGTAGCAGGAATGGCTCTGATCCTTGGCGTTGACCGCTTTATGTCAGAGGCGCGTGCAATCACGAATCTAATTGGTAATGGCGTTGCTACAGTTATCATTTCTAAGACAGAAGGGGAGTTTAATCCTGCCCGAGAAGTTGTTGAGGAGAAAATTGGTGCCTAATTGATAACAATACAAAGCCCAGTCCCTTCATGGTACTGGGCTCTTTTGGCAGAGTTTGAATAACTATGAAATAGTTCAGATTATGGTCAATAATAAGACAGTGCAGGAATGAAATTATCCTGTAGGCCTCAGGTGGATTCCTAATACATTGTGGGGGCAAGGCGCCACCATTTATGAAATTTATTCATAAATATGCTAATCTTAAAATATTACTAAAAAGGAGTGCTTAACTATGAATCATTCAATTCCTGAGATCACACTTAATGATGGGGTTACGTTGCCTGTAATAGGTTTAGGCACATATAAACTTAAGGGAAATGAGGGTGTCAATGCGATAGAAAGTGCAGTTGATATGGGCTATCGACTCATTGATTCTGCATATAATTATGAAAATGAAGGAACTGTAGGTGAAGCCGTTAGACGCACTTCTGTTCCAAGAGAAGAGTTGCGAATCACATCGAAATTACCAGGCCGCTACCAACAGTATGATAAAGCTGTTACTACTATTCAAGAATCCTTATATCGAGCAAATCTGGATTATTATGATTTATATCTTATTCATTGGCCGAATCCTAAACAGGATCAATATGTGGAAGCATGGCAGGCATTAATTGACGCTAAAAAGGCTGGCCTCATTCGCTCGATTGGTGTTTGTAATTTCTTACCTGAACATATCGAGCGGTTAGAAAAGGAAACGGGCATTATGCCAAGCATCAACCAAATTGAATTACATCCATATTTCAATCAAGCAGGGCAAAGAAAATGGCATGAGGAGCATAACATCAAGACAGAATCTTGGAGTCCATTGGCTCGAGCAAGTAAACTATTACAAAATGAAACAATTCAACGGCTTGCTATCGAGCATAACAAGTCCATTTCACAGGTGATTTTACGTTGGCATTATCAACTTGGGGCAATATCCATTCCTAAATCTTCATCTTCTGAAAGACAACTTGAAAATATATCAATCTTTGATTTTTCACTGGATGAAACAGAAATGAGCTTGATTTCAGGATTAACCCGCCCCGATGGCAGGCTTAATAACCAAGACCCTGCTGTATACGAAGAATTTTAACATTTCCCTTTGAAATGGCTTTTTCTTTGGAATGATTTCGACAAAGAAAGCCTGTATCTGGTCTTACTTTAGATACAGGCTTTCTATTAACAGTTCATATTCCCCTTATCTGCAATATCCTTCACAACATCCTCAAGCGTTACGCCTTCCAAGACTTTCTCCATCGCTACTTGAGCAGCAACAAATAATGGTTCAATCGTATTTTGGATATTCCTGCCTACAAGACAATTGGGATTGGGGTTGTCATGTACGCTAAATAACTCATTTTCCTGTACAATATTTACTGCCTTATAAACATCAAACAGTGAAATATCCGACAATTTTTTTGCAAGTTTAGCTCCTGCAATACCTGGATGCACCTCTACTAAACCTGCCTTTTTTAACATACCCATAAGTTTTCTTATCACCACTGGGTTCGTGTTAACACTTGACGCCAAAAATTCAGAAGAGCTTGTTCCTTCTTTATTTAATTCGATGAGAGCTAATATATGAATTCCTACAGCAAACCGGCTGCTGAGAGACATCTTCAACACCATCCCTATGCTCTATATGTTTTTAAACATTTATTTTATCGTGTAATTAAATTGATTACAAGTACATTATACCAAATTACGGACAAAATAGATTATAGGTATTTTAACTGTTGACAAATCAGTTACATGTAACTATTATGAGTACATGTAATCAACTTAGTTACAAAAGATACTCAAATGGGGGGATTTTTAATGAAAATTTTAGTTACTGGAGCTACTGGGAAATTAGGTTCTAAGGTTGTAGAATCATTGTTAAAAGCTATACCTGCAAATCAATTGGCAGTTAGTGTTCGCCATCCAGAGAAAGCCGATGGGCTTCGTTCTCGTGGGGTAGAAGTTCGCCAAGGTGATTTTGACCGTCCACAAACATTAGATACGGCCTTTGCAGGGATTGGTCGTTTATTAATCATTTCTGCGGAAGGTGACAATGAGACAAGAATGATTCAGCATACGAATGCCGTCGAGGCAGCTAAACGTGCAGGAGTTAAATTTATTGCGTACACCAGCTTAGCAAATGCAACAGAAAGCAAGAATATCATGGCGCCGCCTCATGTTGTGACAGAAGCTGCCATCATTAATACAGGTATCCCATATTCGATATTGCGTAACAATTGGTATTTAGAAAATGAAATAGGAAGTATTCAAGGGGCTTTGGCAGGTGCTCCATGGGTAACCTCAGCTGGATCAGGTAAAGTGGGCTGGGCATTGCAGCAGGATTATGCAGATGCCGCTGCTTCCGTACTTACAGGGAACGGTCACGAAAATACTGTATATGAACTTTCTGGTCCGGTATTAACTCAAGAAGAATTAGTATCTGTCCTCGGTGAGGTTATTGGTAAAGAAATTCTCGTACAACAAGGTAATGACGAGACATATGCTGAAATCATGAAGGGGTTAGGTGTGCCTGATTTTGCAATTCCGATTGTAGTAGGAATCCAAGAAAGCATTCGAAATGGTTCATTAGATGTTGAAAGTAAGGATTTTGAAAAAGTTCTCGGCCGTCCTGTTACACCAATAAAAGAAGCGCTCAAAGAAATAGTTAAGGCGCTTTCGAAGGCAAAATAAATTTGAAAATCCGGAAACGTGGAGCATCATGAATTTGATTCATGATGCTCCACGTCATCCCAAAGGTTGTATTGAATAAATATTCATGTGGTTTCCATGGCTAATTATCAATGCAATTAAATGGCGGTTAACGATGGCTATAAAGCGATTTTCTTTACCCATTATCTTATTCTAGCTTTCCGATAACTCTCGAATATTTCAATCATAGTGGTGACAACGAAGGAGGCAACGATGACCCGCCAGATCCATTCCATGGAATTAGCAGCAGCGGAAGAAGTGGTTTCGAACAATTGCGCTGTATAGGGGATGATTGCTTCATTTAGCAAATTCGGATTGCTGGCAATGACGATAAATGTAACTGCGCTCAAACCATGAATAATGGCATTCGCAGTTGCAAGCTTCATTGTCCATTGGGCTGCTTTCCATTTGTAAACAATCAAACCTGCTTCCAAAATGATAAAGATCACGATGAAAGGCCAGTATAACAACAAAGTATCCTGATTAAACAGAGGCATAACGAATTGTAATCCGTTACCATCAATGGATTGATAAATACCAACGAGATGGTCTGCATTGAAATAAGCAATTGACCAAATGGCAGTCCAGATGAAGCCGAACACAACATCTCCTTTTGAAATGGCTTTTTTCTTGGGAATGATTACGACATATTTTAAATCCTCTGGCGTCCATATCATTCTCTTCTTTTTATTTGGCAGATCAGAGTTTGATAAGCCAACTCTCTCTACGAAGACAAAAACAATGGTGAACCAAAAGAAAACTTGGATAAGCACATTTATGACATTGCCGATAATTATCCACACCGATTTAATAGCCACAGAAAGAATGGCTTCCTTACCTGAAAAGAACACAATATTCTCGAAGATATGAATACAGATGGAAATCAAAATGGCCCAGGGGATAACCCTTTTCATTGTCAAAATGTAAATATCATATAGATTCGGTCCAATTAAATACATAGGTGTATCACGATAACTTGCAGCGAGTACTGCCGGATTGCCAAGTTTCGAAAGTGCGTCTTTCACATCTGCTTCCGAATAATTTTCCGGGAGCATATCCTCGATGGTGGACTTTAGCTCCAGGGCGATATCATCCCGTGTCTTAGCAGGTAGCCTTTTTGTTACTTCATGTACATAAACCTTAATCAGATTCAATGTTTTCATCTCCTTGTAATAATGATTTCAGTTCCAGCGTCATCTTTTTCCATTCATCCTTCAATTGCTTATAAACCTTAATCCCGTGGTCACTCAATACATAATACTTCCGCGGCCTGCTTTCAGTTGTGTCCCAGCTGCTTGTCACGAGTTCCTGTTTCTCTAATCTTCGCAGCAGGGGATACAATGTACTTTGCTCGATGGCCACACCGGCATCTTCAAGCCGCTGTACAAGTGAATAACCGTATTGCGGCGTCCGCAATTGACTTAAAACGGCAAGAGTCAGCGTTCCTCTTCTAAGTTCTGTCGTGAATGTATCTAACAATGAACCCATGCGTAGATCACCTCATTTTCTATACTGTATGTCGTACACTATTGGAGTATTACCAACAATGCATAATGTATATTATTCAATGATTAAAAAGATGATTAGGTTTTATAACTAAAAAAACCTTCATCCGCAAAAAAAAGTAACGGAGAAGAAAAGTATTTATTGGTTTGCGGCACAACACAATGCGATTATGTACGGAAGTTAAAGTAATCGTTAATACAAAAAATAAGAAAGCGTGTTTCTTGGAACCGTTGTGGACGGGAATGTTCCTAATTTTGCAATTCTTCTTTTAGGCAGGGTCATTCAGTCGATTGGTGCAGGAGTACAGATCAAGAGTGTAAGGTGCTAAGTAAGTATTGTCAGCGGATCTTTGATCGAGGCGCATACGAACTTGTGGATTTAGCTCCGCTCTTTTATATGAAGACAAATTTAGAAGGGATCGATGAAAAATATAAAATGCGGATTATCTTAATTGATGAAGCGCAGGATTACAGCTATTTTCAATTTGCCGCTTAAAAAAGGGCTTTGATACAGACTTGTTTATCATTGTGGGAGATTTAGCACAAGGGATTCATTCCTATCGCAGCTTGAATAGTTGGGCGCAGGTATTGAAAGATATCTTACCTAATGCGAATTATCAAGCCTTACAAAAAAACTATCGAACGACCGTTGAGATTATGAATTTGGCAAACGATTACATCGTACGGATGATTTACATTTTGATAAGTAAAAACTTCAAGTGTCAGACCCCCGATGCGCTAACGCTTGGGGTCTGCCCCTTATTCCACCCTGAAATCCCACTCATAAACTAATGGGTTTGTTATCTTCTAAAAATTAAGCTTTTTTAAAAGTAGTGACCCTTCAATGTTTATGAATGACACATTTTACCATGAAACTGCAAGATATGCGATATAAACCAACATGGCTCCAATGGCTATGATATATGCAAGAAAAACGGGATTTAAGGTAATCCAATTTTTTCTAATTGTTCTATGAATTTCTCCATCCAATTCGCTATTTCTCACATCGACTGCTTTACCAACTCTAAGCGTATAAAATAAACCGCCTACTATTACAATTCCTACGAGAATAAGCGCAATGGTCATACAATAACACCACCTTTACTTTATTTTTTGAAAAAGTTGGTTTACTATTCATGAACCTTTTTTCCATTACATCCAGTTATTTTTTTCATAATTTGGATGGCGCCTGGCACTGTTTTGTTCCCTGGAAACTCCATGTAGCATAGTCTTCTAAAACAATGGGAAACCTAATACCATCAATCCCATATGCCATTCCTGGTTTTCCTTTGACCGAATACCCGCTACAACTGTATCTCCAATAATGAATGTGGGAACTGCTGTAATGTCAGCTTCATTATTGCAAAGCTTTTTGGTGCTCTTCCCGATAAGTTCTATTCTCAAGTGCTGTTCGAAGTTCCTTTTCATCAAGACCAATCTCATCAGCTAACTTTGTAAGTACATCAAACGTTACAAATATCTTGCTCCACTTGGAAAAAGGCACGAAGTATACGATCATTATACTCATTTCCCATCCCTTTTACCTTGGCATATTGATAACCTTCAAATGCCAGATGTGAATAAGGCTGTGGTGAAACATTTGGCAGATCTATATTTAATCCCATTCAATCAGCCATTGGATAAAGTGGATGAAAAAAGACAAAGGAATGTACCTGTAAAACTCCAGGAGTAATGGTAGAAGTCATAGGAACAAAATCATGATTGAACTTTTTTTAGTGACCCAAAAAGAACCAGGTCCCATCCAGTAATAGGATAGGATCGGGTTCTGTTTTTCGTTGGACTCTTTGAAATGAATGCTGTCCGGAGAGGGAAATGGGGCCAGCCGGACAGAACCCCGCTGATCCCGAAAAATGACGGTGTTTAGGCTTTATTCCCCATTCTGCCTGAAAATAATTTAAAAAGGAACACCACGACAGCCACTACGAGTAACAGGTGAATAAGCCCTCCAGCAATATGGAAAACAAGCCCGAGAACCCAAAATAATAGTAAAAATCCAATAATTGTCCAAATCAAGATAATCCCTTCTTTCTTAGAAAAATAATTTGCTCTAGAAGGTATAATACCCATTTTTCTAAAAAGTATCGATTTCTATCATTTTTTTTTGATAGAATGCTTTATTAATGCCAGATGGTCAGCCTTCGGATGTAGCAGATTCATTATTTGGTTACATCCATAACGCTTGTGATGGATGGCTTTTTTTATTGAGCCCGAAATTTCATTTGAAGTCCAAGTTATAATTCTATGCTGAAAGGGTATGTAAAATAGGTAAAAGAAACGAAAGAGAGGAAATAATATGTTAACAGAAAGGGAACTCATCCATTTTAAGAAAAAATTAACACGAAAGAAACAGGAAATGCTTGAAGTAATCGAAGCGAACAAGCCATTATCATTCGAGGATTATGGGGAATTGGCAAGCTATGATAACCACTTTGCTGATACGGCCTCACAATTGGAAGAAAGAGAAGTACAATTTTCAATAAAAGATTCAGCTCAGCATATATTAAATGAAGTAAATGAAGCGTTAGACCGAATTGGCAGCGGAACATATGGAAAATGTGTGGATACCGGAGATGACATTCCTTATGACAGGCTAGAGGTTCTTCCCTATGCAAAACGTACGGTAAATGCGCAAAAAAAGTTTGATGAATTGGCAGATTCCATTCCTCAAACAGAGCTGTCCTTTTCCACTCCGATAGACGATCAAAGAGGTGATTATCGCCTTCAAACGGTAGATGAGCTGCAGTACGAACACGGGAATTCATCGTATAAAACGAAGTAACCACGCTTATATAAAGAGCAGAAGGACGGTTGAACCGTTCCCTTGGTCTTCGTCACCGAAGTTGGTGGTCTGATGACCCATGGATCAGTGATCGCACGTGAATAGGGCTTACCAGCAGTTGTTGGAGTGGATAATGCTACCAAACTGATAAAAGATGGGCAACGAATCCTTGTCAATGGAACAGAAGGGTACATCGAAATAGTGTAATTGCTGAAGCCTTAGGATTGCCTTTTCCATCTTAAAGGAACGGATGCAGAATAGTTAAACAAGCATTTAAAAATAAGGAGGCAGTACCTGTTTTTTCTAAGGTATTGCCTCTTTTGCTTTGACTTTTCTATTTTTTTAACCCAGCTGCAAAAAAGGGTCCATTAACTGTTATGGTTGATAGGATTCGTGCCATTTCTTGAGGAGATTCTTTCCTGCCATTGTCTAACCATTGTTGAATTACTCCTATATGTGCAGACGCAACATAAGAAGCTAAATATTGTCCTGGAACAAGTAAACTATTCTCCTTTAAAATTGCGTTTGGTTCATTTCCAAACATTGTTTTCCACATAAAATCTTTTAGTCTTGTTTGAAAAGATAAATCGCCTTTTGGACCTAACACAGCTTTCATAAAACCACTATTTTCATTAAGATACACAAATATTAAAACTGCAATGGAAAATGGTGTTGAGGTCGGTGAGTTGGTTTCAAGTGCGGCAATAATACTTGGGAAGTTCTGTTTTGCAATTCTGGACATCTCAAGCATAATTTCGTCTTCGCATTTAGTCATTAAATCGAATTTGTCTTGATAGTGTGCATAAAATGTTCCCCGATTAATCTTCGCTCTGGTTGTTATGTCTTTAACTGTAATTGCCTCGAAACCTTTTTCATCGATTAATTCTACTAGTGCTTCTCGGATTGATTCTTTTGTCCGAATGACCCGTAAATCAGTATTACTATCTCGCAAGGTACTTCCTCCCTAACTTTTATCCAACACATTTATAAAAAAGTGTTCCGTAACCAACACATCCGACATTTTAGATAATTGAACAGAAAAGGATTCAATTATAAAATTTGAAATATAATCAGCAACAGGTTGTTTATTATTATAACAAAAAAACAGGGAGGAATAAATATATGTTCAAAAACAAACTGTTATTTGTTTCACCAATCATTGCATTGGCAGTTATTTTTATTTTCTCACTTACATTATTTCCATCGGTCCAGCCACAAACCAAAAATCCGCCGATTGCAATCGTAAATGAGGATGAAGGAGTGGAAATTCCTAATCAGCCAAAAATGAATACGGGTCAAACGATTGTAGAAATGATGCAAAAAAATTCAAAAAACAAAAGATGAAGACCCTGCTGTGAAATGGGTTAAAGTAAAAACAGCAGAAGATGCACAAAAAGGAATGGATAACCAAAAATATTATGCAACATTGGTCATTCCGAAAGATTTCAGTGCTAGGCAGGCATCATTAAGGACTCCAGCACCTTCTTCTCCTGAAGTTCAAATATATATCAATCAGGGAATGAATACAGCAGCTTCAACAATGGCAGGACAGGTATTGAATGGGATAGTTGACAATATGAACAACAATGTCCATAAACAACTCCTTGATGGTTTTGAAAAACAAGGAGCAACCCTAACAGCAAAACAAGCTGCAAGCTTAGCAACTCCTATTACAAAAACAGTTACTAATGTGAATGAAATTGGTACTAATAGTGCAAACGGCAATTCTCCTATTTCCTTATTCCAGCTATTATCTTTCTTGCTGCTAGCAAATTACCAATTGCTAATCGAAAAGAGGACCTTGCGACAAAGCTAGTACAAATTCTAATGGGGGCAATTGTTTCACTTGTAGTAGGATTTGGATTAACGTGGTTAGCAGATGGAATGGTAGGATTAAATATTCCACAATTTACGGATACAGCTTTATTTCTAACGATTACATCCTTTAGCTTTTTCCTAATGATTTTAGCAGTACTTTCGTTGTTAGGAATTAAAAGTATCGCTGTTTTTGCCTTGATGTAATTCTTTGGTGCACCATTGCTTGCGATGGCTCCAGAAATGATGTCTCCATTTTATCGAGATTGGATTTATTCTTGGTTGCCAATGCGATTTATGATACAAGGTTTGCGTGAATTGTTCTTCTTCGGAAAGGGATTAACTTGGAGTTCACCTTTATCTATCCTTGTATGGATTGGAGTAGTAAGTATGGTAATCATACTAACTTCTGCTTTAAAACTTTATTCAATGAAAAGCGAAACACAAAATCAAAAATTAGAGGGTTAACAATAAACAAGCTGTTTCCTTATGGGATACGCTTGTTTTAGCAAAAGTTTACGCACTTAAACGGGGTGTGCTTTAGATGAAATTCATGGGTTGCTTAGGCAACTCTTTTTTCTTATAAAACTAAACGTTAAGTGGAACAACAAATGACACTATGTAGATTTTCCGCGCCCACCGGGGGCTATTACGAAAGGGTTTAAGGGGGAGAATCGTGCCTTAAGGTTTTGATTTTTGCTATAATGACCACGATGTAGCTTTAATATTTAATAAATAGGGGAGTGGAATATGAAAAATAACGTTTTTGATCAAATGGCAAAAAGATATGATACAGAAGAAAGAATGGAATTAGCTAAAGTTATAGTTAAGGAAGTAAGACCAGAATCACGAAATAGTAAATCAAAATCTTTAATAGACTATGGGAGTGGTACTGGTCTAAATAGGTGACTGGTTCTTTGTATATTTTTGGTTAGTTAAACTTTCTGTTGTTGGTCGTTTCTTGGTGTTATTTTTATTTTTTGGGATTAAGGTTTAGAAACGAGATTACGCGGAGCGAAAATCCCACCGGTAGCGTAAGGAATGGATAAGTCGAGTTATAATCAATGAAATTAAATCATTAGAACAAAAATTCGTTGGACCCAAATTAGTAATATTATTTGATGAATTAGAAAAAAATAATTCATAGAAAAGGAGGGATTGCGAATGTCTGCGAAAAAGTGGTTAACAGGACTGGTCGTTTTGCTCGCGATGATTGTGGTTGTGACAGCTCTGGGCTCACTCGACGTATTTGCCGAATCCAGTGTTGTAACTCAGCCCATAGAGACGGTGAAAGCCATTGAGGTCGAGTTGAACGATGATTACTTTAATCCGCAAGTCATCACTATTCCCAATGGAACAGCCACCACGTTGATTTTGAAAAACAAAGGTGTGAAAGAGCACACCTTTACAGTGGAAAAGCTCGGAATTGATGCCGAGGTCCAGCCGGGAAAAGAAAAAACCATTACAATGAAACCGACTCAGCCCGGTACATATGACCTGGTATGTCGGTACCATTTCAGGGGAGGAATGGTTGGAAAAGTTATAGTCAAATAACAAGCAGGGCCAATCGGGCCTTGCTTTTTTAGTTATCATAGAACAATTTCAAAAACAGTACCTTGGTTATAATCAGTCACTTTCATAGAGCTATAAACCCCTAAATATAGTCTGGTTTGATCCAGATTCGTTCCCAGACTAACATAATAAGCTGATTGAGACCCAAAATTATAATCAGTTTCAATAACACTTAAATCATTTAGTTTACCATCTGTTCTTACCTTAGTATAAGCTAAAACTCCTCTAACTGGAGATTCATCAGCCCGGGCAAGATCGGTAAATACAACGCTTCCCGTTAAATCGCGGATTCCATTCCCCATATAGGCTTGCACTCCTGTAAGTGCAGTTCCTCCAAACTTATCGGGACGGGGATCTTTTTGAAAATAACTAATTAAAGGCTGAAGACGCCGCACAGAAGTTTTTATAGCTTCATCGTAATAAGCAATTGTTTTCTCATCCAAAGCCGGATTTTCAGCGCAGCGCCCTATAGTCGAAGTAGGAAAAGCACCTTCCCACCCTCGCCAGCCAAAGTTAATAAATCCTGCTTGGTCAGGTTCAGTGTTTCTTAAAGAAGCTTGAATAAGCTGAGTAACCGGTATTGGTTTATAATGAACGAATGAAAAAATCGACTCTACCAAATCCTGTCCGACATTTCCCACATATTTGATATACTGATTATAAAACCTTTGAAATGAAATGCCTGGTATATTGCGAACCCCTTTGGCAATGACCATAAGCGTTTCCTGTATAGGTGCGGGAAGTTCATTAAAACGTGTGACTACGGGTGGATTATAGATATTTGTATTTTTTTCTACGTCAATTTCAATTATTTTACCGGCTATTTCCATATTATCCTGGCTTAAATTAAATGGATCATAGCCTGCTCCGCCATCTCCGGTTGTTAAAACAAGTTTTCCTGTTTCAGGTGAAAAGTTTAAGCTATTGACACCATTATGATTGAAAAATGGTCTTCTTAAGTTAAGTAATGTCCGTCGTTTTTGAGGTTGACTATTCGATTGTAAAATCCACTCTTCAACTGTATCAATATGATTATATTGAGTTTCTCTATTTGTCCACCTTAAGTTTAAGGTGTTTGGATCACACTGGTCAGGCTTAAAATGTTCAGAAAGAGCACCTGGACCTTGTGTTCCAGCTGCTGAAAAATGAAGATAAAATAGACCGTTATAAGTAAATTGGGGATGAAATGCCAGACCCAGCAATCCCCGTTCATCATATCCACCACGAGAAACTCCTGGTTCAGAAGTACCTAGTTTTATGATTCGCGGACGTATATCTAAAAAAGTCCGTATAACTCCATTGTCTATGTAAAAGATCTCTCCTACCTGGGTTGCAATAAATAACCTTTCAATTGTGTCACCTGGAAGTATAGTTGTTCTCAAAACAGTGGGTAAATTGATCTTACTAACAATGGGTCGTAAACGAACCTTAACTTTTATCACCTAACTTTCCACTCCTTCTTATGATTTTCTTTTATAAGAATATGAGTAGAACTGTTCTATTAGTACCAAATCAGGATGTGGACCTTCTCCGAAAGTCGGGATTGGGTCTATAGCTAATTTATCATCGTTTCTTACCTTAGTAAGGAGAGTTTTTTATTCCAAATACGGCTCTTACAAATCGGGCAGTGGTTGATGATGGTAAAGTATAGATGTTTGCTATTTCTTGGTCAAATTTATGTTGAAAAGGCCGCCTAACAAAGTGTAGGAATTCAGGGTTATCCATTTTTTTCATCTACTTGGGGAATCGAAGATGGTAAAATAGTAAAAAAGATAATCTATTGAAAAGGAAATAAGAAACGATGAATAATAATTTCGTGAAAATACCAAACTTGAATTAGAAATGATTATGGAAAATATTGATCGTCTTATAAGAAATAATTATATTTCGAAATTTATCGGTGAGCTATCAAAAGAGGTGTAGATAAATGAAGGTTTTAATTGCCATTGATTCATTTAAAGGAAGTATTTCTTCAGTTGATGGGAGTAAAGCTATTTCTTCAGGAATAAGAGATGTTTTTGTTAATGCAGAGATTATGACTCTTCCGTTAGCAGACGGTGGGGAGGGAACTGTGGAAGCGTTAGTACATGCTACGGGAGGACACTTTATCCAAAAAGAAGTAACTGGACCATTAAAAGAAAAAGTAGAAGCAATATACGGAATTCTAGGAGATAAGAAAACGGCCGTTATTGAAGTAGCAGCAGCATGCGGGTTACCCCTTGTTCCTGCTAATAAGCGCAATCCTTCTATTACAACTACATATGGTGTTGGTGAACTTATTAGGGATGCGATAGATAAAGGCTGTCGCGAATTAGTTATTGGACTGGGCGGCAGTGCTACAAATGATGCCGGGGTCGGTTTGCTTCAAGCACTGGGCTTTAGCTTCTTAAATCATCTTAACGAGGAAATCGATCTGGGAGGGCAAGGACTGCAAAATATTCGAAAGATTAATAGTATCAATGTAATCCCTGAGTTAAAGGATTGCACATTCAAAGTAGCTTGTGATGTAAACAATCCTCTTTATGGTCCAAACGGAGCAGCATATATATTTGGGCCTCAAAAAGGAGCAACGGAAGAGATGATAAAAGAGCTAGACAAAGGGCTTGAAAACTTTGCCGAAATTGTTCTTCAGGAGCTAGGTAAAGATATTCATCATATAGTTGGTGCAGGCGCTGCAGGGGGACTTGGTGGTGCATTTGCAGGGTTATTAGATGCCCAACTTCAATCAGGAATTGAGCTAGTATTAGATATTATTGAGGTGGAAAAGAAGTTGCAAGGTGTCAATTTGGTTATTACTGGTGAGGGAAAAATGGACGGACAAACATCCATGGGAAAGGCACCACTTGGTATAGCACAACTTGCCAAAAAGCATCAAATACCTGTCATTGCACTGGCGGGTGGTGTGAATGAAGAGACGTCATTATTAAATGAACTTGGTATCACTTCTTATTTTTCGATTGTAAATGCGCCGATGACACTGGAAGAAGCAATGAATTCAAAAGTTACGTACAACAATTTAAGAACATCAACAAAGCAATTATTCCGGTTACTCCAAGCAGTTCAAACCGGAATAAAATTGTAACCTGTTATCCAACAACAAGAATAAATCAAACATAGATCAAAAGAAAACCGTCCCTCTATAAGGGTAACGAGTTTACTTCAGAGGTGCAAACAAGCCATTCACAAACAATATCGCAGTGGTATTCACATTAGAATTCACTGCGATATTTTTATAGCTATATAGGGATTTGTCGCTCCTTTGTTTTAAATTAACATAGAAAATCACACCCATTTTCACAGATATTGAAATAATTATTTCCGTCCTGTGAATTTCCCGCGATTTGAACTGTGAATTACACTCAGAAACAAAGGTACTTGGATATTTGTGTTAAAATGGTAATAGAGATAATACATAGATTGTGAAATTTTACACTTAAACTACCATGAAAATTAACTTCTGTAATATAGGGTAAAAGGCAATACTAAAGAAGACGCAGCTCAGTCATTTTTTAAAAAGGGGAGAGCGCCAAATTCATTGATCAATTGTAAGTGAGTGGACTAGATTATGATGCTTCAGGTTCTTGTAATGAAACAGTGTATCCCAAACTTTCAAGCCTTCGTAAGGAATGCCGAACAATCGATTGCTGTCTCTGCTTATCAAAGTAGTCTTCGCCTAAGTCTACATACATTTCTTTTCGGGTTAATAGATAGTAAGAGATACGTAACATGGCATGAGCGACTACAATTCCTGCTCTTTTCTTACCTTTTCGTGAGGCTGTACGTCTATACAGTGCTCCGAGATAGTTTTTAGATCCTCTTACAGAATGAGCTGCTTCTGTTAATGCGGATCTCAAATACTTGTTTCCTTTTTTTGTTTTAGCAGATTTCCTTTTTCCAGCACTTTCGTTGTGCCCAGGAACCAAGCCTGCCCAGGAACACATATGAGCCGCACTTGGGAATTGATCCTTAACATTAGTCCCGATTTCAGATAAAATTTGCTCAGCCATTCTATTAGCTATCCCAGGAATGGAATCTAACCGTTCGATATCTTCTTGATGGGTACTTACTCTTTCCGCAACTTCTTGATCCAACATCTCGATTTGCTCAGTCAAAAAATCAATATGCTTTAAAATTGTTTTCAACATAAGGCGTTGATGTGAATTGATATAGCCTTTGAGGGCGAGCATTAGTTCATCTTTTTTCTTTTTCATTGTACGTCGAGCGAAGTTTGCTAGTTTTTCGGGATCTTCTTCGCCTTCGACAATAGCGTTAAGCATATCCCGAGATGAAACACCTAAAACATCAGAAACAACAGATCCCAATTTAATGTTGGCTCCTTCTAACACCTTCTGGATTCGGTTATGTTGTCTAGCTCGTTCTTCGATAATACTCCGACGATAGCGAACAAGTTCAGACAGTTCACGTTGATTTCTGTCAGGAATATAACTAGCTTTGAGTAGTCCATGGCGAAGAAGTTTGGCAATCCATTCTGCATCCTTGACATCTGTTTTACGTCCTGGAACTGCCTTCATATGTTGGGCATTCACAACTAAAAACTCAATATCCTCAGCCTCTAGTAAATTCACAATAGGTTTCCAGTAAACACTCGTGCTCTCCATGGCAACATGGGTACAACTATGTTGTTTAACCCAGTCAACCAACTGTAATAGAAATACAGTTTTAGTAGAAAACGTTTGAATCTCCTTTCCTTTTGGAGTAATAATACATGCAGTAATATTGGCCTTATGAACATCCATACCACATGCTCGCTCAATGACTATATCCATTGAGAACATTCCTTTCTACGGCTCTTATTATTGGAGGCTGGTGCAGCAATCAGAATAGGATTAATCTACCATGTGTGCTTCCCGTAAGGGAGCGACAGTCAGTGGTGCACCGTAATCGTTGGAGTCAGACTAACGGATGGGCTCTAACGCACCATAGTTCATCGACCTTCCTCTCCAGCCGTAGAATCAGTATTGACGGATTCAAACCATTTTCATTCTCTGTGGTGAAGCGCTGATTTTGCGCTTCATGGATGGCTAACGGGTGCTTATGTTGAAGATGGGATTGCTACGGCGATTCCTTTTTTCTTATTGCACTAACGTTGCAGGATAGTTTAACAGGGATATTTAGACTTTGTGTAGAATTATTACATTAAGGTGGGGTGAAGATAAAAATGCGTTTATCACTTTTAGGTATTTCAATATCACTTTTTGGTATAGCACTTATACTAACATCCAGTGGTTCCGCAACTACATTTGGATTAGGCGTTTCATTTTTAGGTTTAGTAATATCCCTAATTTCTAATTTTTTGAAAGACAGTAAGTAAAAATCCTAACTCAACTCCCATGAAAATTAAAAAAGCTCAAAATCCAGAAAAATGCATAATTGACCCAGTAAAAACGCTTTTTAAAAAAAGGCTGAGCCTTCAGAGAGTTCATTATTGAGTTGACAGGTAATCAAAAACCTTCCTTCTATTAAAAGTATAGAATTGGCTGACGCAACGACTAGAATAAGGATTAATCTCCCATGAGTGCTACCCATATAGGGCGCGACAGTCGGTGGTACACCGTGATCGTTGGAGTCAGACTAACGGATGGGCTCTATGGCACCATAGATCGACCTTCTTCGTCAGCCGTAGAAACAGTATAGGCAAGGGTAACCATTTTCATTCTCTGTGGTGAAGCGCCGATTTTTGCGCTTCATGGATGGCTAACGGGTGCTTTACTGTAACAACGATATTGCCTTCTTCTTCAAGTAACGGGGGCAGTTTAATGGATATGTAGGATATATTTTGTTCAGGAGGTGTATCATGCAAAAGGCAATCGTAGTTTATTATGTTACCGATAAGAAGAATAACTTAAGTGATTTAAATCAACTTTTGCAAGAGGGATGGAAGGTTGTCTCTCAGAGTGCTATGTCAGGTGGTTCAGTTGCAACAGTTTATTCACTTGTTATATTAGAGAAAAATTAGGAAACAATGCTTCGGGATTCATTGCACTAACGGGTGCAAGAGTTCAAGACCAGGCTGCTATTTTGGCGGCTTTTCTTATTGTGCTAACTGGCAGCTATATATAGTATTCGTTTCAAAACATTGGTATGGTGCACCCTTTATCATTGTTTATATGTAACCATAGATAAGCGTTTAAGAACTTGACGTGGAGCCTCTGTGGGCATGATTTGTCATGAAAGCCTGAAGCCGTTGTTTCATCAGGCATCCAAGCCTATCATACCCAATTCTCCACGTAAAGTCCTATGTTTGTTAACGTTAAAAACTATAATTACTTACTATATATAATGCTTCTACAAAGATACAAATTTGGTATTTTTCGTATCTTTACTTACGATGAATACGGTGAAAAATCATACTACATATAAGGATAGGTTAGCAACAAAGTCCTATGATAAAAGATAGATACCCATCTAATTACGACCAAGATTGCAAAGAAGGTAGAAGTTATGACTATCTGATTTGTTTGTAGATTATAATGTTTGATGTAAACAAATTATTTAGCTTTTGAAAGTGAGAAAAGGAGGTCGATTAGTGTGACGGAAACAGATGGTTCTACGTTCGTAAGTACGATAACTCCTTGGTTGTCGGTACGTAGTGGGAAAAGAGCAGTCGAATTTTACAAAAGTGCTTTTCAGGCAAAGGAAGTCTATCATATGGAAGATCCAAGTGGTGCTATAGTGTCAAGGATTGTAGTAGGCGGGGCAGAATTCTGGGTAAGCGACGATATCGGAGCGGAAAACTGCAACTCAGTTCGGATGATCTTGACAGTGCAAAGCCCAGATTTGGTGTTCCAGCAGGCTCTAACTGCTGGTGCATCAGAAGTTTATCCTGTGCAAGATGCACACGGTTGGCGGGTGGGACGCTTGGCTGACCCATTCGGTTTCCATTGGGAGATTGGTTGTCCATACGAAGAGTAGGCAACTACATTGTCGCGATTGTGAAATATTATTCTTAAAGTAACGGGTGCGATAGCAGAACAACGGCTATCGCTTATTGTGCTAACGAGCAGGTTAGTTTAACAAGGATAGATAAATAAATTATCTTTAATGATGTAATCACTACATTTAGAGTGGTAGGATATAGAAAAAATGAATGGGGAATTATATTATGGGAAATTTTAGCAGTGTTGAACTAAAGCATTTTTCAAGTGAGCATATGATAGTATTGAACTCTTTTGTACTTACAGAAGAACAAAAACAATTTTCTGCATTACCAAACAAATTTGGGGAAGTTTCAGAAGGACAGTATCGTATTGTTATTTTAAGTGATAAAACACCTGTTGGTTTCTTTCTACTAAATTCAAATGAACGAGTAAAGAAATACTCCACTAATCTGAACGCTTTGTTATTACCTGCACTATCAATTAATAAAACAGAGCAAGGAAAAGGCTACGCTAAACAAGGGATGTCATTACTAATTGAGTTTGTTAAATCAGAATTCCCTAAATGTGATGAAATTGTATTAGTTGTAGATAAAGATAATATTCCAGCACAAAAACTATATTTAAAAGTAGGATTTGAAGATACAAATGAGAGACAAATAGGACGTATCGGCGAAGAAATTATCATGAGACTATCAATAAAATAATGTATAAGACCATAACTAAAAATAACTGCATTTTACGATGCACCAAATTTATCAATTATACAAATAGAAAAACGGTTAGCTAATTACCATAAATTTTAAATAAAGATTGATTAAAATGGATTCATTCGTTGTGATTTAGTTTGCATTATATGAGAATTAAAAGGTCAATTAAATACTAGGTAATACTTTCCGTTTAGAAACATGTTCGCCAACCTAATTAATTGTGCATCCATCGTACCCAAATAGTACAATCAACTAACGGGTGCGTTAATAGCTTTGAAGCAGAACTACTAAGCTGTAAATATACAGGAATTTATTAAGGACCTGTTTATTTACAGCTTTTTTGGTTGCAAAGTTGTAAAGAAGCAGTTTACTGATTTCAGGAGGAATTTTCCACTTTTAAGCGAATAATCTTTAAGAGAGCCAACATTAAATATGATGACATATAGTTCAATTGAATTATTAGGTACGGGGGGAATGACTAATTAAAAAAACCTTCTTATCATTACTGGGTGGAATAATAATTGGAGGCTTAATATCCTACTTATTTCTGGAGTACAAGGATTCAAATTATGTAATTCAAAATTATTTCGGTATCGATAAAAAGATAGTGAATGAATTGGATTTTGAATTTATCTCAAATGCAGGGTTTATAATAGCTGGTGTATCTATTTTCATCTACTTGATATGGACATTTTTTGAAAAGAGATCGAAGAATTTTTAATAATTTCTTACTAAGCTAACAGGGGCTTTACTTTTATAAGGGGTAAAGCCTCTTTCTTATTCAAGTAACGAGGCAGAATTGTTGAAGAAAAGAAATGGTTTTTTATGGTAGAATGGTATTGTAGAGGGGGAATCTAAAATGAAGAATATTATTATTGGTATTATTGTTTTCTTTGCTCTTTGGTTCATACTCCCGTTTTTCGGCTTCACATCAGATGCTTTGCTTAATGCAATAGAATGGGCTACAAAGTTCATTCTACCTTGGATAATATTATATTGGATAATTAGATTAGTTATAGTTTTAGAAAAAAGCAAATAACTTGTTCAAGGAACGAGAGCATTACTTCACAATGGGGTAATGCCAATCATTTATTCATGCAATTTGTAAGTTTGTGAAGGATTGTACTTAAATTAACGGGGGCATTACTGGAACAACGGTAATGCTTTTTTCTTATTGAAGTAACGTAGCAGTTTAGTTGTGCGAAATGTTTCTAGCTTAAATGGAGGATGGTTACATCTCTCTGCTAAAGGCTAGACAGTTCCTTACGGAACTGAAGGGTTATATCAAAGAATCAAATGACGGGGTAACGCCCTGAAGGGTTCTCTCTTAGTCGAATAGCACTGGATTTAGTAAGAATGATAGTGTTATAAGCTCGGTGAAAAGGCGTGAGAAATTACCGTACCAGTTCGGCTGACGAAAGCCTACTCGATGGAGTGGTGTAATTCATGATGCTTGAGTTGAATGAATATGGTGAGAATGCGAATAAACCTAGAATAAAAGGTTAAGCTGACGAACTTCTGAATGTACAGGTCTATACCTGCGATACATAGAAATGTGTATATCACCAAATTGTGAGGTTAGATGTGGGCGAGTAAAAATAACTAATATGAAAATCCATGATACGTTACAGGCGTATGAATGCTAACAGGCTTAAAGGAAGCACCTAAGTTCATTCTATAATAGATATAACTCAACGTTGTAAGCTGATAACGTGGAGGACTTACTTCTAATGAAACGTTAGTAAGGAAAACAATAATGAAACTAGTTGTTGGATAACTTACTTTTATATCAGTGAAAGTGGTGGCACAGTACCAATGAAATGTCTAATCCACATGGAGGGATAGCCACTAGACTAATAAAGATTTATTCAACCAAGTAAGGCAGTTCTTTATCGATTAATAAGGTTCTCGTGAGACTAAAAGAGGTTTAACTCCGAAAGGAGTCACCAACTTATTGAAACGGAAGAAACTGAGACACAGCGAGTATTATAGTATGCAAGATTGTTTCGATACACTATATGCTAAAAGTGTCAGTGGTCATCACTTCTATGACTTAACAGAATTAATGCGTTCTGAAGATAATATACGACTTGCCTACCGAAACATTAAAAGAAACACAGGTAGTAAAACTGCGGGAACAGATAAATTA
This sequence comes from Neobacillus soli NBRC 102451, assembly GCF_001591665.1. Classification (GTDB taxonomy): domain Bacteria; phylum Bacillota; class Bacilli; order Bacillales; family Cytobacillaceae; genus Neobacillus; species Neobacillus soli. The sequence continues at coordinate 9,700 of NZ_BCVI01000018.1, read as the reverse complement.
ACTATTAACGATATTTTACATTTAACAGTGGAAGATGTAATAGCTAAGGTTCAATCCATGTTTTAAAGGTATGAACCACAAACAGTAAGGCGTGTTTTCATCCCGAAAGGAAAAGGAAAAACTAGACCTTTGGGGATTCCAACGATTTGGGATAGAATCTTTCAACAATGCATACTTCAAATTTTAGAGCCAATTTGTGAAGCAAAATTCCATAAACATAGTTATGGATTCAGACCGAACCGCAGCACTCATCACGCCAAAGCTAGGCTTGAATTTCTTATCAATCAGTCTGGACTCCATCATTGTGTTGATGTTGATATTAAAGGTTTCTTTGATAATGTTAATCACAGTAAACTTTTAAAACAATTGTGGTCACTAGGTATAAGGGATAAATCACTTCTTTCTATAATATCCAGGCTATTAAAAGCAGAGATTGAGGGAGAAGGTATTCCTACAAAAGGTACTCCGCAAGGAGGTATACTATCACCTTTACTTTCAAACATTGTATTGAATGAATTGGATTGGTGGATAAGTGACCAATGGGAAACGTTTGAAAGCAGATATACTTACTCTACAGATGGAAGTAAATATCAACATTTAAAGAAAACAGCTTTGAAAGAGTGCTTCATCGTTCGCTATGCGGACGATTTCAAGGTAATGTGCCGAACTAGGTCAAACGCTATAAAAATGAACTTCGCATTGAAAGACTTCTTGAGAAAAAGACTTCAGTTGGAAACAAGTGAGGAGAAATCGAAGGTTATTAATCTAAAGAAAAACTCTTCCGAGTTTCTTGGATTTTCAATGAAAGTTGTAAGGAAAGGAAAAACAAGATTTGGCTATGTAGCAAGGTCTGATATGTCGAAAAAGGCTAAAGAAAACGCCTTTCAAAAGATTAAGGAAGCTATAAAAGTAATCAAGAAAAAGCCTTGCATTCAGACAGTTTGGAATTTCAATACAGTCGTCATGGGAATCCAAAACTATTACTCGGTCGCTACTAACATCGCTATCAATCTGAATGAGTTAAACGCTCATCTACGCAGAACGTTATATAATCAGTTAAGGAACATTAGAACCGAGGCAAGTTTTCATGAGATGACTAAAAGCTTACAGAAAAGATACAAGGGATATAAGACAAAACTGTATAGGATACAAAAAATGGTTTTTGTCCCCATCCACGCACAACGGTGGAAAAAGACACTTGGATTCTCCCAAGTAATATGTAACTTTACTGCCGAAGGTAGAGCGAAAATTCATAATAGCCTAAAGGCTATTGATAAAAATACTCTTTCTTACATCATGAGAAATTACATTCCAAGCAGATCCATTGAATATAACGACAATCGAATCAGTAAATTTATTGCCCAGTATGGCAAATGTGCGATATTAGGAGAAGAGTTAGGGATTCATGAATGGCATTGTCATCACATAAACCCTTATTATCTTTCGAAAGATGATAGTTATTCAAATTTAATTATTGTTCATAAAGCAATTCATCAATTAATTCATCTAAAAGAAAAAGTCAAAATAGAAACTCTTTTACAATCTTTAAAGCTTACTAGTAAGCAGAAGGAAAAAGTAAATAAGCTACGGTTAAGATGTCTAAATGAAATAATCTAACTTGGAAAAACAGCACTCGTCTGCTTAATACATAGAACGAATAAATTGGATTAGTTGGAACGCCGTATGCGGTGAAAGTCGCATGTACGGTGTGAACAGGGGGAAAAGGGAGCGATAACTTCAAACCCTTACCTATCTGTATTAAGAAGGAGTTATTTTTGATGTTGTAGAATAAAGATTATTAAAGGGAAAATATGGAGGTAATTATGAATAAAAACATAATGGCACTTTCAATTATTTTTTTGGGGTTATGTATTGTATTAAGTTCTTGGGATATTTCACAATCTTTAAGATTCAAAAAAAATGATGTTGTTAAGATACAACAGGAGCAAAATCGTTATGAATTTATCAAAATGGCTGATGATTACAGTATAATTTTTGATAAACAGACGGGAGATTATTGGGGAAATCCAGGCGGAAATTGGGAAAAACATACTTCGTTAATTTCAAATCAATCAGATTAGTATACTCCATAAATAACTGTATTTTTGTTCAACTAAATGGTCGCGGTCGTAGCTGCGGCTCTTCTTCTAGTTCCACTAACTGGGCAGAATAGTTGAAGGCCTAGTGACAGGGTTGCTGCTCTAGACCGCAAAGTAGCATATAAGTGGAGAGATGATGGGGAACACAGGAGAAAGGTGCATTAGAGCCTTTTATCTCGGGCATCACACAATTGATGAAAGAAAAGCTCCATTTACTGAATCAAGGGTTCGAGGATAAAAGCAACGTTAGGGTTAGGATTACCAGTAGGAATAATAAGGGATGGATTCGTGTAATCCCTCTAGAAAAGCACATTGAGTGGTGCTTTTAGCGCTTGGAAATATTCATCTTTGTGCTCTTCGAAATATTGAGGTAGATCTTCATCGGGGTTTCGGTATCGTTCAGCGCCCTCAATCCAAATTTCTTTACATCGAAGTCCCGTGCGAAGGGATTGTAAAACAGCGATCTCATAATTGATTCGGTTAACCCTTTCTATCCCCTTACTATCCGTTTCAATAATAATATCCTTCCACTTAGGTTGAATGACTCCTTCAATCGGAACTTCGTCCCCAATCGCAAAAAAACATGAGTTAGGTTGTGAATTTATGCGAATTTGTGTTATTTATAGAATAAGTAAAAAAAATAAGAAATACCAAATTTGCCCAATAACTAAAGCATGTGAAAATATTGTTAGCTCATGAGCGTCATGAAAATATAATGGAATGCTTGCGAAAAAATAAGTCTGTCAAGGTGTCTTGGATCACAAAAACGTTTGGTGTGTCTACCGAAACAGTCCGCAGGGATTTTGAATATCTCGAGAAAGAAGGGTATTTAAGAAGGGTGCACGGTGGAGCGGTTTTAGATAATACGGACAGTCAAGAAATCAATTTCTCATTGCGGGAAACCAAAAAAATTGAGGAAAAGAAGGAAATAGCGAAGATTGCTGCACATTATGTTACAGAAGGACAATCCATTGCATTAGATGTCAGTACAACAAATACCGAATTGGCGTAAGAATTAAAAAGCAGGTTTCAAAGACTTACCGTTTTAACAAATTCCTTAATCATTGCCAATGAACTTTCAGAAATGCCTCATTATACGATTTTGATTCCCGGGGGTGTACTCCGAAATGAAGAATTATGTCTAGTAGGTTCTTTTGCGGAAGAATTTTTTAAAGGGTTTCACATTGATACTTTTTTTATGAGCATCAGTGGTATTTCCTTGACGGAAGGGCTGACGGATTACGGGTTAGGTGAATACCAAGTGAAAAAGAAAATGCTTGAGAATTCTAAAAGTTGCATTGTACTAGCGGATAGCAGTAAATTTGATGTTGCATCATTATTGAAAGTCTGCAATTTTGAAAGGGTCGACCGTATTATTTCTGATTCAAATCTATCCGAAAAGGTACTGCAGAAATATAAAAAAGAAGGTATTGAAATTGTGAATAAGATTAATTTGGAGGAAAAGTAGCCGTCTACTTTCCTTTTTTTTATGTGTTATTTAAACTCAGTTTATCTCATTTCAGCTTCTCTCCTCAAATTTCAAGTAGCAAAGTAAATCTTTTATTTTTTTCAGCCAGGAAAATAAAATCCACCAGCAGCTCTTTGTGTGTTTTTGTGTTTTTGTGTGTTTTTTTAATATAAACAAATAATACACAATATTTACAAAAAATCAATAATTATTGTGTATTATTTGTTTATACAATAGTTAATTTGTGTGATTGTGTTATATTTTATGCTGTTTTGAGGTGGCGTCTATTGTCATGTATTCCCCCTATTCTAGGAGGTGATGGTTCAAAATATCGGCTTACCAGGATTAAAGCACCATTTCAGTTTAATGAGAGCAGTAGAAGGAGAAAATCAAGGTTCCAATATTGGAAACGAAAGGGGGATTTCCGTGACGAAAAATCTCCTCTCATCCCGAACGATGGGAGGATGCCCGCCATCTTTGTAAAGCGGGGCGACCTTCTCCGGCATAATGGAGTCGTCGACATGATCGATATAATCAATGGTTCCGCATCAAGATCGCTACGGCACGTTTTTTACTCCATTTTACGAACCTTTTGAACAGGCTCGTAAAATACATAAAATTTGGAGGTTTTCTGTAATGAAAAGAAGCTTATCTATTACCCTCGTATTAATGATGATATTCGTTATGTTATCGAACGCCACAGAGGCATTTGCAAACACATCGGGCGAAAAACTCATCAAAATCGATAATATGCAGCCGGTTCACGGTCAAACGATCACCGCCAGTGCAACCATGGGTCAAGGTTCAGGCGGCAAAAATCTATCCTATCAATGGCAAGTACAAGAATCACGGACAAGCAATCAATATATTAATGTAAAATCGGCTGGCACATCCAAAAGCTACACCGTATCGGTAAATGATATTGGTAAAAAATTGCGCGTTGTAGTTGGTTTACCAGCAAATGGAGACAGAAAAACGTCATTGCCTACGAACGCGGTATTAAATGCCAACCCCCTTATGGCATCGATGAAATTCGATAATAATTTGAAGGACGATGCAAATCAAGAGAACTTGAAAGGGAACGGGAATTATAGTTATGTAGACGGTGTATTACCCGGGACCAAAGCTCTGCACTTAGAAAGCGGAGACGGCAATTATGTCGGTACGAAGCATAGCTTGAATTATGGTAAAGACAGTTTTACTACATCCTTCTGGTATAAGGGTGACACGAACAATAATCAGGTAATATTATCAAACAAGGATTTTACTAAGAGCTCTAACGAAGGCTGGGCGATTTATACAACAGCTAATTCGGTCAATATGAATTTAGGATTCCCGACCACATCAGTAAAATTTGGTCGCGACACGTTTCATGCTTCCGAATGGCGTTATGTGACATTTGTTGTCGACAGAGATAAAATGCTCGGATCATTGTATATTGATGGTTATAAAATGACGGAAACGTCACTAGGGAGCGGAACTTTAGATACATCGAACCCATTAAATATTGGTAGCGACGGATTGGGCAAAAATGGTGGAAATTCATTCGATATAGCTGATCTGAATGTTTGGAAAGGTGCATTTAGCAGTGACGTAGTTCAAGCGAATTATACTAGTTACGCTGTAAATAAAGTAAATTTGAAGGCACTTAACGACAAAATAGCAGAAGCAAATAAAATAGTAGAAAAAGGTCTCGGCAACGGCTTCAGCGAAACCGATTTTGATCATTTGAAAAAGGTTTTGAATACGGCATCTACGGTTGCCACAACGCAAAAGGAAAAATTATTTACACAGGAAACCATCAATTATTACGAACGTGAACTAAGCAGCGCCATATTCATCTATCAAAAAAGTAATAAAACATTAACTCCCGCTGATTTAAATATGATTGTGGACAGCGATCCGGAAGTAAGTGCTAATCCCGCAACAATCGCGCGCATTGAAAAAGATTACAGAACGGAACTGAAGCTATTCCCACAGGCCGACGTACTCTTTATTCCTGGCGACGTTACTGGCGGAAACAACGCCAATGAATATGTGTGGATGAAAAATCTGACAGACATATACAATAAACTTAAAGGTGAGGGTCTGTTTGATAATACAAAGCTTTATATGGTAAGAGGCAACCATGATATGGGCGGTGCCGAACAATTTATACCTGTCGGTTCAGCAGGCGCGTGGAATGCCGCAACAAATTCATACGATAACAATTTCTTTAATAGTGCTTATCGGGTAAAGGTAAAAGGATATAATATTGTCGGTTTTGACGGAAATTATGACAATAACAACACGTCTGGAAAAGCCAAAAATTTCCTTGATGAAATTAGAAAAGAAGCAGATTACGATCCAACAAAACCGATATTTGTATCTTCTCACTACCCTATAACCGGAACCGTGTGGTCAGGGAGATGGAGCAGCGCTGCAAGTAATAATGTAGGTAAATATATTGCCGACCATGACTTTTCGCAAGTGGTATATATGTCAGGTCATACGCAATACGACCCGACTGACGAGCGTTCTCACTATCAAGGTGCGGCTACGTATCTCGACAGCGGTGCGAGTTCATATTCCAGTTATATTGATGACGGTCCATACGGTGGATATATTGAAGGTGCGTATATCAACTATAAAACCACACCTCGCATCGTGAATTTCTTAGAGGTTTACGGTTCAAAAGTAATTATCAAACAGTATAATTTAAGTACAGATGAATATGTAGGCATCCCTTCTGTAAAAATCGTTGGTGAAGGCAAAGAGGCGTTTACTTATAGCAAGAGTGATATAAGGGAACTCATAGCTCCACAGTTTGAAGAGGATATTAAGGTCGATTCCTACAAAAATAACGAACTTGCTTTTACAATAAAACAAGCCGATGACAATGTGCGCGTTTTGGAATATAATATTCAGCTTATCAACAAGCTCACCGGGAAAGTGGACAAATCGTTTAACAGTCTTTCACTGCCGCTAGACAAGCCATTCGATCAGCACAGACAATATAAGTTTACAGGTTTGTCGCCGACTACTCCATATATACTCAGGGTATTCGCTGACGATTCCATGTATAACCGTACGTCGCAGGACATTGAAATTGAGGGTAAAAGTGTTAAATTAAACAGCATCACTGCGCCTGAATCGGTATCTGCGAACAACGGAACGGCCAAGACAGCGGAAGCTCTTAAATTGCCCACAGAAGTAAATCTTGCAACCGATGGAGGAAATGTGGACGCAAGTGTGACTTGGGATTTAAGTGGCGTTAGTTACGATCCGGCTATCAAGACGGTGCAGACCTTCTCGGTGCCAGGGACCGTAACCCTGCCTTCCGGAGTTGAAAACCCGAACAGCGTTCCATTGACAACAAGCATTAACGTAACTGTTCATGCAGTTGGAGCAACTACAGGCCCAATAACACTAGACAAATCCCAGTACATCCAAGGGGAAGCTATTACCCTATCCTATACTGGGGCAGCGTTAAATGGGAAAGATTGGGTCGGCATCTACAGAACCGGAGATGTTCCTCCAGGTGCCGGTGAATCTTTGCGATGGAGTTATTTAAATTCTGGATCTGGAAGAGTTAGTTTAAACAATGGACTGGCCCCTGGCACTTATGATGTACTCTTTTTGCTCAATGACGGTTATAAGGTAGTGGATCGCAAGACATTCCAAGTCGTTCAACCGTGACGTTAAAGAGCATAACAGTGCCCGCAGCCATCCCGGATTACACTATCCGATACGTTGTCGGGTGTAGACAACGCAAAACGACGGTGACGCTTGGGAAGCATACGTTTGTTGTATCCTCCACCGACTTAGCCAGCAACTGGGTTAGCAAGACCGCTCAGTTTACGACGGTGGCCAGCATCGATTCTTTAAAGGCATTGGTGACACGCTTTGCTGATAACAATGGGATCGATAATGCCGGTATTACCGATAGTCTGGTATAAAAATTGGCAGACAACGATTTGATCAGATTTGTAAATGAAGTGAAGGCTCAAAGCGGGAAGCACATCTCAAGCGAAGCGGCTGAATATTGCTGCGAGACGCTCAATATGTATTGACACAAAAGTAGAGCAATTCAAATGTTTGAAACCAAAAGTATACACGCAGGTGTCATCACATTAGCGAAATTTAGGATAGATCGATAATGAAACTGGGGGAGATCAATTTTCTCCCCCTCATCGATTTGGACGATTAATGGTACCAAAGGTGTACTAAAGCTACATTTCCTCGCTCTGCAACGGGATACCGGCTCATATTTCATATGTAATGTAATAACACTCTTGGACAGCTTGAAATAAGTCGAGCAACATGTTCACTTTGCAGAATGAACGTTCGTAACCGGATAAACTATATTGCAGATTGTAATACTAACATTTCATGAAAAGAGGTTCCGCTATGAAGCAGCGTTCATTTCTGTCCATGTTCATCATCATGATCTTATTATTTTTTGGGACTGCCACAACTTCACTTGCGCATTCCATAAATATGAATTACTCGGATTTAACCATTGAACGGAACGAGATTCTCTATGATCTTTTTATTGAACAAAAAGACCTGTTTCCACAATTCGGTACTGATTTGGATAATCAGGTGAACGACGAACTCGCCTCGCAAAAAATCGAATCCTATCTACAGAAAGGTCTTCGCATAGATACGGATTCGAAGCCCTTAACAATGGAAGTGGTTTCGATGAACATGGCGCAAAAGGGTGCTGCAAGAGGCGTGGAATTTCAACTGAAGTTTATCGCCGATGAAGAAATCGAACAATTTAATCTTCATTACGATCTGGTGTTTGACGATGCTCCTGCTCATACGAGTGTACTTATGGTCCATGCAGGGGAATATTTTCAGCAGGATATGATTGATAGCACTAATAGAGATATACTGATCAACCTTCCCCATATTGATAGCACTAAAAGTGATAATCTGAGCAACGTTCCCCAGCCTAAGATTGGCGATGTTTTGTGGAAATACTTTAAGCTTGGAATCGAACACATTTTGACAGGTTATGATCATTTGCTGTTTTTGTTATCCTTAGTATTAATCGCATCTCGCTTCAAGGATGCTTTTAAAATTGTTACTGCTTTTACAATCGCCCACAGCATAACACTATTCTTGGTGGCCACCGACCGTATTCAGGTCAGTTCGCATTGGGTCGAAGTCTTGATTGCCTTGACGATCTGTTATGTGGCAGTGGAAAATATGTTTGTTCAAAAGGCGAAATGGCGGTGGATATTGACAGCCATATTTGGCCTGATTCACGGTATGGGCTTCGCCGGGGCTTTGGCTGAAACAGGACTTCCAAAAGGAAATCTGCTTGGCTCACTCCTGACGTTTAATTTAGGTGTGGAAACAGGCCAACTATTAATCTTATGCCTAGTACTGCCCCTCTTAATATGGCTGCGAAGGTTCCCATGGTATCGTAAAATGATGATCTCAGCGTCTTGCCTTATTTTTGTTTTAGCATTTTATTGGTTGAATCAAAGATTGTAATTAGGCCATTAATTGATCAATACGAGAGTTAGCAGTATTTTTGCTAGCTCTTTTTTATTATTGCGTGTCTAACCAAGTCAGGGACAACTAGCTGGTATAGTCCGGTCGAGGTAAGAGCCTAGTCGCCTCGTGCTTACAGGCAGCTCGTGAAGAGATCATATCTGATCGGGGTTCACATTATGTGTCGGAGGACTACTGTACAAGAGATGCAGGTCGGCATGAACCGCAATTTGACGGAACAAACCTGGGGACGCAGTGCCATTGCCACCATCATTCTCTAGGTTAATTTCTCGAGTACAATCCGGACATATACTATAGGCATCCGGAACATCATCATCTTTATCTACAAGACTAGGACTGACTTTTACAACAACTGGGTTGTTATGGTGTTTAATTGTTGCGTATTTTTCTTCATATGTAATAAATAAACTAAGAGGAAACCAGAAAATTGGAATGGTATTAAACAAAATAACTGGAGTGATCTTTATTGGCATGGGGATTAAGCTGCTTCAAACAAAAGCTCCTAACTAAACTTATTAAAACTCCGATGCCCCCTAAAATAAATAAGTTTAAGCTAAATCAAAAATAAAATGAAACCCTTCAGAATTGTTTATCTGAAGGTTTTTTTTTTTTTGAATATTCGTTA
>NZ_BCVI01000017.1 GCF_001591665.1 Neobacillus soli NBRC 102451 | reverse complement strand
TTCTTCAACTAACCTGCACCGATAGTTTAAGTACAATATTTCACAAATCTTTCATGCGAAAAAAGAAAGAAGGCGACCTCCTTCTTGAAGTATCGCACCCGTTGAATAAGGATTTAAATTTCCGACCTACGTTCTAAATCAAATACATTGATTTGATTTTCTTCAAATAGCTCTTCCAAAGCTTTAACTCCGTTTTTATCAGCATAATTCATTTCTTCTTCCGAAATTGGAATAGCCATTAACCAAGCCACTTGCTTCTTCTCAAATTTTATTGTTTTCAACTTATCTTTCCAAAGAATAGGAGATAGAAATAAAATATGCTTCATAGGACTTTCAGGCAGATACATTTTAACTACGTCTTTAAAGATAGATCCAAATGAACAATCAAATTTAGAATTGATAATATTAAATGCACAGGTTGCTAAAACATTGGGAAAGCAATCAAAATCACTTGCACCCACCAATTCAACCCTTATTGGTACCTTGTTTTCTTCGTACCCAATTGAAAAATCAGATAGACCGATTGTAGAAAATGATAAAACACCATGCTCATTGTTATCGTCGCAAGAAAGAATATCTACTGAACTTTTATTATTATCATCCCAATATTTAAAAGCACTGGGCTTCCCTTCAAAAGAATTAAGAGCTGCTTTAGCAAGATATTTATTTTCTTCTGATACACTCATTATAAATTCCTCTATTCGATTGATATACATTAAATATTCTACATTCTTGTGCAACTAACCTGCTTCGTTAGCTTAAGTACAAAATTTCACAATCTTTACATTTATATAAAAATCCAAAGCCCGTATATTTTCTAAGCCGAGTCCAAATTTGTGAGAAGAAAAACTTCCATTGTACCGTGTAAATTTTATATACATCTTACAATACAAATATTAGTAAGTATTCATAGGTTATTGCTATATAACAATAAATAAAAAATATCAAATTTTTCTAAAAAGAAGATTTTGGTTTATAACTTTATTTATCGCTTATTTCTATATGCATAATTATTAAATTACATCTTTGTTTATCAAATAAATTATACTATGCTGAAGAACCTATGATATTGCTGGAGTTTCATAGTACATATATATTTATCGGGAACATCCAAATGTCGCCAAACATAATTCTAATATTAATAATAAAGGCTGCGAGGCGTACTTAAAAATGGTCCAAGCACAAGTCCAAGCATATGAAATGGATAAAAACAAAGTGCCAACTCTTGAAGATCTTAAAACAGAAAAATATTTAAGAGACGATAAGGGGTGTCCAAATGGAAAGTTGGTTGAAATAGACATTGAAGGAAATGTAACTGCATCAAAATGAGTCAAAATCAAAAGGGCTTTACACTAATTGAGTCATTATTAGTTCTATCGATATTTATGATTATTTCCTCGATTACAGTCTTTTCCTTAAAGCCTCAGCACACTGTAATTGAAGATGCGGCATTTTTGACCCAACTCCAGGCAGACCTTCTTTATGCTCAGCAATATGCTATTTCCCACCAGCATGAAGTTTCAGTTGTTTTTATGCCTAATCAATATATATATTATATGTATTTGCGTACCGAGCTGCCGCCGATTGTTGAAAGAAACTACTCAACTAATTTTTATCTCAACGAAGGTACCATCCCTTTAAATTTCAAATTTTTACACGATGGAAATGTGAACAAGTTTGGTTCCTTCTTTATACAAACCAAAAATAAGAATTATCAACTGACCTTTTTGATAGGAAAGGGACGGTTTTATGTTAAGGAACGATAAAGGATTTTTTTTGCTTGAACTACTGCTGTCATTGTCAGCCTTGTTAATGATTAGTTTGTATTTGCTGCCGTTATTGATGGATCTAAGAGGCCAATCTAAACAGGTGGAAATAGAGAATAAAGCAAGGCAGCTCATGTATGAGGAACTTCAAGCAAAATTAATAGATAGTCGGACGTTGACCAATTATACATTCATTCAAAATAAAGTAGAGTATAAAATCATTTGGAGTGACCCTGGAGCCGCTAGTCAAAAGGAGGTGTGTGTAAAAGTTGAAAAAAATTCTTTTCTTCCAGAAATCAAAGTTTGCGGGATCCTCGAATGAAAAAGCTTTTACGCTCATCGAGGTACTGATTGCTTTTTCAATCTTTACGACGATAATCTTCTTTATGACACCAATATTTCAAATAATCCTAAGCAATAAAGGTAATCAGATCGGATTACAGGCAATGGAGTGGGAAGTATTTTGCAGCCAAATAAAAAAAGAAATACGGCTGTCCACCTCTGCAGATGTAGTCTCTGAACGATTAATCCTGACAAAGGACATCGAAACCATTCAATATGAGAAATACGGGACGAACCTTAGGAGGCGTGTGAATTCGACTGGACATGAAATAATCCTCCAAAATGTTTCCAAATATTCATTTATGATATTAGATAATGCAGTAAAGGTCACTGTGACGGATACCTGGGGTAAGGATTATTCAGTGATTGTCTATTCCTTAGTCAATTGGAATGCTGTCACATGAAAAACAATCAGCAAGGGTTCACCTACCCGCTTACATTGTGCCTGATAATTCTTTTCCTGCTATTTTTCTCGTTCCGCGTTGAACAATTACTTACCGACAGGAAAATGGCACATGAAAAGGAAACAATTCTCAAAGAGGATTATTATATCCTTTCATCTGTCAAAAAAACCGAAGGGATCTTTCAAACGGGAGGAACCATCCCAGCGAAAGGAAAGTTTACATTTGTATTTGGCAGCATGGACTTCCAAGCCGAAGCACCTGCCGGGTCTGTCAAAAAGGTAAATTTCACTCTTAATCTAAAATCAGGCGAAACCATCATCGGACGTGGATTTTTTGATACAAAATCAAAAAAATTAATCAAATGGGCAGAAATGAAATAAATCATTGGTCATCTGGCTATACTTGTAGGTGTACGATAAAGGCAGGTGTGTTCATGAAGACGAATGATTATGTAAAATACATGACCCAAACCATCGTTAAATACGCCGACCAGCCGAAAGATGAACGAAAACGGCTTCGACTTGAGCGAAAACAGGCAAAAGCCGCTCTTTGGTATCGATGGTTTGGAATTCTACCATATATTCTTTATACGGAAATGAAAAAAAGGCGTAAAATTTAAAGAGGCGGATTATTCCGTTTCTTTTTTTACAAAGTATCCAGAAAGATATGGATTGAAAAAACATAACTTCCCTGAAATGTACATCTTTTTTACTAGATTGTTACAATATAAAGTCTTTAATTGTGAACATTTTCTAAACATATAGTGTTAACATGTTAACCTCATTCCCATGTTGCAAGGGCTGTATTATAATGGAATTAAATTATGGGGGTCCGAGGTGAACAGAGATGGAACAAACATTAAAGATAACAAACGTTTTATCAGATCCAACACGATACTACATTTATCAATACATTACGAAACGCCATCAAGAAGTTACCGTTCAAGAAGTAGCAGAAAATTTTAATATTCATCCAAATGTAGCCCGACTACATTTATCAAAGCTTGAGGATGTTAACATGTTAGCATCTGAAACAAAGAAAACCGGTAAAGGCGGCAGGCCAAGCCGATTATATCGTTTATCCGACGATGTAATTCAGCTTCATTTCCCCTTCCGTGACTACATGCTATTAGCCAAAGTAGCGATTCAAACGATGATTTCGCTTGGTGAAGCGGGTAAACAAGCCCTTTTCTTAACTGGAAAGAGTTTTGGGGCAGAAATGATTGAGCAGGAAATGGCAAAAAGATCATTTGGTGAGGAATTAGATTTCGATCAAAAGCTCACAATATTAAAAAGTGCTGCCACACTAGCAGGTTTTTACCCGGAATTCGAAGCAAATGGTGAAAAAACAAAAATCTACTTCCAAATTTTTAATTGTCCTTTTAAAGAAGTGGCCGAGGAACATTCGGAGACAGTTTGCAGTATGCACCATGAATTCTTGAAGGGAATGTTTGGCGCACTTTTTGATTCGGTTGAGCTGATTGAAAAAGAAAATATGCTTTCTGGCTGTGAAACATGCTCTTATCAAGCATTTGTAACAAACTAATTCGAAACCATTATTTACATTACACCGACTTTTACTTTATAATATTGTAATGATGGTATCGTTAAGGTAAAAGGAGGGATACATATGGATCGCATGTTCAGAGTTTGTGGTTTCTGGACTGGTATTTTTACAGTAATGTTTTACCTGGGTGATATGGATAAAACAGCAATGCTTTTCTTAGCCCAAACAGGATTTTTCGTTTTGCTTAGTTATCTTAAACTAACCGAGCGTATGTATTTATGGGTGTTTGGAGCATATTTAACTGTTTCCTTTGCAGGCTTCACCTATTGGACTACGTTCATGATGCCGCTTGGCGGAGGACTGTAAGACAAGAAAAACGCCGGATAAACTCCGGCGTTTTTTCATTTATACGTCGAACACGTCACTTTCAATTAACTTCCAACCTTTTTGTTGTATGATTACCTGAAAATACGTACTCATCCCCGATGGCATGATTAAACTGCGAATGGCCCGGTTTCGTTTGCTCACCTCTGAAAAAGGGTTGGAATCGTAATGATTCTCTAATTCCTTAAGAATACCCGCCTTTAATAAAAATTCATCCTGCCTAAGCTTTGACAACACTTCCAAATCAAATTGCTCGCCTTTTTGAATAAGATAGTCAAAGTGAATATGAGTGGTAATGTCCATCTCTCCTGGATTCTGTAAGACATCGTCCATCATTTGGTGTTGAAAATATCCTCTCAGACTCCCCTTTGCCCTCAGTAAGTCCATCCATTCCTTATTCGTATAGCCATAATCAGCAGTCACAACCAATCCCCTTGTTAACACCCCCGAAATTTCTTGTAACATCCTCTCCATTGCTAATGGAATCTCAATCCGCTGTTTTTCTTTTAACTCGATATTACTTTCCTCCAAAAAGGAAAAAATAGCTGGATTTGTTAAGGGGACTTTTTGCTCGTACAATTCGTTGTTTTGAAACCCAACCATAATCTCATATAGCTGGCCGCTCACCTTTTCAATCACATGGACCGGCAGGGCATCGAATAGCTCGTTTGAAAAGACCATTCCTTCAAACTTCTCAATTTCTCCAAGGCTTTCCAATTGGACAAAGGAAAAATCAGGCATTAGCAATTCCGCTTGTAATTTACGATGATATGGACTGCTTTCCACAATAAAATAGTGCAGCGGGGTCCGAATCGATTCATTCCATTCCTGTAAAAAAGCTTTCGCAAACCGGCCATTCCCTGCGCCAATTTCACAGAAAACCGGTGCTAATTTGCTCGTTTCACATACATACGAGAACCACTTTGCCATCATCCTGCCGTATACATCAGATATATTACTTGTCGTAATAAAATCCCCGAGACGTCCAATTTTCTGTTTATCTTTCATATAATAGCCGAATTCGGGGTGGTAAAGGGCAGCCCCTATGTATTCCGCGTAAGAAATTAACTTATTGGGTGAATTAAAAATTAAATTCCTTAAATAGGTAATCATATAAACTCCTTTTCGATTAAACACTATTGACATAGTGAAAACTTTGTAATATTGTAAGGATAGTAGCTTAAACTTTGTCCCTCCCATGATTAGAATAGAACATCCCCCAGAAAAACCCTTCTCATACAGGAGAAGGGTTTTTCTTTTTTGTCGTCTGGGATGCAGTGCCATATGCCTTCCGATTTTTTTACTAAAAGCCATTCAAAAACGGATTGCTATCCATTTCATCGCCAATAGTTGTCACAGGACCGTGTCCTGACAAGACATAGGTGTCCTCAGGTAATGTTAAAAGCTTTTCGTGAATACTTTTTAAGAGCTGTGATTCATTCCCTCCAGGCAGGTCTGTACGGCCGATACTGGCTTGAAATAAAGCATCACCAGAGATAACAAACCCGTCATTCTTGAAATAGTAAGAAACACTTCCAGGCGAATGACCTGGGGTATGAAAAATGCTAAACTCAAAATCGCCTATTGTCATCTGGCCTTCATTTTTTAATATATGTTCGGCAGGTTTAATCTTTACTGCATCCTGGATCATAAAAAGTTGTGAGCCATTTAATGACGGGTCACCTAACCACTTTTCCTCCTGTTTATGAAGATAAACAGGAATTCCATAAAAATCCCTGATCACATCAACAGCGCCAATATGATCAAAATGGGCATGGGTTAAAAAAATTGCACTTGGTTTTAATTTTCTTTGATTCAGCAAATTAATTAGTTTCTTTCCTTCACTGCCAGGGTCAATAATTAAACAGGACCGATCGGCATTTTCCACTATGTAACAGTTCGTCTGCATCACCCCTAAGGGTATTTGTTTCCATTTCATTTCAAGTACCTCCAATTGCAAATTACACTATATTTATTTTACACCATATAACAAGGAGAGAGAAATAACAGCTGCAAAAACATAGATGTATTTTTGTCCTCGACAAATAGAAGAAAAAAATATAAAATAGGAAACGAATGTATATAATATAGTTACATAACTTTCTTTGAATGTTGGCGGATTGCCCGCTTATGACCAAAAAGGGGGATTTTTCATGGGTTTAATTATTATTTTTGCTATTGTTACCTTGCTTGCAGCATACGGTGGATTTAGCGCACTAAAGAATAAAAACTTCTTAGGTGCATTCTGGGGAGTAGCATCATTCTTTGTTTTTGGCTGGTTTACGGTCATGACAATTGTCAATTCCGGCTTCCCTACTGGAACCCACTAAGAAACGCACTTAAAAAGACTGCCCGAGGCAGTCTTTTTTTGTTTGCATTGTCATTCTTTTATCAGTTCGTATATTTTCTTTGTTTTAATATCGATAATTTTATCAAAACGGTTCCCATATAGAAGAGCTTCACCGGATGGGGAGAATTGAACCGGCGCATTTTCCAAGCCTTCCATAACCAACTCTGGGAGGGAACCCTCCTTCTTAAGGTTATAGGTGACAAGCTGAAAGCCCTCCGAATAGGAATCTGCATCCCCGCTTTTCACGGGCCTGAAGGTGATAAACTGTCCCTTATGTTTATTGTAATCATAAAAGGGAACTAACCAATCTGAAAACCTTGTTAACTGTGGAATAGAAAACGAGAAAACCTTTTTGTTTCCTTTGTCGAAAAAGGAGTAGGCTGCCATTGATTGATCCTTGTCATTGACTGAGACTGTCATGAGCAGATCACGAAATGCTGAAAATTGAACCACCGATGGAAAAACAGTTCTTTCATTGCCATTCTCTAATTCTTTTACGATTAGCGGTGCAACAAGGGCGGGATTATTTTTATCCCAATTTAAAAAGGCAATATCCTTCTTATTCATCCATTTAATAAAAGGCTGTGTTAGTGACCTTTCGGATATTTTTAAATCCTTCATATCTACTAACACTACTTGAAACGTCCAATCCTCAGCAAATTTAGTGACAAGAATCTCAGACTCGTTATATGGATTCCACTCAAAGACTAACTCATAGGAAGCAAACGATTCTTGCAGCAATTCGGATCCTTTTATATCGATGATGGTGACCAGTCCTTCATTTGAGGATGGTGAGGAATGGATTAATAGATATTTTTTTGAAGGGCTAATTTGTACATTGACGATGGGATTATCACTTTTATAAATGAATTTACTTTGACCTGATAAAAGATTGTACTGGTAGACACTAGAAGTCTGTTCTAAATTAGTAATGTAGACAATCTCTGTCTCAGAAAGCCAGCCACTGAGCTTGTAAAATTCTCCTTCTGGGATGGAAATAGGCAAATTCCATTCTGCCCCTAAAACAGTAACCGGTGCCTTGGGCTTTTCATTTTTTGCTGGAATAGACTCCATTTTCGTGCATGCTCCTAAAAGAAGGGTCAATAAAATGAATAGGAGTTTGAATAGAATAGATTTCTTTCTTTTTCGTTGGTTCAATGTAATCCATTCTCCCCCTTCTTTTTTACCGCTCGTAAACTAGTACGAATTTTTTACAGTAATGTTTCAACTTTTTCAAGTATATTGAAAAATAGGTAAAAAGAAGCAGGCACCACATCTCAAGGCAAAGGGGAAATTTAACAATTAAGGGCAGCAATAAAAATGCCCTCCGCCGCTTTAAGAATTTGTTGAAATTGAGAAAGTGGGAGAGGGTTAATGCCTTTTCCTAACTCCAGTGTAAAACCTGGGCGCTTAAATTCCTGAATAAACCAATCCTTATAACCTGCATGACTGTTTACATAGCGAATTGCCTCGTAACCGCTGGCTCTTTCAAATTCTTTTGCAATTGTTTCTGATTCCTGAGGCTCAAAACCCTCATAGCCCCAATAAAATTCCTCCCCTTGGGTGTGAAAGGCTAGAAGACAATCAAATGAATTAGTTTTAGCCAAATCAGCCATGGCCCTAGCTTCTGGTTCCGTTAATGGAGACTCTCCGGGAAAGTCCCTTGGAGCAGGCGACTTCGGGAGCTTATTTTTTTGGCAAATATCCCAGTTTGCCGGGAATTGATTATTTAAATCGATTCCCCGGATATTCGCCTTCCAATGGGTAAAATCATCACTGCCTTCATTGATTGCAATGACATCCTCTCTTAGCTTCAAAGGAGGCCCGTTTAAAACCAGATCTACACCATCAGGATTAACCATCGGGACTACCGATAATTCAACGTCCTGATACAGCTTGAGAGCTTTCATCCCTCTTATTAAAGTTCCATTCGTTAATGAACGGACATACTTATCTACCAGGCTCATAAGTACCATGGTTGTGATCCATTCATTCGCATGGAATGAGGCATTCATATGCACTTTTTTTTCGCCCTTTCCAATCCGAATTTCCTGAATCGCATTACCCAGCACGCTTTTCCCAATCGGTTTAACTGAAATAAATGGGTAGACTTCTTTGAAGCGGCTGAGCTCTTTTAAGAGGCTATTATTATCATAAGCCGTTTTTATGTTGGTCAATGGAGTGATCATTCTTTCGGGCAAAAGGATGGTTTCACCCAATTTTAATTGTTCCGCATCCATGTTTTGATTTAGGATTAAAAGTGCATCCGCTCCTACATTTTTTGCAGCGCCTATTTTCCAAATAGTATCACCTTTTTTTATCACATAGGGTACAGAAATATAACCAGGCAAATGTAGCTTTTCTCCCGCTTTCAACTTGTTTGGATTTACATTTAAGTTGGAATCTTCAATGAGTTTCAGGGGAATGTTAAACAATTTACTTAGAAAGGATAATGTATCTCCCGCACGAACACTTACCTCCATCATACCACTCCTTCCATCATAAAAATCATATGATGGATTCTAGAAAAAATGCACCTGCATTTCTGCAGGTACATTCTTATCGCTCCTTATTTAATTTATTCTTAATGATCCATGCTGCCCCTAACACACCCGCATCGTTTCCTAAAGTGGCTAACGTTAGTTGTGTGGAATTCTTTACTGATGAAAAAGCATACTTTTCAAAGTATTCTCTGACCGAGTCTAACAAAATCGCGCCCGCCTTTGATACACCGCCGCCCAAAACGATTTTTTCCGGATTAAGTGTGTTGGCAATACTTGCTAAAACAAATCCTAAATGAAAGGTGACTTTGTCTAAAACCTTTTTTGCCAAATCATCACCATTGCGGGCAGCATCAAAGACATCTTTAGCTGTTACGCTTCCGTTACCAGCAAACTTCATAGCCAATTCTCCCTTTGGCGGCCCACCTGCACTAAGCTCAGCCATCGCTAACCGAACGATTCCTGTCGCAGATGCCACCGTTTCAAGACAACCTGTCCGGCCGCAATTGCAAGGTGCACCGCCAAATGGAATCGCTGTAATATGACCGATTTCACCTGCTGCACCATTGACGCCCTGAACGATGTTTCCGTTCGTGATGACACCGCCGCCTACACCAGTTCCTAGTGTGACACAAACAAGGTCCTTGGCTCCGTTCCCCGCACCCTTCCACATTTCACCCAATGCCGCACAGTTTGCGTCATTTTCAATCGCTGCCGGAAGCGATGTCGCTGCTTCTAAACTTTCCTTAAGAGGAAAGTTATCCTTCCAGCCTAAATTCACAGTATTTAAAATAATCCCGGTTTTATAGTCCACTGGTCCCGGTGCGCCCATCCCTATTCCAAGCAAATGGTCGTTTGTCCGGCCAACTAGATGAATTTTTTCATTAATTGCTTTTGCAATATTTGCCGTAATATTTTGTCCTTCATTTGAATTATCAGTGGGTATTTCCCATTTATGAACGATTTCCCCATCCATTGTAACAAATGCTATTTTCGTAGTTGTCCCGCCCAAATCGACACCAGCAATCCAATTATTTAACAATTTAATCACCTATCTTTTTATTAGTTTTTTCTTTTTGAAATCGAATTTCCTGTCGTAATATTAACAAAGCCGTTTGGAATTCCCTTGGCTCAATCAACTGTGATTGATAGAGTTCTTTCAGTTCTGACTCCATAAGCTCAAGGTCTGCGACTCGATCGCCAATATAAATAATCGTTCCGAAGCTTTTTAAGAATTGCTGAATCTCGTAAATTGTTTTCATTTTGGGGACCCCTTTTAAATTTATCTATTCTCCTCCGCCAGATGACTGGAGATGTTGATTAATTTCGCGAACTAAATCATTGTATTCCTTTTGATTCGGTTTAAGTTTAGCTGCCTTTTCAGCATTTACTTTTGCCTGTTCCACTTCGTTTTGTTCTAGGTTTACCAGTGCTAGATTGAAATAGGCCTCATCAAAATTCGGATCAAGCTGGATGGCCTTTTGTAAATGGGTTTTGGCATCCGAAAGCATCTCCTTCTTTATCTCCACAAAGGATAACAGAAAATAGGTTTTCTCAGATAGATTGGTTGAGTTCTTTTCAGAATCCTTTAAAACACTGTAGGCTTGATCATAATTATTTTGTTTAACATACTCCTGCGCCATCACTAAATTGGAGCTTTCATCATGAGATTTTCCTGCCGCACCAAATCCATGGTTTAATGACCCCCACACAAGTGCAGCTGAACCGATGATAAATAGCAATTGCAGCCATAGCTTTCTCTTCTGTGGAAAATAGACAATACCCGCCGCCAGAAACCCTCCAGCTAATCCACCTAAATGGCCGGCATTATCAATCCCAGGTGCAGAGGAGCTGAACACAAGGTTTATTCCGAGAACAATGATCAAATTCATTCCCATCGTTCGGAAAAATAATTTTGGGTAAATTGCACCAAAAAATAATAAGGCACCAAAGCAGCCGTAAATAGCACCGCTAGCTCCTGCTGATAAATTGGCACTAAAAATGAAACTCGCAATAAAACCAGTAACACCTGCAAACAAGTAGATAAATGAAAACCTAACATTACCAAAGATTCGTTCCACTGTTGTTCCAAGAAAATACAAGGCCAATGTATTCATTACCAAATGCAAAAAACCAATATGAAGAAAAACAGGTGTAATAAATCTCCACCATTCTCCTTCCATGATTAAATAGTTGACTTTTGCCCCGTATTTGATCAGCGTAGAAGTATTTGTACTACCGCCATGAATTTGCAGCCAGAAAAAAACAGCGAGCTGGATGGCAATGAAAACATAGGTAAAGAAAGGTTTGCCATTCATTAAAATAGCACGTTCCGTTTTTACCTTTTTTATCGCATATTCCAAGGCCTCTTTCTTAATCGACTCACCATCCTGTTCTGAATAATCCTGACTAATTGGAAACTGAAGCTCATACCCTAGCCGCTCAGATAACCGTTGGAAACCGGTTTCGTATTCTCCCTCTGCTAAAAGGAAGGAACTGACCGATGTCTTTTTTCCTTCCGGATGAACAAAAGTTGCGCCAAGACGGGATTCATAATCATCAACAGGCGGAAATTGGCTGACATAGAGATTGACAATATTTAACTCATGACGGCCAATTTGTTTACGTATTCTTTCCCCATTAACAGCTGTGAACTCGATATCACGCTGCATCGCATTGCCCCAATCTAAATTATGGAGCAATAGGCGAATGATCGGAGCTTTTTTATTTTCTATTTTTTCAAGCCATAATTCTTTTTGATTTTCAAATAATTGAATAATCCGGTAGCCCTGGTCAGAAATAAGAGAATAGGCCAACCTCCAGAAGATATATCCTTCTCTATTATTCATTTCTCCCCTACTTTCTTATGTAAAAATGTGCAGTAACCTAAATTAGGCAAATTACCTCATACCTTTTATTATAAACGAAAATCATTAACTGCAATAATTAAACAGACTATTAATAGTTACAAAATAAAGAACCATCTGTGGTTTTCACCAATCAGATGGTCCTCCAAATACCGATTTCATCATTTTTTGTTTTACACCAGGAAAGCTCATAAATGAACCTACTGCAAGCCGCCGCATCCAACTCGAACCAAGCAGGACATTGATTAGTCGGTATCTATACCGGAATGCAAAATAACCTATTGAGCCAATCATCAAAATGGATGTTAACATTCGAGACATTTTTCATCCCTCCTGCTACTATTCTGTGATAATCAGCCATTTTTTATCCAAATCGAATCCATTTTCAAAGTTAAATATTCTTAAACACAGGCTCCATCGTATTCTTTAATACATTTGCAGAATTTGTGAATTTTGCTTGTTCATCCTCGTTTAGTTCAAGCTTGACAATTTCCCTAATCCCTTTACGGTTCACCACTGCAGGGACACCAATGTATAAATCCTTTTGACCATATTCTCCATCAAGATAGGCCGAAACCGTAAGCACAGAGTTTTCATTTCCCAATATTGCCTTGGTCAACCGTACTAATCCCATGGCAATCCCATAGTAGGTGGCACCTTTTCTTTCGATGATATGGTAAGCAGCATCACGAACATTTAAAAATAGTTGGTCAAGGTCCTCTTGATTAAATCCATCTTTATGTTTTGTCCATTCCGAAATAGATGTACCGGCTATATCTGCATGGCTCCAGACCGGCAGCTCTGTATCACCATGTTCTCCAATAATATAGGCGTGAACGTTTCGGGTATCGACATCAAAATAATCCCCAAGCAAAAATCGGAAACGGGCCGTATCGAGAATTGTACCGGAACCAATCACCCGCTCTTTAGGCAAACCAGAGAATTTCCAAACGGCGTATGTTAAAATATCGACTGGATTTGTTGCAACAAGGAAAATGCCATCAAAGCCACTCGACATAATTTCATCGACTATTCCTTTAAAAATCCGCGAGTTTTTTTCAACCAGATCAAGTCGCGTTTCACCAGGCTTTTGGTTGGCACCTGCGGTAATAACCACAAGATCAGCGTCACCACAATCCTGATAGCTGCCATACCAAATTTTTGTGCGTGATGGGGCAAATGGAAGTCCATGATTCAAATCCATTGCGTCCCCTTCCGCCTTTTCCTTATTTAAATCTATTAAGACAAGCTCTTCCGTTATCCCTTGATTTAAAAGGGCAAACGCATAGCTTGACCCTACAAAGCCGGTTCCAATCAGAGCAACTCTATTCACTCGCTTTAACATATTCATTCCTCCAAGTGAAGATATAAATTTTGTTACAAGTAAAAATCGATGGCAAAATTACATAACCAAATGAATGAACACAATTGCTATTATTGCAGCAAGGAAGCCCGATAGTAAGTTAACCATATCATTATCGATAAAAGCAGACCCTTTTATTTGGATCGTCCGCATTTGACAATGATTCTTTTTTTCCGTCTTAATCCCACACTGCTCACAAACATATACCTGTTGGTAAAAAGCACCAAGTAACGTGTCAATGACATTACCAAGATAGCCAAACAGGAAAATAAGAGTGCTATCAAAGAATCCCAAATGAAACAACCAAAAACTACTAAGTGAAATGAGCAATGCTCCCGCTAGAGCTGCCATGCTTCCTAATAAACTAATCGCACCCGATGTTCCTTTTTCGATTCGCTTAAATGAACCAATGAAAATCGGATCTTTTCGGCTTAAACTGCCAATCTCCGATGCCCACGTATCAGAATTAGCACTTGCCAGGCAGATGGCAAAGGCAAGGATCCACGTACTATCATTGTAGAAATAATAGAGGATACTAAAAAGTCCGGCTGCTCCCCCATTGGCTGCGACTTGGCGCCAATCCCTTGTGGCTCCCTTTGCCAGCTTCTCCTCTATTTTGTTCTTAACACTACTTTTATATTTAGACCATATGCTTGAAGAGGCAAAAAAAGCCCCAAGCAGGAATAGACCTTTTACACCAAATCCTAAATTCACGGCAAGTCCAACCAAAATGGCAGCAAAAGCACCCGATGCAGTTAATGATTTGAGGAAATATCCTGCTAAACCAGTCAATAGAATGGCAATGAAAATCAATAAAGCTTCGCTCATTTTATGTTAATAATCTCATCGTAGGTAATAATTTTGGAGACGGGTATATCATGTTCCTCAACAGAAAATTGAGGGATAAGTTGTTCGTTAAAGGCAAGTGATAATGTTTTACCGAGGAAATTTGTTATATACCGATCATAATAGCCGCCGCCAAATCCCAATCGATACCCTTCCCGTGTATACGCTAAGCCTGGAACAATAATGAGGTCAATCAGATTGGCTTCGATTTCCGTGGTCAATGATTCAATTGGCTCAAATAATCCGTAATAGACGGATTCTAACTGAGAAAATCCACTTAACGTTCGAAAGGATAGCCTCCTATCTTTCGGGTAACATTTTGGAACAACCACTTGTTTTCCCAATTCCCATGCTTTGCGGATTATTTGATATGTATCGACTTCGGGACGCTTCGAAACCGTAATTCCAATGACTTGCGCTTGTTTCCAAGCCTCATCTTCAAAAAGTCTGCCCGCAATTTTGTAAGAATAATCTTCGTAGAGGGGGATGGAAACCTTTGAAAGTCTGTCTTTTATTTGTTTACGAATGGCATTTTTATCATCCATATTTCGGAAACCTCCTTACTTTTAGGCAACAAAAAAAGCAGCAGGAAGCCCAGCTGCTTATTTTGTTTCGCGATGTGCTGTTGAACGTTTTTCTCTTGGGCAATACTTCTTAAGCTCAAGACGATCTGGATTATTACGTTTATTTTTTGTTGAAATATAGTTACGATCCCCACACTCAGTGCAAGCTAATGTAATATTCACACGCATGTTTATTTCCCTCCAAACAATTAAGCTATTCATTCATACGACTTTTCTATAATATCATTTTTCAAAAGGAAATGCTAGTGTTTTTAAAAAGTGCTTGTTCTATTGAAATCAATTCATTTTTGTCAGCACCAGTAATGGTCCAAGTGCTCATTTTACTTGTCCCATGTGGAGCAGTTGACATCTTCATTGCAAAAACACTAGCCGCAGGCCCTTTTGCCATTGGCTGGTAGGTTAAGCTTCCTTTTTGAAGCGAACTCCAAATTCGATCCGTATATACATTCCACTTTGGCACCGCCGTATATTCCTTCATACCTGCCCCTTCGTGCTTAGCATTGACTAGAAACATCCTTTTATTTCCGTGGTGAAAAATGTGATGGTCTAGAGGTGATACAAATGTTAGGTTGTCTTGGCAAACAGGGGAATAATGATGCATCGCCAAAACTTTTATCTCTTTCGTTTGCTTGCTGTGATTGCTTACATAAACGGTTGATAAACGAATTTTTGAGTGGGGCTGCTCCTCTTTCACTTTAATAATTATTTCTTCCTCGTAAATGACCTTTTCGGTACAATCGTGGAGCCAAAGGTACTTCCCATTTATCCACATACCTGCAATAAATTGAAGTGTTTCCGTCGGAAGCTGATCCATTAGATACTGGTTACTTTTTTGCGATTCGGTTAGATTTATCATCACACACACCTTTTTCACAAATTTTTTGGTGTTCCTTTTGCACAGTTCGATTCATCCGATGGTTTAACAATGTATCCTCCATGACCCTGCTTGTTTCTGAGGCAATTCGATTCCATCCATACAAGCTTTTTACAATTTGCCTTCCCTTTTTTCCAATCTCATCTGCCTTTTGTGGATTTTCAATCAGAAATTCGATTTGTTCCAGCAGACTTTCGGGATTCCCTGGAACCATTAGCAAGCCCGTTTGTAAATGCTTTACAATCCCTTTCATACCGCCTGTATTGGAAACAATCGTTGGTTTTCCAAGAATCATTGTTTCAAGGGCAACAATTCCAAATGGTTCATACAAGCTGGGAATAACCGCCATTTCACTTCCTTCAATGAGGGCATTCCTTTGTTCATCGCTAATATATCCTACAAATAATACATGGCTCTCTAGTTTCTGCTTTATAATCTGGCTTCGATATTTCTCCAGCATCGGTCCTTTTCCCGCGATAACAAAAAAACAAGCTAGTTCCTTTTCCTTAGCAATTGCCGCCGCCTCAAGTATGGTATCGAATCCTTTTTCTTTGACGATTCTTCCAATGGAAAAAATGTATTTTTTTTGCGTTAATTCCGGAAATATCTCCCTTGCACTTAGTTCCGTTGTCAAGTGTTCAAAGCCATTTGAGATGATGACTATTTTTTCATCTCTAACCTTAAAGATGGAAATGAGTTCATCCTTCATGTATTCACTGCAAACAATCAGTTGATCGGATTCAGAAATTAACTGCTTCTCCTTCTTATCGATAAATTGCTGCATTTCTGAATGAATGCCGTTATTCCTTCCATGCTCTGTCGCATGGATCGTCGTTAATAATGGGATGTCTAGCAATTCCCTTAATGTGATTGACGCCGCACCGACCAGCCAATCATGGGCATGGATGATGTCGAATTTTATCTCTTCGAATAGCTTTTCAGCTTTGAAAGCCATGGCTAAGTTAAGCCCGCCTATCCAAGATAGAAAATTCTCATCCTGTTCATTTACTGGTTTGAGACGATGTACAGTAACACCGTCCATTCTTTCAAATGAAGGGAGATCGCGATTTCCAGCCGTTAACACATGAACATCATGGCCCAGTTCCGCCAATTGAACGGATAATCCATATACATGCCTCGAGAGTCCGCCCACAATATTAGGCGGGTATTCCCAAGAAAGCATCAGTATCTTTAATTTCCATTGATTCGAAGGTTTTAGATTCAAGTTATCCTGGTGGGAAATTATTTTATTCATCTTTCTTCTCCACGCATTTTGTTTCTTCGTAATAGCTGTACGTACTTACATGATCCATCCACTTAGGCTTTTGTGGTTCATCTTGCTGAAATGATAACAGGTGAGCATTTAATACCTCCCCATTTGGTATCTCATGTGCAGGGGTTTGAATGCAATTAGAACGAAGAAGAGGAAAAAAGTCGGAATTAGAAAAATAAACCCCTAATTCTGCCGCATAGCTTCGATCTGACGCCAACCCATTAATAAACCACTGCCCATTCTGATACGGAACCGCCATTTCATGATAATAGTGAGCGTTTTTTCCGTTAAAACTAAGATCAGTAATATCATAAATTCGTACAATAGGAACAAGTTGTTCAAAATTAACACTAAAAAACAGTTCAAGGACTTTTTTAGGTAATTCAGAAACTTCCCAGCAGAGAAGCAATTTCCGAGGAGTGACAAGCCTTCCAATCAGCTCCCCCTTTACTCCTTCTTGTTTGATTATTTCCGCAATCATTTCGTTCCTCCATTTCTGCAAACAATCAATATATGCCCGATATTCCAAATTATTCTTACTAAATAATAATTTAATCGTACCACCACAAGGCGATGCACACAATAAACGCAAATTGTCGTATCCCGCTAGTCCAGCGTACAAGCAACATTAAGAAGTAAAACTTTTATTTATCCGTGAAAATAAAGGGCTTATATTGCCCCGTTCGACACACTCCAATTCGTTTCACCTTATTTTTTCCGACAAAAAAAGATGAAGTCTACATTGACCTCATCTTAAATTAACACTATTTTCCTTTAGGCATTCAAATTAACACGATTTCCTGTCACAAGGTAAATGACATTCTCGGCAATATTTGTTGAGTGATCGGCAATTCTTTCGATATACCTGCATACAAATGCTAATTGAATAATTTGATTTGTTGAGTTTGGATTTTGTGGGATATAGCTCAAAAGCTCTTGTATCAAGCTGCCAAACATTTTGTCCACTTCATCATCTTTTTCTGCGGACTTTTTTGCCAAAGTAATATCCTCGGAATAATAGGCCTTAATAGAATCGGAAACCATTTCTAAGGCCATTTCCATCATTTTCGGGATATCAATTATTTCTTTAATATGCCGTTCACTGCCGATATGAACTGCCGATTTGGCAATATTTACTGCTATATCTGCAAACCGCTCAACCTCTGATGAAACTTTTAATGCAACATTTATTTTCCTAAGGTCGGTGGCTACAGGTGATTCCCTGGCAATTAATAATAATGCTTTATTATTAATTTCATACTCTAAGTCATCAATTTCATTATCACCTTCAATAACTTGCTTCGCCTTTTTTATATCCTGATTTAATAGCGCAATCATCGCTTCTTTGATTGCGTGTTCCGACTTCTCGGCCATTGTTAACAGCAGATCTTTTAACTCTTTTAAATTATTATCAAAATTTGATCTTGTACTCATTTACTTCACCCCATCATCCGAATCTTCCTGTAATATATCCTTCAGTCCGTGAGTCTTTTGGCATTGAGAAAATGTTAGAAGTTGAATCTAGCTCGATTAATTCACCCATTAAAAAGAAGGCCGTCTTATCTGATACGCGTGATGCCTGCTGCATATTATGGGTAACAATCACAATCGTATATTTTTCTTTTAATTCTAAGATCATTTCTTCAATTTTCAATGTAGAAATTGGGTCGAGCGCTGAAGTGGGTTCGTCCATTAACAACACTTCTGGTTTTGTCGCCAGCGCTCTTGCGATGCAAAGCCGTTGCTGCTGCCCCCCAGATAGCCCTAAAGCAGGAGCATTCAAACGGTCCTTTACTTCCTCCCATAATGCCACATCCATTAATGCTTTGATGACCACTTCATCAAGGTGTGTTTTTCGCTTCATTCCATGAACTCTCGGACCGTAGGCGACATTATCATAGATGGATTGCGGAAAAGGATTTCCCTTCTGAAAAACCATTCCGACATGCCTGCGAAGTTCGACTAGGTCCATTTTCTCATCTAAAATATTTTGTTCATTAAAATTAATTTCACCCGTCATTTTTACATTTGGAACCATATTGATCATCAAATTTAGGGTTTTGATAAATGTCGACTTTCCACATCCTGATGGACCGATAATGGCTGTTACCTCTTTTTTGTTGATTGGAAAGTTGATGTCTTTTAAAGCGTGATGATCACCGTACCATAAATTCAAATGATTAATGTCAAATACTTGTCTCGTCAACGTCGATATTGTCATACCAGTCCCCCCCTTATCCGAATCTTCCGGAGATATATTCTTCTGTCTTCTTTACCGAAGGATTTGTAAAGATCTTTTCTGTCGCTTCATACTCAATTAAATCACCACTGAGAAAGAAGGCAGTTTTATCCGAAATCCGTGATGCCTGCTGCATGTTGTGCGTCACAATAATGATGGAATAGTCCTTTTTCAAGTCGATAATCAGCTCTTCCACCTTAGCATTAGAAATAGGGTCGAGTGCTGACGAAGGTTCATCAAGCAACATGACTGTAGGTTTCATCGCAATGGTCCTTGCAATACAGAGCCTTTGCTGCTGCCCACCTGATAATGAGAGTGCAGATTTATGGAGTCTGTCCTTTACTTCTTCCCATAAGGCCGCTTTTTTCAGGCTCTCCTCGACAATTTCATCAAGTTTGCTTTTCTTTTTCATTCCCGCAAACTTTAATGCGTGTGTAATATTTTCATATATTGATTTTGGAAATGGGTTGGGTTTTTGAAAGACCATGCCAATTTCCTTACGTAATGCCACAACATTTATCTGCTCCGACAAAATATTGAGATCTTCATAAATGATTTCACCCTCTGCCCTCGCACCAGGGATAAGGTCATTCATTCTATTAATGCTTCGTAAAAATGTTGATTTCCCACAGCCTGAAGGTCCAATTAATGCTGTAATGGAGTTTTTTCCAATATCCATTGAAATTCCGTTTACGGCACGTTTCTCACCATAGAAAATCTCTAAATTGTTAACTTCTAAAATCGATTCTTTATTCCGTTTGCTTTCTGATTCTCCTGCTTGCTTCCCAGTTTGTTTATCCATTAATGCTGATACCAACAGTTCTCACCTGCCTATTATTTAGTTGCCGTGATTTTTTTATGAATAAGTCTCCCAATCCATCTAGCTAGTAGGTTGAATAATAAAACCGATATGACTAACACGGCTGCAGACCCATTTGAAACCTCTTCCACGTCTGGAATTAATCCTTGCGTGTTAACGGACCATATGTGAACCGCCAGCGTCTCCGCGGGACGAAATATATTCAATGGTGATTGAGCGGAAAATGGATTCCAGTTTCCGTAATCTAGTCTTGGCGTGGATAGACCTGCAGTAAATAATAGTGCTGCAGCTTCTCCAAATACCCTGCCAGCTGCAAGAATAATACCTGTTAAGATGGACGGAAAAGCGCTAGGTAATAGAACGGTTTTTATTGTATGCCAATGAGTAATTCCTAAGGCAAGACTTGCCTCTTTCAGATCACGAGGGACAGAACGAATCGAATCCTCGCTGACACGCACGATTACAGGTAAATTAAAGACTGTTAGTGCTAAGGCTCCACCTAAAATCGTATAGCCCCATCCTGTTATATTAACAAACATCAATAAACCGAACATGCCTATTACAATTGATGGAAGTGATGCTAAAACTTCAATACAAGAACGAATAATGTCCGTTACTTTTCCTGGCTTCGCATACTCTGCCATGTATATTCCCCCGCCAATCCCAAGGGGAACGGCAATGATCATCGTAATCAGTAAAATATAGAACGAATTGAAGAGTTGGTCGCGAATCCCGCCTCCTGCACGGATATTGCTAGAAGGAGTGGTTAGAAACTCCCATGAAATATGTTTAAGACCATTAACCAAAATATATGAGAATAACCCAACAAGAATGGATATGATTATTATAGCAATTGCAATAAATACCCCAGTTGCCAGTCGATCAGCCGTTTTGCTTTTCATTACATTTTCCTCCTTGAGGATAGATAGCGGATGAGGAGAATAAACGCAAACGACATTACTAATAAAATTAAGCCCATCGACCAAAGTGTGTTATTTTCCACACTTCCATAAGTGGTATGACCCATATTTAAAGTAATAATTGTCGTTAATGTTGCGGAAGCGTCCAAAATACTTGATGGTAAATTTCTTACGTTTCCGATGACCATTTGAACAGCTAGCGCTTCACCAAATGCTCGCGCCATACCTAAAACAATTGCGGTCAGTAGGGATGGCAGTGCAGCAGGAATTAGTACCTTTCTAATGGTTTGCCACCTTGTTGCGCCAAGAGCATATGAACCTTCTCTTAAGCTATTTGGCAGTGAACTTATTGCGTCGGTTGCAATGGTTGCAATGGTAGGCAATATCATAATAGAAAGAACAATCATACCAGAGAGCAGGCTAAATCCTAATCCTCCGACATGTTCTCTGATAAACGGAACAAGGACGGTAAGCCCAATGAATCCATAAACAACAGAAGGAATTCCAACTAAAAGCTCAATGATCGGCTGTAATATTTTTCTCCCCCAGGACGGTGCAATCTCTGTCATAAAAATCGCTCCGCCAATTCCTAATGGAGCTGCTATAAGTGCGGCAAGAAATGTAACCGCAAATGAACCAAAAATAAACGGGAGTGCTCCATATTCAGGCTTTGCTTGATTTGTTGGATTCCAGTGCGTACTTGTTAAGAACTCTAAGAGACTTACCCCGTTTTTAATGAATGATTGCAAACCCTTCGTTCCCAGGAATATCGTTATTGATATGGTTGCTGAGATCATGATAACTGCACACAGCAGGACAAGCACCTTTCCTCGTAATTCACCATCCATCCAATTATTTTTAGATTTCAACAACCTGTCTTTTGCAGGAGTCAACTTTTCCATAATGCACCAATCACTCCTAAACTACGTGATAATAGGGTAAATGCACAATCGCATTTACCCCGTTCCTTATTACCTGTACCTTGTTATTATTTATTTGTTTGATTCCCTTTAGCGTCACGTTCCACTTTCATTTTTGTTACTGGAAGATATCCTTGCTCGTTTAAAAGGGTATTCTGAATATCATCAGTCATTAAATAGTCAAGGAACGCTTTTGCTAAACCATCAGCCTCACCTTTAGTATAAGAATGTTGGTAAGCCCAGACTGGGAATTCACCAGATTGTACATTATCTGCTGTTGGTTCAACGCCATCAATGGCAAGAGGTGTTACGGTGTTATCAGTGAAGTATGAGAATGCAAGGTAACCAATTGCACCGTCAGTTTCATTGATAATCTTTTTAACAGTGTTTGATGAATCTTCCGTAATTCCTTCAGCAGGTGTTGCACCATCAAGAGCAAACTTATTGAATACTGCACGTGTTCCTGAAGAGTCGGGACGGTTTACAAGCACGATTTTCTGGTCTTTTCCGCCAAGTTCTTTCCAGTTTGTGATTTTTCCAGTGAATACTTTAATTAAATCAGCTTTCTTAATATCTTTAATGCCAACTTTAGGGTTAACAGCAGCTGTCATACCAACAACCGCAACTTTATGGTCAACAAGCTGGTCAGCAGGAATTCCTTCTTTTTCTTCAGCAAAAACGTCTGAGTTACCAATTTGAACAGAACCTTCAGCAACCTGTGATAAGCCTGTACCAGATCCGCCAGCATTTACTTGAACATCAACCTTGGGATTTGCATTCATAAATTCTTCAGCTGCAGCTGCGACTAATGGCTGCATCGCAGAGGAGCCAGAAACGCTCAGTGAGCCGGAAAGTTCTTTCTTTTCTTCAGTTTTAGGTGTTGTTGTTTTATCTGTTCCTTTTGTCTTATCTGTAGAAGCACCGCCGCACGCAGCCGCGAATACCATTAATGCTGCAAAAATCATGAATAAGCCCATTTTCTTCAAACTTTTCATTTTCTTATTTCCCCCTAAGTAATGTTGTTTGTTCTGCCTTACATGTATAAGCATATAACAGGTCTGTAAACGGAGTTTTAATACAATGTAAAGGTTTTGTAAAGATGCGTTGTTCTTTTGTAAATTTATCAGATCCTTTTTTATCATTTAAAAGCCTAAAGAAGCTTCATGATGTTATCATGCTCAAGATTATCCTTTTATATAAAAAAAAAAACACCTGCCTCTAAATGGAGACAGATGTAAGGATATATTTTCTATTGATTGTTTTGATCTGTATTTGTATTATCTACGGATTGTTCTGCAGTTCCATCAGTACCAGGATGTTTCTTCTTTAAGTCAAAGTAGGCATCCATTACTCTTCGACCGATTTTATTATTTATACTTGGACCAGAACCTTGATATGCCCAGGGTACGACGACAGCAATAGCCACTTCTGGATTATCATATGGGGCAAACCCGACAAGGCTTAAGTTCATGACAGGTGTACCGCGTTTTGTTTTATCGCCGCCATCATAAAATGCCTCTGCAGTCCCCGTTTTTCCCGCGGGGTGATAGGGTGCATCTCCAAATAAACCATAAGCAGTACCATTCCTAGTCTCCATCACCATTCTAAAACCGTCTCGAACCCGCTTGATCCAGTCGTCCTTCATATCCAAACGATTGAGTACTTTTGGTTGAATCTCTTTAACAATAGGTCCCAATTGATTATTTTCCATGATTGGCTCGCGAATTTCCTTGACAATATGCGGCTGGACACGGTTACCGCCATTAGCAATCGTTGAAACGTACTGTGCTAGCTGGATAGGTGTATACGTATCATATTGGCCAATCCCAAGGTCAAGA
This sequence comes from Neobacillus soli NBRC 102451, assembly GCF_001591665.1. Taxonomy (GTDB): domain Bacteria; phylum Bacillota; class Bacilli; order Bacillales; family Cytobacillaceae; genus Neobacillus; species Neobacillus soli. The sequence goes on along the minus strand of NZ_BCVI01000017.1, from coordinate 45,960 downwards.
AGTTTACCAGGGTTGTGTATCTCATTTCCCGGAAAGCCGCTCATTTCATTAGGAAGGTCAATCCCCGTTCTCGTCCCAAGTCCAAACTGCCCGAAGGATTGCCTCATCGTATTAAAGGTTTTCTCTGTTTCTAATATCAGGGGATTGTTAGCAACATAACGGCCGTTCCCCATAGCAATGATCGTTTTCCACATATAAACGTTTGATGAAACCTGTAATGCTGTCAGGTCATTAATTCTTCCAAATGTCTTCCAAGATTTTTTAACTGGTGTATCTTTTATCACTAATGGTTCATCCAATTGACTATCCCCGGGCCTAATCGCTCCGGTTTGATAGCCTGTTAAAATGGTTGCACCTTTAACAGCCGATCCCACGTTATAGGAGCTGGTAATATTTCCTCCCGCAAAGTCCATCATGATCGTTTTTCCGTTTTTATCCTTACCAATTTGCTTACCGGCCAATGATAAAATCTCACCAGACTGGGGATCCATGGCAACTACAAAGGCACGATCCAAGAGAGACGTATTCGCTTCTCTTTTAGCACTCCACATTTCCTCTTCAATAATCTTTTCTACCTGTTTCTGAAGATCCATATCAATTGTTAAGACGAGATCTTTTCCGCGCTTTCCTTCCGATACCAATTCAGTGGAAAGAATTTTTCCTGATTTATCGGTAACATTTTTTACTTTTGCCTTTTGACCATGAAGGACATCTTCGTATTTCAATTCAAGATAACTTTTTCCTACCCGGTCATTTCGGCTATAGTCACGTGCGAGAAATTTCTCTAATTGTTCTTTAGGTATCCCCGCCTCCGAGGAAGATACATCCCCTAATATTGATTTCAACGTATCACCAAAAACATACTGTCGGATCCAGTCTGTTGTTGTGTCAATACCCGGGAGATTCTCTAAATTTTCGCTGACAATCGCAAATTCTTTTTTCGTTACATCCTTATTTTTTACAATTTGCGGTGTTAAAGCGTAACCGCTGTTAAACTGTTTTAAAATAGCAATGGTTTTAAGTTTGAATTGGTCATTTTTCATATCCTCAATTTCGGATTTTGGAATACGCTCATGCTGCAAGGAATATATCTTTTTATACTCCCATTTTTTTTGGTCGTATAAGGCCCATTCCTTCTTGGTAATTAATTTCTTTGCTCTGTCAGGGTATTTTAAAATCCAATAATCCTCTTTGTCACGTTCACGAACTTTTGAAGTATCCATCGTAATGATATTTGCTAATTTCTCTGCAGTGGTAAGCATTTCAATTTGACTTGTATTCTGGTATTTCGTGTAGGTGATTGCGTTTAATGGAGTATTATCAACGATAATTCTTCCATATCGGTCAAACATTTTCCCCCGTGGTACTGGGTTATTAACAGTAACATCCTCAGTCCTCGCAATTTCACGTTTAAAATCATCACCAAAAACAATTTGTAATTCACCAAGACGGAGGATGAGGATAGAAAAGAGCACAAACACAACAAAGAATAACATGTTCAAGCGAAACGGGACATGTGTCTTCTTTTTTTTCTTTTTATTATTCAACGTTTATATCCACTTCCTTTTTTTCGAGGCATAGCATAACTTTCTCTATTTTATAAGAAATGGCTCCATATTTCTATGAATAACACTTACCATTTTTAAAAAGAAAAGTGGAAGCGCCCTTTCCTTGTTTTAACACAAAAAAAGGCGATGAGGATAAAAACTCATCGCATTACGCGGCAGGTAACTGTACCTTCCTAATGAATAAATAAATTAGTGAGTGACCTGCACCCAATAATAATAATAAAATGGGAATACTTTTTTCTTCATTAAACAAGGTTACCGCCCCTAAAAAGGCCAATATCGAAACAATCCTTCCAACGTTCAGGAATATTTCACGGACAACAATATATTCGATTCTCATTTCTGCAGCTTTCCAGCCGATTCCAATTACATCGTATGTAGTTGACATGTATGGAACGAGCAGTAGTGGATAAGCAATCGCAATCATCCCGGCATAAATTAACAGCTTGACAAAATTCACATCCCAGACAATTAGCAGGACGGCCGCATAAAGAATAATCCCGCCAATAAGGATGGCCTTTTTTCGATAACTTTTTTTAATAAACCGCGATGCTAGATAATAAGCAATAAATGATATTCCCGAATTAATAAGGCCAAATGTCCCTAAAGCCATTTCACTATTGGTTGCAATGTAAACAAAGACCGAGATGACAAATAAAAACGTCCCTTCTCGTAAGCCCTGGAAAAAATGGGCATTGGTTATGAGACGCCAATTTTCATTTAGTTTTCTTTCACCTAAAATTCGATTAAAGCAATATTTTCCTGCAGCCGGTCTACGTTTTAAAGATAAACTCATGATAACAGAAAGAGCGAACAAAGCTAATGATATCCCAAAGACAATCGTATATCCCGTAAATTTTTCAAATCTAGTGATAATGATTCCAGCCGCAATCGGTCCAATCATCCCTCCTGCAGAGGACAATATCCCTAAAAACCCATTAAAAAAATCTCTTGTCTCTGGCTCTGTGATTTCAAAGGTTAAAACATTATAGGCCAACCAATAAAAACCGTAACCTATTCCAAGAAGGCCGCCTAAAATGAGTAAATAAGTGTGTGCATTTGTTCCCGCTACTAAAACAGCCAGGTAAAAAACAGCCAAAAAGATAACACCAATCCTTAGTACAATCACCCTGTCAATTTTTTTAGCCCAGCGGCCCGCTAAAATGAACGTTAATGGTTGTAGAACAACAATTGCCAGGTTATAAAGAGCTAAATCCGAATAACTTTTTGTTTGTTTCCAAAGGTAAATGTTCACAAATGTGTTCGATAAAGCCACGCTCAACGAATATAGCCCGCCAATAATCAGCAATAATGTCAAATCTTTTGTTAGTTCAACATCACCCAAAATTCTAAACTTTTTTGCCATAAAAAAACTCCCCTTTATCTTAAGGGTAGTCTTTAACAAGCTAGATGCTCTTATTCACTTTTTTCCAACAAAAAAAAGACAGCATGCAGCTGCCTTTTTCCCGTCACTATTATTATTTTGCTTCGTTATAACGTTTTGAAACTTCATCCCAGTTAACTACATTCCAGAAAGAATTGATATAATCTGGACGTTTGTTTTGGAATTTTAAGTAATAAGCATGTTCCCAAACATCAAGTCCAAGAATAGGTGTTTTCCCTTCCATTACTGGAGAGTCTTGGTTAGGAGTGCTTGAAACTTCTAATTGACCGTTGTTCACAGATAACCATGCCCAGCCGGAACCAAAACGAGTAGTCGCTGCTTTAGCAAACTCGTCTTTGAAGCCTTCAAAGCTGCCAAATTTACTGTTGATGGCATCAGCTAATTCACCTGCAGGGGCACCGCCGCCATTTGGAGAAAGAATTTGCCAGAATAATGAATGGTTAGCGTGACCGCCGCCATTGTTACGTACTGCTGTACGAGCAGCTTCTGGAACTGCATCTAAATTGGCAATGACTTCTTCAACTGATTTTGATAACAGTTCTTCATTTCCAGCTAGAGCATTGTTTAAGTTTGTTACATATGTGTTGTGGTGTCTAGTGTGGTGAATGTTCATTGTTTCTTTGTCAATATGTGGTTCAAGTGCATCTTCTGCGTAAGGTAATTGTGGTAATTCGAATGCCATGATTATTCCTCCTATGTAAATATGATATTTTTTGGGCTTTAGGTAACCATAAACGTCAAAATGACTATTATGAATATTTCTAAAGCTTTGTACTTAAGATACCAAAGTTGGTTCTTCGTTTCAAATTAAATGCTTAAGTTCCAACATAAATACAATGCCCTGATAAAAGATTTTTATTCAAAAGCAACAATTCGAAAAATTGTCATGTTTCACCCAAAAGGCATGATGTCAACGATAAAAGTCATAATCGGCTCCCACCACTTCCAATACCTGTAAATATTCTATTGACATGATGTAAATAATTGATTTTAATCAAGCTGAAAGGGAAAAAAGGAGTGACAAACATGCCTAAAAGCCGCTTTTCGATATATAATTTATTGGTTCAATTTTTCAAAAAAAATGAACCCATCCAAAAAATGAAAGCAGGATCCGTTCTTTTTCAAGAAAAGGATTCTGTCGATTATGTATACTTATTACTTAATGGAAGTATTGCCCTTGGAAGAGTCCATTTACGCGGCAAAGATTTTATCTTAAAAATCTTAAATGATCGTGAATTAATTGTTGAATACCAACTATTCAATGTAAATCCTCATTATCAATTTTATGCTAAAACACTAACAGACTGTGAATTCATCCTGATTAAAAGAGAACAATTTGAAGATTTTGTTTTAACGGACCCTGAAGCAATGAACGCCCTCGTTATGTGGTTAAGTACCAGTTATCTAAAGGCACAAATGAAATGCCAGGATTTAATTATGAATGGGAAAAAAGGCGGTTTATACTCCATTCTCATTCGTTTATGCAATTCTTACGGGGTGATGACAGAAGAAGGAATTCTTATTGACCTTCCCTTAACACATCAGGAATTAGCCAATTTAACGTTTGGAACACGGGAAGTCATTCAACGTTCTTTGAAAGAACTTCGCGAAAAAGATATCATTGCCTATGATAACCTAAAGTTTACAGTGAAGAAAATCAGCTATTTAAAAGAAGAAGTCGACTGCCAAAATTGTTCCTACGAAATTTGCGGTCTTAATTAATCATAAAAGCTGCCTTTTGGCGGCTTTTACATTTTTATTTGACGACCTCTATTTTTTTGTATTCTTGTATATCATGTTTACAAAAGCTACAATAGGAGGTGAATCTGTGTAGAGGTGGGCCAGTATGAATATTTTTAAGCAACTTTATAAAAGTATCTATTCTCCGAAGGATATTGCCTTATTTCGTTTTCAGGGAATAGGAAAAACAATTTTATTTGTATTTTTGTTAACATTTATTTCGATTCTTCCGTCGATTATCAACCTAAGCATCGGACTTACTGCTGGAATAGATACAGCTCAAGGGATCATGAAAGATGAATTACCTTCATTTTCAATCAAAAATGGGCAGTTATCTGCAGATACAAAGGTCCCATTAACAGTAAATAAGGATGATTTTTCAATTATTCTCGATCCAACAGGAGCCATGTCTGAAGAAGATGTCGCCGATACGGGAAATGCGTTTGCACTGTTAAAGGATGAATTTGTCATAGCATCAGCTGGACAGTTTACTTCCTACCCCTATTCAATGTTGGAAGGGCTCCATATCACAAAGGAGAAGCTTCTCGATTTTATTAACACGATTAGTGGTTCGAAGGGTGTTATCATTCCGATTGTTTCAGTGATCATGTATTTGTTTGCGAGTGCGTCTAGCTTTATCGAAGTTACCATACTAGCTTTGATTGGTCTCGTTTTAAAAAACCTTTTAGGAAGAAAGCTAACTTACCGGCAGTTGTGGAGAATGGCCGCATACAGCGAAACATTGCCAACACTATTTTTCACGATTATGGCGGCCATCAAAACGACAGTACCTAACACTTTTCTAATCAATTGGCTAGTCGTAATTATTGTATTATACTTAGCCATTAATGAAATTCCAAAACCTAAAAAGGCCAGCTAAAATACGCCCAAACCGGGCGTATTTTTTTAGGTAAGTTCTATTTACATTTGGACAAGCATACCAATGTACAAACTTTTCCTTTTTGGGGGCTTGTCCGATGAAAAAATTATTTGCTTTCCTGTTTATTATTCTAATCATTTATGTGGTCTACTTTGATTTAACCGTCGGCACCCTTCCTTCCACACGTACACAGCAAGTAAACGCTAAGGTTGAAACAATCACAAAGCCCGCTGCGGCGGACGCGGACATCCCTTCCTTCAAGGCAAAGGTTAATCCCGGGGAAACGGTCATCTCGATTGTAGAGCATCAAATAAAAAAAACGCTTCCGGTATCAATTACCGAATTAATCGAGGACTTTCGAAAATTAAATCCTGGCCAAACTCCAGAAAAGATTCAAATCGGGTCCACCTATCATTTTCCTGATTACTCAAAATAAACAGGAAAAATGCTTATTCTTGTCAAAGATAGTGGAAGACTGATAAAATAGAGTCGAATTATTTTTTTCCCTTATTCGAATCCCATTTTGAAGGAGCGAATTACACGATGAGTGAAATCATACATCGCACAAAAACCCGACCAATTAAAGTTGGTAACTTAACTATTGGCGGAAGCAATGAATTATTTATTCAGAGCATGACAACTACTAAAACGCATGATGTCGAAGCGACTGTTGCCGAAATAAAACGCCTTGAAGATGCAGGATGCCAAATTGTTCGGGTTGCATGTCCCGACGAACGTGCTGCTAATGCCATCCCTGAAATTAAGAAGAGAATCAATATCCCGCTGGTAGTCGATATTCATTTTGATTATAAATTGGCTCTTAAAGCGATTGAAGGCGGAGCAGATAAAATCAGAATCAATCCAGGAAACATTGGAAAACGGGAAAAGGTAGAGGCTGTTGTAAAAGCCGCCAAAGCAAAAGGGATTCCGATCCGAATTGGCGTAAATGCAGGCTCGCTTGAAAAGAAAATTTTAGAAAAGTATGGATACCCAACAGCAGATGGAATGGTCGAGAGTGCCCTTCATCATATAAAAATTCTCGAAGATTTGGATTTCCACGATATTATTGTTTCCATGAAGGCGTCCGATGTAAATCTTGCCATTGAAGCCTATGATAAAGCATCAAGAGCATTCGATTATCCCCTCCATCTTGGGATTACCGAATCCGGTACGCTTTTTGCCGGCTCCATAAAAAGTGCGGCCGGACTGGGCGTTATCCTAAACAAAGGAATTGGCAACACGCTCCGTGTTTCCTTAAGTGCAGATCCTGTTCAGGAAGTAAAGGTAGCAAGAGAGCTATTAAAGGTATTCGGTCTTTCTTCGAATGCGGCAACGTTGATTTCTTGCCCGACCTGCGGACGGATCGAAATTGACCTCATCAGCATCGCTAATGAAGTCGAGGAATACATTGAAAAAATTAAAGCCCCGATTAAAGTTGCCGTATTAGGCTGTGCTGTTAACGGACCTGGAGAGGCCCGTGAAGCTGATATCGGTATCGCCGGTGCTCGAGGTGAAGGTTTGTTATTCAGGAAGGGAGAAATTGTCCGTAAGGTTCCTGAAGCACAATTGGTTGAAGAGTTAAAGAAAGAAATTGATTTGATTGCCGAGGAATATTTTCAGAAAAAGGCAGAAGAAGAAAAGGCTGCAGCTAAATAAACATCAAGAAACCCGGTATTTTTACCGGGTTTCTTTTTGCTCCTAATAAGGGTCTTCTTAAAAGAACGGGAGAATAAAGATGCCAATCACAATCGAAACTACACCAATACCTATTGCCCAAGCACCAAGGCCTGCGGCTCCCCTTCTTCTTGCTACGAAGCCTAAGACTATTCCCGCGGCACCAAAAAGAATTGGAAATACAAACAATGAGAGAATCGACAGTGCTATTGCCAGAGTGCCCATCCCGACTCCACCTGCAGCTCTTTCCTTCACATCATCCTGTTCCCTTTTTCGAAAGACTGGAACAGGTGCGGCGATTTCTGCAGCGGTTTCTTCCCTATATTCTAAAGCTTTTATCGGAACAGACGCACCAATTTCTGGAACATACTCTTCTTTTTTCAAAGTGTATCGTGCCTTAATAGGTGTAGCGATTTCTGACGCTGTTTCCTCCCTGAATTCTGAAGGAGAATTCGGGATATCTTCACCAATAATCGAACTTCGAAGAGCTTCCTGCACTTTTGTATCTCTTTCATCTGCCATCCTAATCCCTCACTTTCAGTAATAGGAGCATTTATTATTGTTAGCGCATCATAGCTTTTTACTATGTTAATGTTTGTCTAAAATAGGTTATTATTTCAAATCCCGAAAAATTTACTTTTAAATAGTTACCTCATTAACCGCTTATCTTTGGTAAAATATAAATACAATCGTAAGATGAAGGTGTGTAAAAAATGAGAAAAAGATTTGGAATCGATATTGATGGTACCGTAACGTGCCCAAAATCGATAATTCCCTTTATTAATAAAGCATTTAACATGAATATTCGCTATGAGGATGTCAACCAATATGAATTGACACCATTCGTAAATGTTTCAGAAGAAGTGTTTGCCAACTGGTTTTTTGAAAACGAACCAATTATATATGAAGGATCAGCGCCAGCCAAAGGCGTGGTCAACATCCTTAATAAGTGGAAAAATAAACATGAATTGTTTTTTATTAGTGCTCGTGGCAATCATTTACTTGATGTTACAGAAAAATGGTTCGCAGCTAACGGCATAACCTTTCATCACATTGAATTAATTGGCTCACATGATAAAGTGGAGACTGTTAAAAAGTATGGGGTGGAAATCTTTTTCGAGGATAAACATGATAATGCTGTGAATATTCATGAGGAATGCCAGATTCCAGTCATTTTATTTGATACCCCTTATAATCAAGAACCCATTCCGAACGGTGTCATTCGAGTCAACAACTGGAGAGAAGCCAATAGTTGGGTTGAAAAGTGGTTAAAACAGCAAGAAAAAACACGTGAAGTGATTAGTACCTTTAAATAATTTAAAAAACAGCTTGAATGCAAGCTGTTTTTTAATGGCATTCAGGACAGCGTCCGTAAATTTCGAATTTATGCCCAGAAATATCATATCCCTTTAAATTTTCATTTAATTCATTCATGGGACATGTTTCAATTTCTTTAGTTTTTCCGCAGGCCAAACAAATAAAATGATGATGATGGTGATTTCCCGAACAGGTGAAGCGAAAATGCTTCTCCCCTGATAATTCGGTCATCTCAAGAATGCGCATATTAACAAATAAGGACAGATTTCGATAAATCGTATCAAAGCTTAAACCCGGATAGTCATCCTTTAACAGGTCAAGTACATCCTTTGCCGTTAAATATTTATCATTGTCAGCAAACAGTTGGAGCATATCTTCTCTTTTTCCGGTCTGTTTAAATCCATTTTCTTTTAAGTATTGAATCGCTTCAGGCACGTTCACCCTGCTGGACCTCCTTTTTAAGTATTAATTTTTTGTAAAAAATCGATATGACTAATATCAGCACGGCAATCATAACGATTGTTCCTCCCGGTGCTAAGTCTAAATAATAGGCTGTAAAAAGACCTCCGAGCACGGAAACCTCACCAAAAAGGACAGATAAAAAAATGGTTTGCTTAAATCCTCTCGCAATCCGCATACTTGCTGCTACCGGTAACGTCATAAGCGACGAAACTAACAGAATCCCGACAATTCTCATCGAAGCTGCAATCACAAGGGCAACCATCACAATAAATATAAAATGAATACTTTTTGCCGCAATCCCTGATGCCTTCGCATGTTCTTCATCAAAAGACAATAAAAAAAGCTCTTTATATAATAAAATAATCACTAGGATCACCAAGATACTAATAATAAAAATAACCAATAAATCCGTTCGGCTGACTGCAGATACACTGCCAAACAAATAACTAAATAAATCAGTATTAAAGCCGTTTGCCAGCGAAATAAAGATGACCCCCAGCCCAATTCCACCCGACATAATAATCGGAATGGCTAGTTCCTGATAATGTTTATATACCCCTCTAAGTTTTTCTATGAACAATGATCCTCCGACTGAAAATACCATGCCTAAGTAAAGCGGATTTAAACCTGCCATCATCGTAAACTTTCTTTCAATGAGCAGGCTGGCCGCAATACCCGCCAATGTAACGTGACTTAGAGCATCAGCGATTAACGATAATCTTCTGACAACAATAAAAACCCCTAATAACGGGGCAAGAATCCCGATCATAATCCCTGTTAAGAAGGCATTTTGTAAAAATTCATAATGAAAAATTCCCGCGATCATTTAACAACGCCTCCGTGTTCATGATGATGAGCAAGCATATGAACATCATGACCATAAACTTCAGACATGCCTTCCATTCGCAGCTGTTCAAATTCCTCTGTTTCACCATGAAAATGTAAATGTTTATTTAAGCAAGCAACATGTGAGACTTTATCCGATATCGTCCCAATATCGTGGGTAACTAATAGCAGGGTAATTCCGCGGCTTTTATTTAAATCACCGAGCATACGATAAAAGGAATTCACATTCTCGGCATCAACGCCAACAGTCGGTTCGTCGAGAATGAGGAGATTTGGTTCACTGACAAGAGCCCGAGCAATAAACACACGTTGCTGCTGCCCTCCGGAGAGCTCACCAATATTTCTGTTACTAAACATTTTCATGTCAACGGCTTCGAGTGCTTCGAAAACTTTTTGGGCATGTTCCTTTTTAAAAAATGTAAACATCCCCAGCTTTTTCGTCAAGCCGCTCGCGACTACCTCAAATACAGTAGCAGGAAAACCAGTGTTGAAGGAATTAGCCTTTTGAGAAACATAGCCAACTTTCTGCCAATCCCTAAATTTGTTTATTTCCTGGCCAAATAAAAAGATGTCCCCCTTTTGCGGCTTTAGTAAGCCTAAAATTAACTTTAGGAGGGTTGATTTTCCAGATCCATTTGGACCGACAATCGCCAAAAAAGAACCATCTGGGATGGTTAAGTTAATATCCTCAAGGACTGCATCCTTTTCATAGCGATAAAAAAGCTTTTTTATTTCAATAATTGATTGCATAGTCAGCGCATCACCTTTAATTATAAGAATCATTCCGATTTAACTTTAGTAGTATACAATAGCTCCTTCTGAATGTAAAGTCTTCTAATCCGGGTCTTATCGATTTGCTTAGCAAAAATCCGTAGTCACCACACCTAGTACTTCTTCATACATTGGGATGGAGGAGTGATGAAGGTGAAAATATTTGAAAACATCATTAATCATAAAATTAACACGATTAGCGCAGATGAACTGTTGAAATATGCAGAGCAATTTAATATTTCCGTTAATCGGCAACAGGCAAGAAAAATTGCAGAATACTTAAGAGGGAAAAATGTTAATATTTTTGATGATGTAGTAAGGGCTCGTTTGGTAAAGGAAATCGCCAAATTAGCTGGACCCGAAACAGCACGTGAGGTAAATAAATTGTTCATGCAGTTTACAAAGAGCTAAACAAAAAGCTGTGCACCTAGATGCACAGCTTTTTGTTTGTGAAATTATGATTTCATGATGACGTCGAGCAGGTCCTCATTAAATGTTTGGTTGCGGAGCATGTTAATCTCGTATTTATACGGTGCCTTTTTATTATTCTTATCCTCGCCTACATAGGGAGTTTCTAAGATTTTAGGTATATCTGTTAGCTGTGGATGATGGACAATATAATTGATTGCCTTAAATCCGATATGGCCAAACCCGATATTCTCGTGCCTGTCCTTCCTCATCCCTATGGCATTTTTACTATCATTGATATGAAGTACCTTCAGTTTGTCTAAACCGACAATTTTATCAAACTCATTTAATACCCCATCAAAATCCTCGACAATGTTATAGCCTGCATCATGCGTATGGCATGTATCAAAACAAACGGACAGCTTATCACTATAGTTGACACCGTCGATAATCATCGCCAATTCCTCAAAGGATTTCCCACACTCTGAGCCTTTGCCAGCCATTGTTTCCAAGGCAATTTGAAGCTGTTCCTTGCCGGTCAGCACTTCATTTAAACCTTCGATGATTTTCTTTATCCCGGCCTCTGTTCCTGCACTTACGTGTGCCCCTGGATGCAAGACAATCTGCTTGGCACCAATTGCTTCGGTTCTTTCAATTTCTGTTCGTAGGAACCTAACCCCTAAATCAAACGTATCGGGATTCGTTGTATTTCCGATATTGATAATATATGGTGCATGGACGATAATATCAGATATCCCATTCTCCTCCATATGCCTGCGCCCTGCTTCAATGTTCAGATCTTCTATTTTTTTTCTCCTGGTATTTTGCGGGGCTCCGGTATAGACCATAAATGTGTTTGCCCCATAAGATACAGCTTCTTGACTAGCGGCAAGCAACATGTCTTTTCCACTCATTGAAACATGGGATCCAATTCTAAGCATGCTTTAACTCTCTCCCCTCTCAGCTTATTTCTTTCTTTGTTCAATTCTTCGTTCCCGTCTTTTTATCTTATCCATTTCCCATTGCATTTTCTTTTTGTAACCCGGCTTTACTTTTGTCGGCTTTTTAACCAAGGATTTTGCTTTCACATCAGCTTTATCCTCTTGCCTTACCCGCGTCTTTCGCTTATTCCGATCATCAACGTCAACAAATTCGTTATTTTTAAGATCCACATATTTAAATTGAATGCCCATTTTTTCGATTCGGTTTAGCGCATCCTCATCTGATGCTTCATAAATGGTCAGGGCAATCCCCGAATGTCCAGCCCGTGCCGTTCTCCCAACCCTATGAATATAAAAATCCAGGTCAGAAGGGAGTTCAAAATTAATGATATGGCTGACTCCTTCAATATCAATTCCTCTTGAAGCAAGGTCAGTTGCAACAATATATTGGTATTCTAAGTCCTGAATTTGCTTCATCATTTGTTTCCGTTCCCTTGGATTTAAATCCCCGTGAACGCGGCCAACCTTTAAACCCTTTTCATTTAAAAAGTAAGCTACCTCTTCTGCCATTTTCTTCGTATTCGTAAACACAATTGCTAAATACGGATTGTAGGCCAGAAGGGCATCGTGAACAAGCTGCTTTTTACTGCGGTGTCTTGATGATAAAAGATAATGCTCTAAATTTTCTGCTGCTTTTCTTTTTGGTTCAATCTGGATAGTCTTTGGATTTTCCATGTACTTTTTAAGAAAGGGCTTTAGTTTTTCTGGAATCGTTGCGGAAAAAACAAGCATTTGCAGTTTTTCCGGCATTTTAGCTGCGACTCTGTCTAAATCCTCAATAAAGCCCATATCTAACATCATATCTGCCTCATCAACAACGAGAATTCCCGCTGTATGAACAAAAAGGGCTTTATCACTCATAAGGTCCTTAATTCTACCAGGTGTACCTACCACAATGTGCGGCTGTACCTTCAATTTTTCAATTGTCCGCTGCTTGTCCGTTCCCCCAATATAGCACCTGGTCATTATTGATTGCTCCGGGCTGCAATGCTCTGTTATTTTTAAAATTTGATGATAAATTTGTGAGGCCAGCTCCCTTGTAGGCGCTGTTATCACAGTTTGCACTTCCTTGCGTTTCGGGTCGATTTTTTCTAGGATTGGCAGAACATAGGCAAGTGTTTTCCCCGTCCCTGTTTGTGACTGGCCAATGGCACTTTCTCCTTTTACAACGACCGGAATCATTCGCTCCTGAATTTCCGTTGGTTCATTAAACCCAAATTCTTTAATGGCCTCATTAATAAATGGTTGAAACTTAAAACGATCAAAACGATTTTCTTTCATGTAATTGCTCCTTATATTTGAAATAATCTAATGACTATGGAGTAGTATTCTTACTTTAGCAAGAGCTTCCAACTTTTCATTCCATCATGCAATTATAGTAAATTTTCCTTCAAAACTCCAGTTAACTTTCTTTTAATATCATTTTTTACCTATTCGTGACTTTTAAACAATTAAATTTTGTTTTTGTCCTGTGTCTAATACCTAAACCAAAAGTAGGAAGTTGCATATTTTAAAGCATGAAGATTATTCGAAAGGAGGTGTTCGTATGCAGCCAAGACCAGGATTGCCCATGCAAGGCGGGATGGGACCAGGACTGTTCGGAGGAAGAGGTCCAATGATGGGTCCAGGGGGTAACCCATTTGGCGGAAGAGGTCCAATGATGGGTCCAGGGGGCAGCCCCTTTGGTGGAAGAGCACCGATGATGGGTCAAATGATGAGAGGTGCCCAACAGATGAACAGAGGGGGTGGTGGTGGACTACTCTCGAAACTGCTTGGAAAAGGAACGCAAGCAGGTGGACCAGGCGGACTTTTGCAAGGGGCAGGCAGAGCAGCTTCAGGAGGCGGAGGCGGAGGCGGCTTACTTCAATCCTTAAGTAACCCTGGAGGACTTTCAGGCATCCTTAACAATACTCAGCAGGTGCTGAAGACAGCACAGTCAATGGGTCCAATGATTCAACAGTACGGCCCAATGGTCAAAAATTTGCCGGCTATGTGGAAGATTTATAAAGGTTTCAAAAACTCCCCAAAAACCAAGGAAGAATCATCTTCCTTGGACGAAAAGAATAAAAAGATAAACCAAGTAGCGGATGAGGAATCTTCAAATAATGAATCATCTGAAAGCAGAAATTCAAAAAAAATAACCAGCCGAACTAAAAGGCAGCAATCCAGTACGGTAAAGAAAAATCAGCCGCCAAGTACCCAAAAGGGGAACTCTGTACCAAAAATGTATATATAAACCAAGAATGCCAAGAGGCATTCTTTTTTTTCCCACAAAACAGCGGAGGAAAAATGTATCTTTGTATTATATCTATTAGTTTTATATAATAAATATATAGAATACTAATCAATGTCTTTTTAGGGGGACTTATTATATGCAAATAATAAAAATTTCACCACGTGGTTACTGCTATGGTGTTGTCGATGCAATGGTTATTGCTAGAAATGCCGCTTTAGATAAATCTTTACCCCGCCCCATCTACATTTTAGGGATGCTGGTCCATAATAAACATGTGACAGATGCTTTTGAAGAAGAAGGGATTTTTACCCTAGAGGGAAAAGACCGGAAAGATATTCTCGATAAAGTCAAAACAGGAACGGTCATTTTTACCGCTCATGGAATATCACCAGAAGTCAGAGCGCTTGCCAAACAGAAAGGCCTTGTTACCATTGATGCGACATGTCCTGATGTGACGAGAACACACGACCTCATCGAAGATAAAACAAAGCAAGGATATCAAGTTATTTATATCGGTAAAAAAGGCCATCCGGAACCAGAGGGAGCTGTTGGTGTTGCGCCAGGAATGGTCTACCTTGTGGAAACGCCAAGTGACGTGGAAGCATTGACGCTTGATTGTGAAAAGCTGCTGGTCACAAATCAAACAACAATGAGCCAATGGGATGTTGCTGACACTATGAAAAAGGTGCAGGAAAAATTTCCTCATGCTGAGGTTTATAATGAAATTTGCCATGCGACCCAAATTCGCCAGGAAGCAGTTGCTGAACAAGCACCGGAAGCAGACGTGACAATAGTCGTCGGCGATCCAAAAAGTAATAATTCGAATCGTCTCGCACAGGTATCGGAGGAAATTGCCGGAACCAAAGCTTACCGAATTGCTGATATAACCGAATTACAAATTGATTGGATTAAGGATGCAAAAAATGTCGCGGTAACATCAGGCGCCTCCACACCAACACCGATTACAAAAGAAGTAATCACATTTCTTGAACAATTTGACCCGAATAATGAAGCCACATGGGAACTTACTAAAAAGGTCCAATTAAATAGAATTTTACCTAAGGTGAAAAAAGCGGAAGCATAATCAGCTCATGAGGACAATTTTCTTGGCTTTCTCACCATTTCTGTCCTCATGAGCCCTTCATGAGGACAATTTTCTTGGCTTTCTCACCATTTTCGTCCTCATGAGCCCTTCATGAGGACAATTTTCTTGGTTTTCTCGCCATTTCTGTCCTCATGAGCCCTTCATGAGGACAATTTCCTTGGTTTTCCCGCCATTTCTGTCCTCATGAGCCCCTCTTGAGGACAATTTTCTTGGTTTCCTCGTCATTTTGTCCTCATGAGCCCTTCATCGGTTTTATGCCGCTGGTCCTTTTCTTATATGAATTGAAAAGGATCCGTATTTACTTCCGAAGGGAAAATCTCAACGTTAAAGCCTGCTTCTTGGCACATCTTATGTAACGCCGCCGTCAGCCCTTTTTTCATCACTTTTTCGACGTTATGGCCGGGGTCAATCATGTTCAGACCTTGCATCATCGCATCATGTGCGGTGTGGTAATAAATATCTCCTGTGACATACACATCGGCACCTTTAAATTTGGCATTCATGAAATATTTATTGCCGTCCCCGCCTAAAACCGCAACCTTTTTTACTTTAGCGCTTAAATCTCCAACGACGCGGACATTTGAGACCCCAAGTGCCGTTTTTACTTTTTTCGCAAATTCTCCAAGCGTCATTTCACCGACCTTTCCAATTCTGCCAAGACCGAGGACTTCCCCTTTATTTTCAAGAGGGTACACATCATACGCTACCTCCTCGTACGGATGCGCTTTAATCATCGCTGTGATTGTCTTCTTCAGAAGCGGCTCAGGAACAATGGTCTCAAGTCTAACCTCATCCACTTCCTCTAACTCCCCTGACACTCCTACAAATGGATTAGTATTTTCTCCCGGTAAAAACCGACCCGTCCCATTCCCAGAAAACGAACAATGGCTGTAATTGCCGATAAAACCGGCCCCTGCCTGTCCAAGGACTTGCCTAATCTCCTCAGCGTGGCTGGAAGGGACGAAAACGACTAGTTTCTTCAACTTTGTATCAAATGTAGGGACGAGCACTTCTGTGTCCTCTAAGCCCAAGGCTGCCGCCAAAAGGTCATTCACACCACCCTTCGCCACATCAAGGTTTGTATGCGCGGCATAAACAGCAATATCATGCTTTACCAACTTTTCAATCATTTTCCCCTGAACCGTATCAGTAAGCAGATTTTTAAGCGGCCGATAAATAATCGGATGATGGGCGATAATAAGCTGGACGTTTTTTTCGATTGCCTCGTCAATCACATTTTCTAACACATCAAGGGCAATCATAATCCGTTCAACCTTTTTATTTAAACGACCAATTTGTAAGCCTATTTTATCCCCTTCCATCGCCAAACCCTTCGGCGAAAACTGTTCAAAAAGTTGAATGACTTCATGACCATTAGGATTCTTCATTCTTCAAAACCTCCTCCACCAGTCTTATCTTATTGATTAACTCTTGCTGTTTTTCAATTGTTTCTGCTGTTTCGGTTGCATCCTCAAGAGCCTCGTAAATGCGCTGCCAATTTTTCTTTTCGGCCGACCATTTTTTCGTAAAAATTTCATCATGCTTTTGCACAAGGAAGGGTCCCATTAATAGCCCTTTATCCAAGGCAGCTCCATAGGGCCTATGGGGATTGCCCTTCTCCCCAATTAAAACCTCGTAAATCTTTCCGTCTTCCTCGATTATCTCTTCTGCCACAAGCTCCCAGTTATTGTCTATAAACCATTCTCGAATCGATATAGCACTAATATTCGGCTGCAAGACAAGACGTTTGACTGAATTCAGTTTGTCTTTGCCATTTTCTAAAATACTTTTTATTAACGCTCCGCCCATACCGGCAATGGTAATACAATCGACTTCTTCCGGTTCAATAACCTCTAGTCCGTCACCCATTCGTACGGAAATAATCTCAGCTAATCCTTCGGCCGCAACATTACTTTTCGCAGATTGGTATGGACCATGGGCCACTTCACCGGCAATAGCAAAGGTAATGCCTGAGTTTTTTGCAAGGAAACAAGGTAAATAAGCATGGTCAGATCCAATATCTGCAAGCCTCGCATCCTTGGGAACATATTTAGCCACTGCGGCTAATCGGTCTGATAATTTATCTGTATTCAAAAATACCACCACTTCTTTATGTAATTCTTATAGTATAAAAAAGTCCTTTACAGATGCAAAGGACCTTTCTTATTTTACTTATTTAATTTTTGATACCCATTCCACCATGGCATCCATTTGTTCTGGTTTTACCAATCCAGGCGGCATTCCTTTTGGACTGCCATTCGTAAGAAATCCTTTGATATCGTCTTTTGATAACTTATCACCAATACCTTTTAATGCAGGACCTACTCCCCCTTGGTACTGGTCGCCGTGGCAGCCAATGCAACCGGCATTTTTATAGATGTCTTCTGGCTTGGCTGAAGCGGTTTCTTCTGTTTTCGTGCCACCAGCACCAGCCCCTTTACCATTATCCTTAGCTACCTCTTTTCCATCACTCAGGCCTTTGAAGGACAATAAAAATATTAGCCCAATACCAAAAACCATGATGAGAATGTAAGGAATAACCGGATTTCGTTTCATGAAATAACCTCCCTTATGTACAAACATCTGAAAATTAATAAAAATAGTCTGCAAACAACTACTATTTTACTTGAAAATTAACAGAAGGAAAAGCCCTAAACTTATTTTATCACTATAATCTTTGAAGAAAGCAAGAAAGAGGCTAAATAAAATTAATTTATTTTAAAAAGCCTCTTGTTATTTTCCCCTATTTTATTTTTATTAACAACCAATTAATCGCGAAATAACCATTCGCTGAATTTCCGAAGTACCCTCACCAATTTCAAGGAGCTTTGCATCACGCATCATTCTTTCCACGTGATATTCCTTCATATAACCGTACCCTCCATGAATTTGTACTGCTTGGTCAGTCACTTCCATACAAATTTCTGAGGCATACAGCTTACACATCGCAGCTTCCTTGGAAAATGGCCTGCCTTGGTCTTTTAACCATGCAGCCTTATAAACCATAGTACGTGCTAATTCAATTTTCATTGCCATATCTGCAAGCTTAAACTGGATGGCTTGAAATGAAGAAATAGATTTTCCAAACTGCTTCCGTTCCTTCGCATAGGCAAGAGCCTTTTCATAGGCTCCCTGAGCAATCCCTACCGCCATTGCGCCAATTCCGATACGTCCGCCGTCGAGTGTAATTAAAAACTGTCTAAAGCCCTCTCCGCGCTTCCCTAAAAGGTTTTCGACAGGGACTCTGACATCTTCTAACACAAGCTCCGTTGTATTCGATGAGTTTAAGCCCATTTTTTCATAATTATCGATGACAGTAAAACCAACTGCATTTGTCGGGACAATAATCGCACTGATTTCCTTCTTCCCGTCTCTTTCAGCGGTAACGGCTGTTAAAGCCAAATGTTTTGCATAACTTGCGTTAGTAATAAAACACTTATTTCCATTAATTAAAAACTCACCATTTTCTTCTTTTGCTGATGTCCTAGTACCACCTGCATCGGAGCCAGCGTTTGGCTCGGTCAAGCCAAATGCCCCAAACGAATCCCCTGTACAGATGGGAGTTAAATATTTTTGTTTTTGCTCCTCTGTTCCAAACAAATAGAGCGGAGCACCGCCTAAGGAAATATGGGCAGAATATGTAATTCCCGTTGAGCCGCAGGCCTTGCTTAATTCCTCGGTAACAATCGCAAAGCTAATGGTATCAGCCCCGCCCCCGCCGTATTCTTCCGGAAAAGGAAGGCCCATAATCCCCATTTCCGCTAATTGTTTAAAAATCGCCACAGGAAATTGTTTTGTCCGATCCCTTTCTAATGCACCAGGTGCGATTTCCTCTTCAGCAAACTGGCGAATCGTTCTTTTTATCATTTCTTGTTCAGAAGTTAAATCAAAATTCATTTTCAATCCCCCTCTATTCAAGCTCCTTGTATACGCTTTCTTTTCTATTATAAAAGGATTGATTGAAATATCTCAACATTTAAATAATTTATAAGAAATTATTTCTGAAGTCTATTTGCAAAATGAAAGACAATTCAGTAAAATAAATGACAAATACAGAAAGTGCTTACATTTACATTTCCCAATTCGATATGGTACACTTTTTAAAAAAAAAAAAATAGCCTACTTCAATGATGAAGTAAACTATTTCTAAATTATACTTGTCTAGCTTCAGCACCTAGGGGCTTCCGCTTTTCTATCTATTCTAAGAAATCTTTTAACCGTTTGCTCCGGCTGGGATGGCGTAATTTACGCAATGCCTTGGCTTCAATTTGGCGAATTCGCTCGCGGGTAACACCAAAGACCTTGCCTACTTCTTCAAGGGTACGGGTACGGCCGTCATCAAGTCCAAAACGAAGACGAAGGACATTTTCTTCCCGGTCTGTCAACGTATCCAGGACGTCTTCAAGCTGCTCCTTTAATAATTCATAGGCTGCATGCTCTGAAGGTGATGTTGCATCCTGATCTTCAATAAAATCACCAAGATGCGAATCATCTTCTTCACCGATAGGTGTTTCAAGTGAAACAGGCTCTTGGGCAATTTTCAATATTTCCCTTACCTTATCAGGTGTTAGATCCATATCTTCACCAATTTCTTCTGGTGTTGGCTCGCGGCCAAGATCCTGAAGTAATTGACGCTGAACACGGATAAGCTTATTAATGGTTTCAACCATATGCACGGGAATACGGATTGTTCTTGCCTGGTCCGCAATTGCACGTGTGATTGCTTGACGAATCCACCATGTTGCATAAGTGCTGAATTTAAAGCCTTTTCGATAATCAAATTTCTCGACGGCTTTAATTAAACCCATATTGCCTTCCTGAATAAGGTCAAGGAATAGCATACCACGACCAACATAGCGCTTAGCAATACTTACAACAAGCCGAAGATTTGCTTCTGCAAGGCGTCGTTTTGCTTCTTCGTCGCCTCCTTCAATACGGTTGGCCAGTTTAATTTCCTCTTCACCGGAAAGCAAGTCCACTCGGCCAATTTCTTTTAAGTACATCCGAACTGGATCATTTATCTTAACTCCCGGCGGAACACTAAGATCATTGAGATCAAATTCGTCATCATCACCTTTAGCTAGTTGTTTCGGATTTGGGTCTTCCTCATCACTTTCACCAACTAATTCTACGCCTTGGTCACCAAGGAACTCGTAAAATTCATCCATTTGGTGTGAATCCAACTCGAAACTAGCCAACTTTTCAGCAATATCATCGTAGGCAAGGACACCGGTTTTTTTACCCAGTGCCGTTAACTGGTCTTTTACTTGTTCAACGGTCAATTCATTTTCAACCTCTTTTGAACGGGCTGATTTTTCAGCAGCCATAAATGTCCCCCTCCTTCCAGAATCAAAGACACTAAAATGGAATTTATAGCGATTTACGCAATTGAATAATTTCAACTCCAATTGCAGCAGCTTTACTAAAATCACTTTGGCGCTCAGCTTCTTTTTGTTCCACTTCTTTTTCTTTTATCTTTAACAACTTTTGATAATTCAACACCTGTTTGATATAATCACTTAATTCTTGATTGCTAAGCTCATCATTTATCGACATCATTTCAATGTTCGCAACCATTCTTCTAAGATTATTATCTTGAATATAGGTTAAAAATGCGCTGGAATCGGGTTCGAGGTGATCCTCATAAAATCCTAGCAGATATGTTATTATTGCCTGATGTTCATCGAAATTAAACGTGTTTCCCGCAAGTAAATCCTGAACCTTATAGGCAACCTCACGATTTTTCAGCATATGAGCGATTAATCGCCTTTCCGCTGTATAATGGGCTGGCTTTAGTTCCCTCTCTTGCTTGACGATTAATAAAGGCTTTTTAACAGATTCGCTTTTCCCAGCCGACAACCTTTTTTCAGTAAAGAAAATCTGCTTTTGCTGTTCTTTTAAAGCGTCTAATGAAAGCGAAAATTCTGCAGCGAGCTGCCGCAAATAATGATCCCTTTCAACCGCCTTATTCAATTTGCTGATTTCCTTGATTATTTCTTCGATATATGAAAGCCGATCTCCTTCAAGTTGAAGATTTTTTCCTCTTCGAAGGTAAAGAAATTTAAAAGCCATCCAAGTTAAGCTTGCACCGATAACCTCAGTACGGAATTTTTCCGGGCCAAACTTTTTAATGTATTCATCAGGGTCCAGTCCATCTGACATCATCGCGACCTTAATTTGAAAGCCCCCATTGTTTAGATGGTTTCCCGCACGGAAAGCTGCTTCTATTCCCGGCTTATCAGAATCATAACAAATCGTTACGGTTTGGACGCTTTGCCGCAAAAGGGCTATATGTTCATCTGTCAACGATGTCCCCATTGTGGCAATGCCATTTTCCACTCCCGACCGATCCGCTGCAATGACATCGGCAAACCCTTCAAATAAAACAGCATGCTGCATTTTTTTTAAACTTGGCTTTGCCAAATGATAATTGTATAAAATTTTACTTTTATTAAAGATTGCTGTTTCGGGACTGTTTAGATATTTGGGCTCATCGGCCCCGAGGGATCTCCCTGAAAAAGCAATCGTATTACCATTTCGATCAAAAATTGGAAACATAATCCGATCCCTAAACCGATCGAAGTAAGTCCCATCCCTTTCGCGTTTGATAATTAACCCGGCCTTTTCCATCCATTCTGATGAAAAATCCCTTTTAGTAAGGAATTTATAAACATAATCCCATGAATTTAAAGAATAGCCAATTTGAAACTTATCAATCGATTCTCGGGTAAAACCCCTGCCGAGTAGATACTCTAATGCGTGTTGACCTTCTTTTGTATTTACCAGCAGGTGATGGTAAAATTTACGTAACAGCTCGTGAGCGTTCAGAAACGCTTGAAGCTCGTTTGAAATTCTTTTTTCACCACCGGAAGCGGAAAAATTAATTTCAAGATCGATATTTACCTTTGCAGCTAGTTTAATGGCTGCTTCTTGGAATGAGATTCCTTCAAGTTCCATTAAAAAAGAAAAAACATTTCCTCCAGCCCCGCAGCCAAAGCAATGGAAAATTTGTTTATCAGGCGAGACTGAAAATGATGGGGTACTTTCTCCATGGAATGGACATAATCCGAAGTAATTCCGCCCCTGTTTTTTCAGTTGAACATAATCGCTGATTACTTCGACAACATCAACAGCCTGACGAACTTGATCAATCTTTTCTTCGGCAATACGGTCCGCCACTGAAAACAACTCCATTTATACATACAGGTATTCGGCAGGCATTTGTTAAATTCCTGCAAATTTCGACAAATTTTTTGTTAATTCCTTCATAAATCTTGCTAGTTCTCCTGTTTTGAAAAGGTTTTGGTCCTTTTCCATGAACTCTCCTCTTCCTTTCACTGCATGCTTCATTATGAACAAGTCGGCAGATTCCCTTCCCAGAGTCAACATATTTCCAGGTCGTTTATGTAGGACATTCTTCATTAACATGGATTTCAAGAGGCAACAAATAGGACACAAGCAGAAGATTCGGATGCAATTTCGACATTCTCCTCTTTAATCGGACAAGCGCCTGCATCGACAAAAATAGTCGGAATGCCTTTTACATAAGTATTAATTCTACATCACTCCGCAAATTCCTTCTTTACCAATTAACTTTTGTAAAAGGATTTATGTCGAATTTTTTTAGGGGGCTTCCCTTGACATCTAACAATAAATAGTTTATTCCTTCGCACGCAAGTCTAAACCTAAAAAGATACATTTTTATCACAATTTTTTATTATAGTACATTGATTATCATTTTGCCATAACTTTTTTCAATAATATTCTTTTTCTTTTTCATTGAAAAACACATAATCGAATGATTATGTGTTAAGGTCTCCCTTTTTGAATATAATTTAGGATGACATTGGCCGTTTCTTCCACCGCTTTATTAGTCACATCTATAACAGGACAATTAATTCTTTCTACGATTTTTTCAAAAAAGGATAGCTCTTCTTTAATTCGCTCGATATTCGCATAACTGGCTTGATCATTTAATCCTAAAGAAATTAATCGTTCCCGTCTAATATTGTTTAACTTTTCTGGACTTATTTTCAAACCAAAACATTTTTCAATTGGCACTTTGTAAAGTTCCTCCGGCGGATCTACTTCCGGGACCAGCGGGACATTGGCCACTTTTAAGCGTTTATGGGCTAAATACTGTGATAAAGGTGTCTTCGAAGTCCTTGAAACTCCAATTAAGACAATATCTGCTTTTAATATCCCCCTCGGATCGCGCCCATCATCATATTTAACAGCAAATTCAATTGCTTCCACTTTTTTAAAATAATCCTCATCAAGCTTTCTAACCAGGCCTGGTTCACATAAAGGAGTCTTCCCGCTGTATATCTGAATCTGATCCATAAGCGGGCCAATTAAATCGACCGCAAAAATTCCTTCCTCTTCAGCTCTTTCCCTGATATATGTACGCATCTCAGGTTTGACAAGTGTAAATGCCACCATCCCTTTATCCAAAGCAACTAACGATAGTACTTCATCGATATGTTCCTTGTCCTCTACGTATGGGAATGTTTTTAATATCATTCCAGAGCCATTAAACTGGCTAACCGCCGCTTTAGTAACTAATTCAGCCGTTTCCCCGACGGAATCAGATACAACATAAATAATTGGCAAACTCATTCTCCCTTAACAGCTCCTTTAAAAATTTTTTTGTTTACTCATCACCAAGGGCAACAAAGGCCTTTGTAATGTTTGTTTTTGTTATTCTACCGATTACCTCATAACCCTTTTCTGATTTTCTCACCACTGGTAAGGCATCAATTTGTTTTTCAATCAATTTTTTGGCGATATCGATTAGTAGATCTTCCCGTTCACACATCGTAATATTTGGCATTCTCGTCATAATGATATTAACGGGAATAGTGGAAAGCTCCTGTTTGCCGATACTTGCCCGAAGTAAATCCTTCCTAGATAATACTCCAACTAGAATAGTATTCTGATCCACTACAAATAAAGTCCCCACATCTTCAAGGAACATGGTGCAAATGGCGTCATAAACTGAAATATTTTCATTTACCACAACAGGGATTGATTGATAGTCTTTTACATAGATTTTCTGGAGATTTTCAGTTAAAAGCTGTGCACTCGATTTACCGGTATAAAAATACCCGACACGCGGTCGTGCATCCAAAAAACCAGACATCGTCAATATGGCAAGATCAGGTCGTAATGTTGCTCTGGTTAAATTTAATTCATCTGCAATATGTTCTCCCGTAATCGGCCCATTTTCCTTTACAATTTCTAAAATACGTTCCTGACGTTTAGTTAGTTCGATTGTCCTCACCACCTTATTATACCTATTAATAAACTTTTCCATTTGCTTAATTCAGACAAATCATACTTTAATAAATTATTATATCCTAATTACAATTTATTTGAAATGTATACGTTCCATTACAGAGAAAAGGTGCGGAAAACCCGCACCTTTTCTTTAAAATACCATCTTTTCTTGTAAAAAGCTGATAAGATCCACAATTGGAATTCGTTTTTGTTCCATCGTATCCCGGTCCCGTACCGTCACCATATTGTCTTCTTTTGAGTCAAAGTCATAGGTAATACAAAACGGTGTACCAATTTCATCATGGCGGCGATAACGCTTCCCGATTGAACCAGCCTCATCGTAATCTACTGAAAAATGCTTTGCTAATGCAGCAAAAACTTCTTTTGCCTCTTCAGACAGCTTTTTCGACAATGGGAGGATTGCTGCCTTAAATGGAGCAAGGGCGGGATGGAAATGCATTACCGTTCTTGACGTACCATCTTCCAGCTGTTCCTCTGCAAAGGCATCAATCAAGAATGCGAGTGTTACCCTGTCAGCACCAAGTGAAGGTTCAATACAGTATGGGACATACTTTTCATTCGTTTCAGGATCAAGGTAATGGAAATCTTCACCTGAATATTCCATATGCTGCTTCAAATCATAATCTGTTCGTGAGGCAACACCCCATAATTCGCCCCAGCCAAACGGGAATTTATATTCAAAATCAGTTGTCGCATTACTGTAGTGAGAAAGTTCATCTGCAGAATGGTCGCGCAGGCGTAAATTTTCTTTCGTAAGACCCAATGAATGTAACCAAGTTTCAGCATAGTTCTTCCAATAATCAAACCATTTAAGCTCCTCACCCGGTTTACAGAAAAACTCCAATTCCATTTGTTCGAACTCTCTTGTCCGGAATGTAAAATTACCAGGTGTAATTTCATTACGAAAGCTTTTTCCAATTTGAGCAATACCAAATGGCATTTTCTTCCTCATTGTCCGCTGAACATTTTTAAAGTTAACAAAAATTCCCTGTGCCGTTTCTGGACGTAGAAAAATTTCATTCGTACTTGATTCTGTTACCCCTTGGAAGGTTTTAAACATTAAATTAAACTGGCGTATACCGGTAAACTCATGGCTACCGCAATCAGGGCAGGCAATATTATGCTCTTTAACCAGCTCTTCCATTTTTTCAAACGGGAGACCATCTACAATCATTTCTATTCCTTTTTCATCTAGAGCATTTTCAATTAATTTATCAGCCCGGTGTCTCGCTTTACACTTTTTGCAATCAATCATGGGGTCATTGAAGTTGCCGATATGCCCAGATGCCTCCCATGTGCGCGGGTTCATCAGAATACTGGCGTCTAGTCCAACATTGTAAGGGGACTCTTGAACAAATTTCTTCCACCAAGCCTGTTTGATATTGTTTTTAAATTCAACGCCTAATGGACCGTAATCCCACGTGTTTGCAAGGCCCCCATAAATTTCTGAACCTGGAAAAACAAATCCTCTATGTTTGGCATGTGAAACAACTTTCTCCATCGTAACATCCATTGTTTTTAGCTCCTTTAAATTTATTATTACAAAACAAAAAACTCCCGTTCCTATGCTTTTAAGCATAGGGACGAGAGTTACCCGCGGTTCCACCCTAATTGCTGCTAACATGCAGCCTCTTTAAACTGTGTTAAAATTAACACTCGATTGCTCAGGAACGCCTTCATTAGTGCCCTATACCCTAGCTTACACCATCCTAGGTTCGCTTTTATAGAGATGACTAAGTACTCTTTTCCATCATAGCAATTATTATATTAACCAAAATTTTAACCAAAACTCCAAACATTGTCAACAAGGCTTTTATAAAAGATTACGAAATTGGTCCATGGAATGAAGAAATTTCTTTGATTTGAGATAAAGACCTGAATACTCCTCATAGTATGCCGTAATAACATTCTTGAGCTCGGCCTTGGTTTCTTCTTTAACAGAAATATTTCCTAACCTTGAAAGATCAAAATAATAAAATAGCCGTAATAATTTTACTGTTGCCGGTAATAATTTAAAATGGTATGGATCTTTTTCGAGACAACGATGACAAATAAACCCGCCTTCACGAATCGAAAAAGAAAAATGTCCGTCTGTACTGCCACAAACGGAGCATTGATTTAGGATTGGGTGTAATCCCAAGACATTTAACATTTTCATCTCATAAATATTCATAAGGATATCTGGTTCATACCCTTCATTCATGTAATGCAATGTTTGATAAAGTAATTCAAAATGATAAGGGTCCGGTTTCTTTTCGTCTGTACATTTATCAGTTAATTCAATAATATAACTGGCGTAGGCTGTTAAAAATATGTCTTCACCTATCTGGCGCATAGAAGAAATAATTTCTCCCTGCTGCATACTTCCTAAACCTGTTCCTCGATTCACAAGGAAATATCCATGTGTAAATAGCTGGGTGACGGAGGAAAGGCGGCTGTTAGGCTTTTTAGCACCTCTCGCCATAACTCCTATTTTCCCCCATTCCCTTGTATATATGGTTACAATTTTATTAGTTTCACCATAATCTGTTGTTCTAATAACGATGCCTTCACACTTTTGAAGCATTAAAAGCCACCTTCTTAAATAGCGCGAAAGACTTGCTTATGAAACGGGAAAATCAAGTTGTGCTAGTTCTTCATTCAGATTTCCGGGTATTTCTTGGTTTTCCTTCTCAAGCTCTTTAAAGAGAAGATATGTGTCAATATTACCTGTCTGGAGGAATACTTTCCACGTAAAATCCATCATCGAAAACCCCACCTTTCATTATATAGACTAGCCTTAATTCGGTCCCACACCTTACATTTATCATAGCCTGCCAGCGCAAAAATCATAAGACGAAATATTTGTTAATGTTGTCCATGCATAATTTGATTGATTGAAAAATATTTTAGTTAGGGTAATTAATTAATATTCATCTTCATTGAAGCCATAATCGCGCAGCTGGGACATCTTATTACGCCAATCTTTTTGGACTTTCACCCATAACTCTAGATATACCTTTGACCCAAGGAGATTCTCAATATCAACACGGGCACGCTTTCCTATTTCCTTTAGCATGCTGCCTTGTTTTCCAATAACAATTCCTTTTTGTGAATCACGCTCAACAATCACAGTTGCCATAACATTAATGATATCTTTACCCTCACGTCGTTCCATTTTATCTAAAACGACCGCTAACGAGTGTGGAATTTCTTCCCTTGTTAAATGTAGCGCCTTTTCTCTTATCAACTCAGTAATAATAAACCGTTCAGGATGATCGGTAACCTGGTCGGCAGGATAGTATTGCGGCCCCTCAGGTAAGAAGGACTTAATCTGTTCCAACAGACGCTCTACATTATTACCTTCAAGTGCAGAAATTGGCACGATTTCTTGAAACGAGTATTTTTCTCGATACGAGTCAATAATCGGCAGCAATTCATCAGGATGCACTTGATCAATTTTATTAATGACAAGAAAAATTGGCGTATTTACTGTTTGGAATTTTTCAAGAATAAATTCTTCTCCACGCCCAAATCCTTCTTCAGCATTGACCATAAATAAAATCAAATCAACTTCTTTTAGCGTATTTTGTGCAACCTTCATCATAAAGTCGCCTAATTTGTGTTTTGGTTTATGGATACCTGGTGTATCTATAAAAATCATTTGGGCGTCGTTAAGTGATAACACGCCTTGAATTTTGTTGCGCGTCGTTTGCGGTTTGTCACTCATTATCGCAATTTTTTGGCCAATTACCCGATTAAGAAAGGTTGATTTCCCTACATTCGGCCTGCCTATAATCGAAATAAAACCTGATTTGTAGCCTTTGCTTTCATTCCCGTTATTCAACATGCAAATCCTCCGGTGAGAAGGCACCAGGCAATAAATCTTCAACTGTAATTTCTAGAATATCCCCTTTAAGATTTGTTAAAACCACTTTCATATCTCGCGGGCAAAGTTCAGAAATCACTTGTCGACAGGCACCACACGGAGAACACGGGCGGTCTGTATCGGCTACAACGGCAAGCAAGGCAAAATCCCGATCACCTTGTGAATAGGCACTAAAAAGGGCCGAACGTTCTCCACAGTTGCACATACTGTAAGCGGCATTCTCTATATTACAGCCATGATATACTTTTCCGTCTTTTGTTAACAATGCTGCTCCTACTCCAAATTTGGAATATGGAATATAGGCTTTTTCTCTTGCTTTCTTTGCTTCTTCAATTAATTGTTCGATGTTCACTATTTTTCTTCCCTTCCAGCAATAATCTGCTGTTTCTTTATTTTACCTCAAATTCCATTGAAAATCATTAGTTGCAGCGAAAAAGAAATAAAAAAATTTACAAAACTTTGAATTTTCTCATAATGGAGAAATTCCCCTAGCGGGGTCTTAATGCACTATTAAGTCATTTTACCGAATTCAGAATCCCATTACAAATCGTACAAAAAAATCTCTTATTAAGACAGGATTATAATAGCTTTTGTACATAAGGTAAAAAGATGATTATTCCAATTATAACCGAGAGCACTGCATAAACTAAGACAGCTCCCGCCGCCAAATCCTTTGCTTGTTTCGCAAGGGGGTGATACTCTCCTGTAACGAGGTCAACGACACGCTCGATAGCGGAATTGGTTAATTCTAAGGCAAACATACCGCCTATTGCCAAAAGGATAAATAACCACTCGGTTTTTGTTATGGAGAAATATAAAGATGCGATAACCACAATAATCGAACTAAAAAAATGGAAGCGCATATTTCTCTCAGTTCTAAGGGCAGTCACTATCCCTGTGAACGCAAATGAAAATGTTTTCAACAATGGCAGGGTTTTTCGTTTATCTTGTGAGTCCATACTCGTTTAAAGTTTCCTTTTGCAGCGTGAACATTTCCTTTTCCTCTTCCTCTGTCATATGATCATAACCTAACAAATGCAAAAAACCATGTACAGCCAGGAAGCCAAGTTCTCGAAGAAAAGAATGGCCATATTCCTCTGCCTGCTCCTTTGCCTTTGAAACAGAGATAATGATATCCCCTAAGACACGGGGCATCTCAGCCCCAATCAATTCCATTTCCCCTTCTCCCAGTTCTTCCATTGCAAACGATATAACATCAGTCGGATAATCTTTATCGCGGTACTCCTTATTAATTTCCTGAATTCTTTCATTGGTTACAAAGGTTACAGAAACCTCACTATGCTCTTCAATTTCAAGTTTTTTTGCAGCAAAATTGATTAACCTTTCGATTTCAAGCATTTGTTCTTCAGCTAGTTCATTCGTTTCGTCGATGCAATCAATTAGTAATGTCATGCTTGCTTCACCTTCTTTGTCAATTCTGGATACTCTATTCTCGCATGAAAAATCCCTTTTAAGGTTTCACATAACGTATGGGAGACGATTTCAATTTCTTTAATGGTAATATCACATTCATTTAACTGACCATCCTGAAGGCGGTCAGCAATAATTTTCTTGACAAGCGATTCAATTAATTCGGGTGTGGGCTGTGATAAAGAGCGGACGGCTGCCTCAACACTATCGGCAATGCCGACCACCGCAGATTCCTTTGTCTGTGCCTTTGGACCAGGATAACGATAATCCTCCTCCACTATTTCCGGATTGCTTTGGACCGCCTTATGATAAAAGAATTTCAGCAAAGTTGTCCCATGATGCTGTTCGGCAATATCAATTATTTCCTTTGGCATGTGGTATTTCCTTAAAATAGCTGAACCATCGCTTACATGGGCAATAATGATGTTTGCACTCTTATCTGGCGGCAGACGATCATGCGGATTATCATGATGCATTTGATTTTCGATAAAAAAGTTTGGTCTTTTAGTTTTTCCAATATCATGGTAATAGCTGCCAACCCTTGCCAAAAGGCCATTAGCCCCAATTGCCTCACAAGCAGACTCCGATAAATTGGCAACCATTACACTATGATGATAGGTACCAGGTGCCTCCATTAATATTTTTCGGAGAAGAGGATGATTTGGATTAGATAGTTCAATCAACCTCATCGTTGACAGAATACCAAAACTAGCCTCAAAGAATGGCAGTAACCCAATGGTTAATACCGCCGAACCAACCCCCGAAACAAGGGCAGTGATCAGAAAATATCCGTACTCAAGCCCTGAAAATTGTCCATTAGCCAGGAACATTAACGACAAAATCGTTAATAGATTAACTGCGGCCGCAAATGAGCCCGCTTGCAAAATTTTCAAACGTCGATTCTGGCTGCTCAAAAATAAAATACCCGCCAAGGCGCTGAATAGGACATAGATCCCCTCTGAAAAGTTCAGTGTACCAGCTACCCCTTCATTGAACAAAACACTGCCACAAACCGCCATAATAATCGACATAAGAATGGCCAGCTTTTCGTCGATAAGGATCTTAATTAGCATGCCCCCCATCGCGGCAGGAAATAAATAGCCAATCCAAGCATAATTAACGATTTGCAGCATACTGATGATTTTCATAATAAATACTGAAAGAATAAAAATGATCCCAAATAGTAATAAGTATGTCTGTCTTTTTTCTGGAGTGGATTTCATTTGATAAAAATAATAATAAATGGATGAAAGGATAATGGTAATCAAAACAACTAATCCAATAAATGGTTTAAAGGATTTCTCATTATCCAGTAGACCCACTAACTGTAACTGTCGAAAAATATCCTGGTTAATTAATTCTCCTTCTTCCACAAGTACCTGTCCTTGAAGAATTTTTACCGGCTCCACACTTTCCGCCGCTTGCTGCCTTAGTTCCTCTGTTGCAATCGGGTCATAAAATTCATTCTGTATCACTGCATATCTGCCAAGTTCGATAACGGCAATTCTTAAATTATCATTTAATGTAGTATATTTTAATTCTTCTTCCACTCTTTTTTTGGCATTTTCTACTTCATCAGCGGAAATTCTTTTCGTCATTACATTGTTAATTGCTGTAACGGTCAAATCCTTCGCAATAGATAATTCATCATTACTAGCTTGGACTAATGGAGAAAAAACTTGGTCAGGTAGATCCTTTGTGACACTGGTCGGTAATTTTGCCTTTAATCTTATCGTCCTTTCCGAAACAGTTGGTTCTTGTTTAGCTGGTTTTTCCTCAGGATCCTGTGCTTCCTGCTTCTTTACTTCTTCATTTATTTCAGCATTTACTTCAGCAGATGCTTGAAAAATAGAGGTCATTAAATCGACCCGATTTTGCGTGTATTCCTTTTTTAAGGCATACACATCCTGCACCTGGTCGAGAGCATCCTGACGCTTATTTTCTGTGCTTTTTTTATCCTCCACTGTTCCGGGAGAGCGAATTGTTTTTTCCGCAACCGAAAACAAACTTAAATCCAGCTTTTCAGGCTTTACATTACTAAACATTGCTGCATATAATACGGCACCTAACACAAGAAAAAACAGCACCCGAAAGAAAGTAATATCGAGGAGCTTTCGTATCCGTAAGAAGTGTTGCTGCATTTTATCCAACTAAATCCCTCCACCACGGCCCATGAATATGTTGCATTGCTTATCAAACGTTTACGAATTAATTGGCATAATATTGCTAAAAGCTTGCTTTATGTAAAATGATAACAGTTTTTCTGAGAAGTTTCACCTTCTTTAGAAGAAGATTCTATTGGGTGTTTTAAAATTAAGCAGAAAAAGAGGTAAACCTGGAAACAGGCTTACCCCTTGATTTATGGGTTAATCGCTTTCTTCTCATAAGCTTCAATAATTTTCCCAACAAGCGGATGACGAACCACATCACCTTGTTCAAAGAAAATAAAGGATATGCCATTTACATTTTTTAGGATTCCTTCGGCAACAATTAAGCCCGATTTGGCACCCTTCGGCAAATCAATTTGTGTTTGATCGCCTGTAATAACCATTTTCGAACCAAAGCCAAGTCTAGTCAAAAACATTTTCATCTGCTTATCGGTCGTGTTTTGTGCCTCATCCAGAATAACAAAAGCATCATCCAATGTACGCCCTCTCATATAGGCAAGCGGGGCAATTTCAATCGTACCGCGTTCTATTAACCTTTGTGTATGTTCCGCTCCCAGCACATCATGGAGAGCATCATAGAGAGGCCGTAAATACGGATCTACCTTCTCTTTTAAATCACCAGGCAGGAACCCAAGACTTTCCCCAGCCTCAACCGCGGGCCGTGTTAAAATTATTTTATTAACCTGCCCATTTTTTAGTGCGTTAACAGCCATTACAACCGCAAGATAGGTTTTCCCAGTTCCGGCTGGACCAATCCCAAAAACAAGGTCCGTCTTTTTTATTGCCGTGACATATTGTCTTTGCCCGAGCGTTTTTATTCGAATCGTTTTACCCTTGACATTTTTGCCGATTTCTTCATCGTATAAATTCACAAAATAATCAAGTGTTCCCGCATTTGCCATTTGGATAGCATAGAACACATCTCTTTGGCCAATAGTAATTCCCTTACGGATTACAAATATTAATTTATCAAGAATTTGTCCAGCCAAGAGAACCTTCTCTTCATCCCCTGATAAATTTACCGCTTCTCCCCGGGTGATGATTGAAACATTAAGTTCCTGTTCAATGATTTTTAAATGGGAATCAGCGTTTCCGAGTAAGCTAAGTGCCTCTGCTGGATTTTCAAGTTTTACATTAATGGTAGTTAACTTTTCTGTCATTCTTGAGTCTCCTTGGAAATCGGTTGTCCGACCGCAATATTTTCAATTATCTTAAAATGAATATCTAGTATAACCTTACCATTCTTAATTACTTTCTGTAAAATCTTTTCATCTTTAATGATAGCATCTTCATTTAAATGGCTTTTTATTTCTTTTTCAGCCAACTCAAGTGCCATTTGTTCTGCCTCTTTATTAGTATAGGTGCGCGTAAACTCTTCCCGTTCACGAACCGTTTTATTAATATAAGAAATCGGCAAATCCCATTTTAAAAAATGGATTTTGCGAACATCCTTCTCCGTTTCATATTTCTTAAATTCAGGTTTCCCAAAGCCCCAAACTGGAACTTCTAGTTTCCCCAGTAAAATAGAGTATTTTTGCTTTTCCTTGCCATTATATACTTTAAAGTTGGTAACTATGGGCAGCACGACATGGCTTTTATACCATGTTTCACCCCAAACCTTTCCCTTAGCAGCAACTAGTTCCGTCTTTCCTTCCGGCCCAAATTCACCTGCAACGAGTAATTGTCCTGCCTCGACATGATCGTTTTTTTCCACAACAGCTTGACCAGTTTCAACAAACATATTTACTATGATAGCCTTCTTTTTGGCAATGAGATTTTGGGGTGATAATAGCTCTGGTTTTTTCGGCTCATTCTTTTCAACGACTTGAAGATGAAAGGTTGTCCCCTTTAATTCCACACCAACCCAGGTAAGCTCACCGATATTATTAGTAAGCCGCCTTTGAATCCCTTCGACATTGTCGACTAAAAATTGAACTTTGCCAACTTTGACACCCATCTTGTCCAATTCTTTGCGAATTTGATACTCTGTCTCAGGCTTTGCCCCATTTATTTCAATTCCCCAAATAACGTTGGATAAGAACAACAGAATAAGGAGGAACATTCCAGCCCCTAGCAAAAAACCGCTATTTTTAAACAATCGTTTAATTAAGAAAGGCATCCCGCTCCTTCGTAAAAAGGAGATTGAGCATTCACTTTTCCTTGCATAATGTCTAATGTTCTTGGCATCCCGAAGTCTCATTTTAAAGGTAATCGTCTCGGTTCCATGCCGTTTAACATGCCAAATATGAAGGCCATTCCTTGTCAAGACATTTAAAAAGCGTTCAATCCCCTTACCTGACACCTTCACTGTTACCCTGCCATATAAAAATTCGGTCCACTGATTTTTCATTTTGTTCCTCCCGGATTATCATTTATATAAATGACCTGATCAATTTTTCCTTCGAGCAAAATTTCTTCAGGTAAAATCGTTTTAATTACAAACGATTGACCTTTTATCAATAACTGCCCTTGCTTTAAAAGCAAGCGGAGTTCTTTGTCGGTAAATGCCAGCAATCCTCGATGGTTCTCAACGTACACATGGATTTGCCCAATCATCGTAATGCGGGGTAAATCCATCATGACATCTTGAGGCAGATCCATTTTTTCGGCCATCCAGTTTCGGACTCGTTGGCCCCATTTTTTTGCCATAAAAAAAGAACCCCCTTTCATCTCATATTTTTATTCGTAACTATTGGCGAATTTATGGAAATTCAATTATCCACAACTTCACTTCAGTTACAACCATATGTATGTAATTTGTATATAGGAAGTCCATAGTAAGCACTTATATATTCAATTCTATTATGGAATGAAAGCCTTTATGACAATCCTTGTATTAACCTTTGTATGGTGACATTACTTATTAAGGATTTAAAACTAAGGGGCTTTTCTTAAGAAGAGGGTAGATAAAAAAATCTGATTTAAGATTTTATTTTCCCATTTGGGTATTCTCGACCATTATCATCCTAAACCGAAATTTCTGATTAAAGTTTTTAGCATATGCCCTTTTTTCTGTTATTTCAGCAATTCATTTTTTCTTGTTGAAGGTTAATTTTTTTGATGAAATTTAAAAAGTGTGTGAGACAACTCATACAAATTTATATTCAAAATGAAGATTTTAATAATCGGGAAATTAAATTCAGAGTTTTACAAATATTAAGTATAGACATATACTAAGTGTAACTGTTCTTAATTGAGTCTTAATGCTTCCTCATTAAGAACAGTTTTAATTTTACTATATTATCCGGCATTAACTATTTGGTGGCTAGATGAGTTAATGATGGAATCGGAAAGTGGGGGGATTTTCTTTAAGAAGGATTGAATGGCAGGAAGTGGGTTTAGAAGCATTAAAGGGGACGGGTTAAGGCAGGGAAAAAAGTAAGTGTATGATTTATTCTAGCATCAGCGGCATTAGTACCCTACTAATTAGAAGGGATGGGTACATATGCATACGTCTTTAGAATAACCGATTATTAAATAATAGAATCATAATTTAAAAGGAGGATGGGATAATTGAAGGTAAAAAAGAAGATTATTTCTTCTGCTTTAGCACTATCAGTTGTTCTCGGGACACTGAGCACAGGTGCTTCAGCTGTTACACAGGGGGAAAATAAGACTCAGAATAATGGCGAGTATATTTCTCCGTCATTTAATGTTGAAAAGTGGTCTCCACCATTGAAAAAAGGGTTAAGCAAGCGAGATATTGCCTTTGCTTATCTTGAGAAAAAGAGCCATAAGTTTAAACTAAAAGGTGACATAAAGAATAACTTTAAAGTCATCCAAGAACAAGCAGATAATAAAACCGGCACTCATCATTTTAGGCTTATGGAGCAATATAAAGGAATTCCGATTTTCGGATCTGACTCAACCATTTCGCTTGATAAAAATAACGATGTTACCTCTTTCTTTGGTGAAGTTGTGCCTAGCCTAGACAACGAGAATATCAATACAGTTGCAAAAGTCTCCGAAAATGTTGCAATTGCCACTGCTAAAAAAGCAATTGAAAAGAAAATAGGCAAGGTAAACCAGTACGATGGTGACACTGATGTGGAACAGTTTATCTACGAGCATGATGGTTCGTTCTATAACACATATCTTGTAAAAGTTTCAACTGTAGAGCCAAAAGTTGGATATTGGCACTATTTCATTGATGCAGAAAGCGGAAAGGTTGTTGATCATTATAATGCCTCTGATGAGGTGATCGCGTTTGGTAATGGAGTATTTGGTAACAAGCAAATGTTTGAAGCCCAATTTGCCGATAGTTTGTATGGAATGTATGATGCGACTCGAGGAAAAGGTGTCGTCACAAATGATGCGAAGAATAGCAATAAAATGGTTACTAGTGCGGGTCTAATGTTTAAAGATGGAGCATCTGTAGATGCCCATGCAAATGCACAGAAGGTTTATGATTATTTTAAAAAGACATTTGACCGTAATTCAGTAGACAATAATGGACAACAATTGATTTCAGCTGTCCATGTGAATACGAATTGGAATAATGCATCATGGAATGGCAGAACCATGTCGTATGGTGATGGTGATGGTGTTTTATATCACAACTTTGCCGGCGGATTGGATGTTGCTGCGCATGAGATGACACATGGAGTAACACAACACACAGCAAATTTAGTCTATCGCGATGAATCCGGTGCTTTAAATGAATCGATATCCGATATATTTGCGGCTATGGTTGACAGAGGCGATCAAGAATGGTTAATTGGCGAAAAGATCGTTAAAGATGGACGAAAAGCCTTGCGTTCCATGAGTAATCCAGCCGAAATCGTTGATGTAAGGACGGTTACTGGTTATTCACCTGATCACTGGACGAAAAGATATACCGGAACATTAGATAGTGGCGGCGTTCATATCAACAGTAGTATTAATAATAAAGCTGCATATCTAATTTCAGAGGGTGGCAAGCATTACGGAATAACAGTAAAAGGAGTGGGACGTGAAGCAACAGAACAAATCTATTACCGTGCCCTCTCAAAATATTTAACTAGCAGTTCAGACTTTAAGATGATGAGACAAGCTGCCACTCTAGCTGCGATTGATTTATACGGAAGTACGTCAGCACAAGTGAAAGCTGTCGAAGATGCTTATGATGCTGTAGGTGTTTACAATGAATTAAAGGTAGGAAATGTTAACATTGTTCCGCTTCAAGTAACTGGTTCGCCAAAGGATCGGTTAAATCTAATTATCTTTGGTGATGGATATACACCTCAAGAGATGGACAAATTCCGCCAAGATGTGGAAAGGAATCAGAACGTCCAGTGGAGTGTCGAACCGTTTCGCAGCTATCGTTACTATTTCAATGTGTACATGGTCGAAACTCCATCTAAAGATTCAGGAATCAGCTGTGACCCTGATGATGGAAACGTCCGCCGTGACACGGTGCTAGGCTTGGAGTACGCGACCAAATGTCCAGCTGAAAAGCTAGCACGCGGTATCACATATTCTACTGCCGGAAATACATCACGTAATAACCTACTTTCTCAATACGTGGCACCGGCTCTTGGCATCGCTTCCAATGCACAGAACATCCAAACACTTGCACTTGCCAATACCTTTACTTATGGTGGGATCGGCGGCGTTCAGGCTACAACTTCTGGTGGAAGCCCACAAGGACCGTTAGTCTCCACACACGAACTTGGGCATTCCTTAGGAAACTTGCAAGATGAATACCCGTATTCAAGCCGTGAAGTACCTGGCACACCACATCCGAATAGTGAGCCAAGTTCGGTCCATCATACGCGGATGACATCCGCGGAGATGATTGATAAAAAGGCTAAATGGTGGCGCTGGCTAGGTGAGGAAAGTGAATCAGGCGGTATCATCCGCGCAGCAGATCCTGATGGCTATGAGAGTGGAAGTACACGCGGATCGAATGTTTGGCGTCCAAGTGAGCACTCCATGATGAGATGGCTCGGATTCTACTTCGACCAAGTCGGCCGTGAGCAGATGACCCAGCGGATCACCGGTATGCGCAACGCCAATGAGATGCCAATGACTTCCACTCCTGTGGGTGAGGTCGGATCTCATGATGTAGTATGGGTTGAGACGATGCATCCAAGGTTCCACGCTTTGGAAGTGGCCTGGGAAGTGAACGGCAAAGAGGTAGCGAATTCGCATAACAGTCGCTTCCTAAAGCTTAGTGATCTAAATGTTAAGACAGGGGACACTGTGAAGGTGACAGTGAAAGACAAGACTGAGTTCGTACGCGACCCGAGTTTCCTAGATGGCCCAAGAATGACTCAAACGCGTCAGTGGACTGTAGGTAAGGCTCTTCCTAAGACAAGCGTAAACGTGATATTTAACACGTCCACACCAACGAACCGCGCCGTAGCTCACAACGAGGTGGTCTTTGTCGAGACACCGTATCCGAATGATCGGGTTCTAAACGTGACTTGGACCCTTAACGGTGAAAAGTTAACAGAGACAAATAACAGCCGACTTCTGGATCTAGGTAAACTCAATCTGCCTAGTGGTTCCTCGAAGCTGATAGCGACCTTAACTGATCCTGCTGGCAGCGGTTCAGACACGATTACCTGGACGGTTGATAATGGTCTTCCAACAGCACCGAGGACGCTTTCGGAGCCACTAACAACGTTGGCTGACGATGTTGAACATAACGTCTACTTTAATGAGTTCGATGTATTGCTTAAACCAGAGGATGATCAGCCAGGGTTTGTCGTAGGAGAGCTTCGTCTGAACAAAGACGGCTGGTTCAACTACTTTGGTTTCCCTGAGAAGCCTGTCGGAACGCCGTTTAAGTTCTCCCATTCGGGCTCTGATGTGAAAGCACTGACATACGGTAACCTAGGTAAAGGAGGACCATCGAAGGCGACTTTCGAGCAATCGTACACTGCGAAAGACCCTGGTGGTGCATTCGTTCCTGGCTTTGGTACGCATCTTGTTGAGCACCGAGCAATTGATGCTACAGGAAACATCGGCAATTCCGACAGTTTCAAAGCGACTGTTCTACCTGGAAATCTGCCTACTTGTACCACAACACTTACAGGTAACCAAAACGGAATTGATGTCACAGAGGGTGTAATTTGCCTTAAGAATGCAACAGTCGACGGTGAAGTTACGGTTCACCAAGGTGCATCACTAGTAGTATTTAACAGTACTATTAATGGTAGCATGCATACTGAAGCCGCGAACGCGGTCCAGATGTTTGGAACTACGGTGAATGGTCCATCCTATATCTCTGGAACGGTCAGTAATGTGACCTTGGCAGGGAACAAGTTCAATGATGATCTTGACTTATCTAACAACAATCAGATTTCAGCTAATAAACAGTACGGCGAGTATGGACCTATAATGGCTGGCAACTATGTTGACGGTAGCCTTTATTGTATCGGCAATAGCTCAACGGTTACCGATTTCGGTGCCGGCAACGATTTGGGTGGAACCATAACCGGCCAGTGTAGAACTCTCAATCCTAAACAACCTGTTGTAGGGGCAGAGGCATACAAACACACGGAATACCTATCTGAAAAAATCGGAACAAGGGTGACTGGTACTGCAAACGAAGAAAAAGCAGGCACTTACCTCTTTGACGAAATGGAAAAACTAGGATTCCAACCTATAAAACAAAAATTTTCCTATACTACTAGGGGCGTTACAACAAATACAGCAAATATCATAGGCGTTAGGAAAGGTAATACAAATAATACAACCCATAAACAAATCATTGTCGGTGCTCATTATGATTCCGTCAATGTGGGAAGAGGGGCAGATGACAATGCCTCAAGTATTGGAGTTATCTTAGAAACGGCCAAAGCGCTCCAAAAGAAAAATCTTCAATATGATATTAAATTTATTTTCTTTGGAGCAGAGGAGACAGGCACTCGGGGATCCAATTACTATGTATCCCAAATGTCCAAGGAAGAGATCGCTAATACTGTTGCTATGATTAATCTCGACAGTTTGCTGGCGGGGGATAAAGTTTATGCATACGGTAGTCCGGGGGCAAAAGGCTGGATTCGTGATCTTGCTTTTGATATTGCCGATAAAAAACACATTCCATTGGAAACAAATCCTGGTCTAAATAAAAGTTACCCTAAAGGAACGACTGGTGATTGGAGCGATCATGCAGCATTCCAAAAAGCAGGCATTCCAATTGGTTACTTAGAAGCAACAAACTGGGAAATTGGTGATTTGGATGGATACACGCAAACTGTGAAGCATGGGGGGATTTGGCATACGAAAAATGATAATTTAGCATTTCTTGAAAAGGAGTTCCCAGGAAGAGTAGCAGCACATTTAGAACAATTTACACTAATTCTTACAGGGCTATTGACAAATATTGAGAAGGTAAAATAAAAATTAGAAGACCCCTGCCGAAGTTTATCTTTGGTGGGGGTTTATTAGATTTGGAAAAAGGCTACAAAAATCAGCAAAGATTATTGGATAAAAAATTCGGGTGGTGACAGGTACTGTGTTTGATTCCGTTAAAAAAGAACCCCTTGTATTACATCTCATATTTATGAAATGTAGCACAGGGGGTTCTAGCACATCTTTTTCGATTTAACTCCGTTGATTTATCTAGGCCCAGCCTAGAATCTTCTTGGATTATAGGGTTTCTTTGAACGTGGCTCACCAAGAATCTCCGACCAGATGATTCCGTTAATTACAGCCTTTCGATCTGGTTCGTCAGAAAAAACGGGCTCATCCTTTGCATCTTTAACTTCTAAATTCTCTTTCACTCTTACCTTGTCTTGTTGCCTAGGATTTGTTGGGCCAATCAATTCTGACTGATTATCCTGATTGCCTTGTTTCATTTGGAGATGTTTTTCTTCAATATTTTTCAGACCGCCTGACTGAAAATCCTTTTGCATTGTTTTAATCTCTTCTATTGCCTGATCTGTTGTTTGGTTTTGGAAAAGTGCTCGAAACTCATCGAGACCATTGACTGAAAATGGTTTACTTTTAGGATCTTGTTTATTTCCTTTTGCTTTACCAAAAACGGATGTGATTACTCCGATGATAATCATGATTAGTATCGTCGTATTCAAAAGTCCACCCCCTTCTTAACGCTTCGAATGGTGGTTTATTTGTCGTCTTTCTTCTCACCAGTTATTTTCCCAATTGAACCTCTCATTTCTGTATCCGCAGAAATGTTTTTAAAATTCATATAGTCCATCACACCGATATTTCCTGATTTAAGTGCCTCAGCCATTGCAAGCGGAACTTCTGCCTCCGATTCAACAACCTTCGCTCTCATTTCTTGTACCTTTGCCATCATTTCTTGTTCCGAAGCCACTGCCATCGCCCGACGCTCTTCAGCTTTCGCTTGGGCAATTTTCTTGTCGGCTTCAGCTTGTTCTGTTTGTAATTCTGCCCCGATATTTTTGCCGATATCTACATCCGCAATGTCAATCGATAAGATTTCAAAGGCCGTACCCGCATCAAGTCCTTTTGCTAAGACAGTTTGCGAAATTAACTCGGGATTTTCTAATACCTTGCTGTGATTAATCGATGAACCAATCGTTGAAACAACACCCTCACCAACACGGGCTACCACAGTTTCTTCTCCCGCTCCACCGACAAGACGCCCAATATTCGCGCGAACAGTAATTCTTGCTTTTACTTT
This sequence comes from Neobacillus soli NBRC 102451, assembly GCF_001591665.1. Lineage (GTDB taxonomy): Bacteria > Bacillota > Bacilli > Bacillales > Cytobacillaceae > Neobacillus > Neobacillus soli. The sequence goes on along the minus strand of NZ_BCVI01000017.1, from coordinate 4,179 downwards.
TACTTCGATACCGTTCATAGCGACACCAGCAATAAAAGGTGTTTCGATTACTTTTGGATTAACACTCATTTGTACCGCTTCTAGAACATCACGGCCAGCAAGGTCAATGGCAGCACAACGTTCAAATGATAATTCAATATTGGCCCGATGAGCGGCAATCAGTGCATTTACCACTCTGTCGACATTCCCGCCGGCAAGGTAATGACTTTCAAGCTGATTGATGCTTACATCTAAACCTGCTTTCGAGGCTTTAATAAGCGGGTTAACCACTCTGCTCGGCGTTACCCTCCTAAGCCTCATCCCAACCAATGTGAAAATACTAATTCGGACTCCTGCAGCGAGCGCTGAAATCCAAAGCATGACTGGTACAAACGATAATAAAATCCCTAAAAGTATTACGGCAACAAATACAACGGCAATGATAAAAATTGTTCCATTGTTAATATCCATTTTTTAACCCCCTTCTATTTTTCCAACGGTCTAACAACAATGCGGACACCTTCGACTTTAATGACTTTAACGGTAGCATTTTGCTCGATAAAGCCACCTTCACTCACCACATCGACTCGTTCATTGTTAAGAATTACTGTTCCAGACGGCCGTAACATCGTTAAAGCAGTCCCTTCCATTCCCACCAGTTCTAGACGATTAATATTGGAAACATACCCATCCTCGGTTCTGGCAGAATCAACCAGTACCATTTTACTAAAAAGAACTAGCTTTTTATCAAACATCTTAATCATAATAAAGAAAACTACGGTAGAAAAGAATATGGCAATTAAAATAGAAACCCCAATTTGCATGGCATTTTCACCTGCTAAGAACAGGCTTAAAATTAATGCAGCCACACCAAGTGTTCCTGAAATAGCCCCAGGCAAAAAGAACTCCAAAAAAATAAGAACAATTCCTGCTAAAAATAACAATATTGTGCCATACCCTGCAAGCCCTGCTAGAAAATGCCCATAAAAGAATAAAATAAGCGCAAATATCCCTATAAATCCAGCGACACCAATCTTTGGTGAAAAAAGTTCCAACACGATTCCAACTCCTGCAATCGTTAACAGAACGGTTATTACAAGCGGGTCAGTAAGAAATGCAACCATCCGAATTCCCCCTTCCTTTTCATCTGACTATACTCTATACGTTCCTATTCCCAAAAGGTTTCATTTTTATGCAAATTATCCTTTGCATGCCACGCATTATTTACTAGCTGTTGCACTAAACTCCCTTTTACGTAAAAAGACCACAAGCCAGAGCCTGCAGTCTTTGTGTCAGAATACTATGAAAGGTGTTGTTGTACAAATTTATTTACAAGTGACCCATCTGCTTTACCCTTAACTTTAGGCATAATCGCAGCCATCACTTTTCCCATTTCCGCCTTTGATTTTGCCCCGACTTCAGCAATCGTTTCTTTCACAATTTCCGCCAACTCATCTTCAGAAAGTTGTTGCGGCATATACTGTTCCACGATAGCCAACTCTGTACGCAATTTATCAACAAGGTCTTCACGACCAGCTTTACCAAATTCATGGAGGGAATCTTTGCGTTGTTTTACTTCGCGAGAAAGGATTGTTAACTCTACATCTTCAGAAATCTCTTTCGTTCCTAGCTTAATTGCTTCATTTTGCAAAGAAGCTTTCACCATCCGAATTACAGAGAGTTTGTCTTTTTCCTTATTTTTCATCGCTTGTTTCATATCATTATTTAAACGCTCGAGAAGACTCATTACATACACCCTCTCTTAGAACTTACGTTTTCTAGCAGCCTCAGACTTCTTCTTGCGTTTTACACTAGGCTTTTCATAGAATTCGCGCTTTCTAGCTTCTTGTATAGTACCAGATTTAGATACCGTACGTTTGAAGCGACGAAGAGCATCTTCAAGCGATTCGTTTTTACGAACAACAGTTTTAGACATTCTCTTTCCCTCCCTCCGAACACAACACACTTACATTCAATCCATGTACCTTGCAATTATAATATAACCTTGATACAAGGTCAACTGAAAATCTCAGTCATAAAACAGGCTTTTTGTTTTTGGCTATTTTCTAAAAGATTGTAGCTTTTATTGATTCGCTGATAAAATTGAAGATTCGCTGATAAAAGGGTCGAATTCGCTAATAAAATTGTAGATTCGCTAATAAACATCCAAAATCCGCTGATATATCTGTTCCACATATAAATAAGGTGTATTTTTACACTATTCCAATGTTTTTTGGAGATATAATGAGGGTTAATAACAACATTCTTTACGAATACAGCTTTGTTTTTTTAATCTTGAAGACGTAAATTTTTTACAGCCTGCCTTAATTTTCCCTAAAATAGCATGTCTCTCCCTCGATGACCATACAATGAAGCGAGAGGGGGCCTAAGACATGCTTTACATAATATTATTTGTTCTCTGTATTTTATTATTTATTTTCGGAATGACCATAATTAGGTTTGGATTGTTTAATTTGTCGGCAGATAAATTGAAAACATGGCTGATAAAATTAACTAGTACACCATTAAAAGGTATGTTGACGGGAACTTTTATTACAGCCCTTTTACAAAGCAGTTCTGCCGTTATGGTAATTACGATTGGATTAATTTCAGCAAGGATTATGACCTTTCCACAGTCCATCGGTATTATCCTTGGCACAAATATTGGAACTACTTTTAAAACAGAATTAATTACCTTTAATTTAGATAGAGTCCTTGTGCCGCTTGCCATTTGTGGGGCCTTGCTTATTTTATTTAAAAATAAGAAAGCAAGAAGTATTGGGATGCTATTGTTTGGAATCGCCTCTGTATTCACGGCCATGAAGGGGTTTGAATTATTAGCGCAGCCTTTAACGTCGATGAATTTTATCAATAATTTTATCCTGTCGATAAATGATAATATTCTTTTTAGCTTATTAACTGGTGCTGTGATTACGGCTGTTATCCAGTCAAGTACGGCAATGACCGGGATTGCCATGGGTTTTCTAACAGCTGGGCTGCTGCAGCTCGATGCGGGAATTGCGATTGTTCTCGGAGCAAATATTGGGACGTGTATCACAGCCGTTATTGCTTCGATTGGTGGTGGAAAGGAATCGAGATTAGCAGCCTTTGCCCATGTTTGGCTCAATGTATTCGGAGTACTGCTCTTTATTCCACTGATTCCGATGCTCACGGAAAATGCTGGACTGCTTGCAAGCACAAAGGATGTGCAATTAGCACATATTAGTGTCATTTTTAATGTGGCCACCTCCCTGCTCGTTTTACCATTTGCAACAAGGTTTGGGGAGATGATTTTATATTTACATGATCGCAGGCCTAAACGGCCTGTATCTTAAAAAGGCAGCATAAAATGCTGCCGGGTTCCGTTTCTTATCACAAACATTAAAAATGTAAGATAAAATGAGTGCCAATTTGCATATGAAATTGACACTCATTTTTTATTGGATTTGTGACGAAATTAGATAAAAAATTTGCATAGGAAAATGCACCGCAAATTGTAGGGGTACAATGGCTGTTGTACCTCTACAATTTTACCCTCAATTTGGTATACAATTTGTCTTACAAAAAAACACACAATAATTGGATATATATGTTAAGATGATGTCTTTTCCTAATTTTAGTAACCAGTGATTGTTAAGCGGAGATTTTCCGGTTAGTTCGCAGAATGAGCCCGATTTGGGGGATATAAGCGGAGATTTTCCGAATAAGCAAAAAAAAATTACCCATTTTCACGTTTTTCGAGTCAATAGCCGGAATATGTCCGTCTATTTATGCTATTTTCAGTGCTATTTGCTAATTAAGCGGAATTTCTCCGCTTATTTAGCAAACCATGCTGATTCCTTATCTGGATCCGCTCTTTTATGGATGGCGGGAGCAAAAATAAACTGGCTCAGTATAGTGAACTGAGCCAGTTTATTTTTAAATGCAAAAACAGATACAAAGGGCAGTACAAATTGGGATGCATTTTCGGATTTTGCGACAGGAAACGGAACCCGTTAATAAAATGCTGCCTTTTTTGGTGATTTCGATTGGTCGGGCACTGTTTTATGACTTCGGAACGTTTTTTTCCCTCTCAAGGGCACAATTAATTTTTTTTGAGATCGTGACTACCTCTTTTTTCCCTTCAAGGGGACTCTAAACCTCTCTCAGTGCCCTTCCTTGCCAGGCTTTTTTCTTGTCCACGGGCACTCTGTACCTCTC